>JAIOJQ010000089.1 GCA_019911865.1 Thermoanaerobaculia bacterium
GGGATCTTCGCCGCCGGGCAGCGACAGTCTCGAAATCCTATCAATTGAAGTCCCTTCCAGGCCCATCCAGGGACACACAAATGGGACACACAAACGACCGTTCTGCCGGGGCGAGCTCGCCGCCCGGTCGAGGAGTCGCAAGGACGGTTCTCCAGAGAGTCCTCTCGTATCCCCGTTTTTGTGTGTCCCATTTGTGTGTCCCTGGATGGGCCTGGAAGGGACTTCAATTGATAGGATTTCGAGACTGTCGCTGCCCGGCGGCGAAGATCCCTGCGCATGGCTGAACCGCTAGCCGCTCCCGACCGCCCCTTTCGCCTCGTCGTCTTCGACTGGGACGGCACCCTGATGGACTCGATCGGCACCATTGTCGAGTGCACACTGGCGGCGCTCGAAGACGTGCCGGAGGCGCCCAAGCCCCCGGCCGAGCGGATCCGCGAATCGATCGGTCTCGGCCTGATCCAGACGATGGAGCGCTTCTTCCCGCACGGCGATCTGCCGCTGTTCGAGCGGGTCGCCGAGGCCTACCGGCGGCGCTGGCTGGCCGAGTTCAAAGGGCGCTCGACGCTGCTCGCCGGTGCGGCCGAGACGGTCGAGCAGCTTCATGCCGAGGGCTACTTCGTCGCCATCGCCACCGCCAAGAGCCGCGCCGGCCTCGAGCGCGAGCTCGACCAGACGGGGCTGCGTCGCTTCGTCCACGCTTCGCGCACGGTCAGCGAAGCGCCCTCCAAGCCGGCACCGGGGATGCTGCTGCAGCTCTTCGACGAGCTCGGCGTGCGCTCTGCCTCGGCGCTGATGATCGGCGACACCGCCTGGGACCTGCAGATGGCCGCCAACGCCGGCTGCGGCGGCATCGGCGTGCTCACCGGCGGCCACTCCCGCGAGCTGCTCGAAGCCGAACGCCCGCTCGCCTGCCTCGACTCGGTGGCGCACCTGCCGCTGTGGCTGGGGGCGGGGTTCGCGTCCCCCTCCTCGCAGGACTGACCCCCGCGTCCCCCGTGGCCGTCCGGGAGACCACCCGGGGCGGCGGGCGGGACGATTTGCGGCTCGCCGCCACTGGCTGTATCGTCCCCGGACGACCCTCAGTCCAGAAGGAGGTCCGCATGGCCCGGAGAGCCCACACCCGGTTCGGAGTCACGACCCTTTTCGTCGTCGGCTTCCTCGTCCCCGCGCTCGCTGTCGCCGGTGTCGCGAAGTCCGACTTCCGCACACCACCGTCCGAAGCGCCGGCCCGCCAGATCGCCCTCACCTACCTCGCCGCGGATGCCGCAGCGGTCGGGGCGTCGGCGGCCGATCTCGCGGAGGCAGTGGTGACCGACGAAGTGCGCACGGCGCACAACGGCGTCACCCACGTCTACCTGAAGCAGTCGATCCACGGTCTGCGCGTAGACGGCTCCGAGTTCGGCGTCCACGTCGACCGCCAAGGCCGGGTCTTCCAGGTCACCGGTCGCGCGGTCGCGGGGCTCGCCGAGGTGGCGAGCCAGCTGCGCAGCGATCCGCTGATCACGCCCGAGGAGGCGATCGATGCCGCCGCCCGGAGCGTCGGCCAGCGGCCGGTGACGACGCTCGACGTCGTCGAGACCCGCCCGGGCGTCGAGCTCGGCGCGGTGTTCGCCAACGAGGCGGTTTCCGGAGAACCGATCCCGGTCGAGCTCGCCTATTACCGACTGCCCGAGAGCGACCGGATCCGCCTCGCCTGGAACCTGTCGATCCAGAGCCCGACTTCGCCCGACTGGTGGAACTTCTGGGTCGACGCCGAGAGCGGCGTCGTGCTCGGCCGCCACAACTGGACCAACGACGCGACCTACCGCGTCTTCGCTTCGCCCAAGGAGTCGCCGGACGACGGCGTGCGCTCGGACGAGGTCGACCCGCACGTCGCGGGCGGCACCGACCCCGGCACAGGAGCTTCGCCGTACGGCTGGCACGACCTCAACGGCGTTGCCGGCGCAGAGACCACGCTGACCAGCGGCAACAACGTCAACGCCTGCGTCGACGCCGACGCCAACAATGCGTGCGACGCGGGCAGTCAGCCCGACGGCGGCGGCAGCCTGATCTTCCAGCCCGGCCTCGACTTGTCGACGCAGCAGCCGGCGGATTATCGCGATGCGGCGGTGGTCAATCTCTACTACTGGAACAACATCGTGCACGATGTCTTCTACCAGTACGGATTCGACGAGGCGTCGGGCAACTTCCAGGAGAACAACTACGGGCGCGGGGGCCTCGGCAGCGACTCGGTCAACGCCGACGCCCAGGACGGCTCCGGCACCAACAACGCCAACTTCTCGACGCCGGGCGACGGCCTGAACCCGCGCATGCAGATGTTCGTCTGGACGGCGCCGCTCGGGCTCGAGATCAACGCTCCGGCGCCGGCCGCGGGCGTTTACCAGGCCGGCACGGCGTCGTACGGTCCGCAGTCCTACAACATCACCCACAACGTCGTACTGGTCAATGACGGTTCGGGCACGGTAACCGACGACGGCTGCTGCAACGACGGCAACACGCTCTGCGTCGCTCCGGTCTGGCCAGGCGTGGCCGGCAACATCGCGCTGCTGCGGCGCGGCCAGTGCGAGTTCGGGACGAAGGCCGTCAACGCCCAGAACGCCGGCGCCCTCGGCGTGATCCTGATCAACACCCAGGGCGACGGCGTGGTGGCGATGGGACCCGGCGCCAACGGCAACCTCTCGGTCATCCCGATGAACTCGGTCGGCCTGTCCAACGGCAACCTCTTCGTGGCCAACCTCACCGGCCTGAACGCGACGATGGACTCGACACAGGCCGTCGGTCCGAATCGCGACAGCGACCTCGACAACGGCATCATCGCCCACGAATACGGCCACGGCGTCTCGAACCGTCTGACCGGAGGCCCGGCGCAGTCCGGCTGCCTCCAGAACGCCGAGCAGATGGGCGAGGGCTGGAGCGACTGGATGACGCTCTTCCTCCACGCCGACCCCGCCGACACAGCCACGACCTCGCGGCCGATCGGCACGTACGCGATCTTCGAGAGCCCGGTGAGCGGCGTCGGCATCCGCCGGTTCCCGTACAACACCGACTTCAACGTCAATCCGTTCACTTACGCCGACGTCGCGGATCCGGCCAACCCGCAGCCGCACGGCATCGGCTCGATCTGGGCGACCATGCTCTGGCAGATGTACTGGGAGCTGGTCGACGTCTACGGTTACGACCCGGACATCTATAACGGCAGCGGCGGCAACAACCTGGCGTTCCAACTGTCGATCGACGGCATGAAGCTCCAGCCCTGCTCGCCGGGGTTCGTCGACGGCCGCAACGCGATCCTCGCCGCCGATGCCGCCAACTACGAGGGCGACAACTCCTGCGACATCTGGGAGGCCTTCGCCGTGCGCGGGCTCGGCTTCTCCGCCAGCCAGGGCTCGAGCAGCAACCGCAGCGACGGTGTCGAAGCCTTCGACCTGCCGGCCCAGTGTGTCGACCTGATCTTCGCCGATGGCTTCGGCATGGGCTCGACCGTCCGCTGGAGCGCCGAGTCGCAGTAGACCGCCGCTTCACCCCACGCTTCGAACCGAGGGCCGCCCGCGAGGGCGGCCCTCGTGTTGCGCTCGATCCGTCGGTCGCCGCGACGCTAGGAGAGCGTCGCTAGGGCTGTTCCGGTTCGCCGCCGGTTCCTGCCGCCGGCGCCAGCAGGTCGGCAACGGCGAAGGCGTAGGACTCGGCGGTCGTCGCCGCGCCGGACGAGCGGGCGAGCTCGACGACGATGGTGTTGAAGCGCTCGCTGCGGTTGAAGCGGCGCGCAGCGTCGGTGGCGATCCTGCGGGCGAGGGCTTCGGTGGCGCTGCGCCCTTCGGGCAAGGTAAAGGCCGGATCGACGAACGTGAGGACCAGGCGCTTGTCCGAGACGCCGTTGGTCGAGGAGAACTGGACGTTGGCGCCGAGCTGGGTCGCCGGGTAGATCGCCAGCAGCTCCGAACGCACCTTCAGCGCGCTCTCGACGTCGGCCCTGGCGCTCGTCGCCTTGTCGGCGATCGAGCGGTACCAGCCCGACTGCCGGATGGCGTCGAAGTTCATCGCGATGCCGGCGATGCCGACCACGACGAGCAGAAACACGACGCCGCAGCCGATCAGGATCCCTCGCAGGCAGCCTCCGGAGCCCCCCTTCGCCATGGTCCCTCCCTGGAGCGTGCGTGACAACTGGTCCGGCCCGGGATTCTAGGGCATCGGGTCGTTCGGACCGCTCGGTCCGTCTTCGACCAGGCGCCGGATCGATCGGGTGCCAGCCTCTTGGCCCGCCGACAGGCAGCGCGAGGAGGTTCAGGGGTGAGGACCGAGCACTCACGTCACGGGCAGAGGCGTGGTGACCGTCTCGATCGGACGCCTCGGCCGGTGGCAGTCCTGGCTTTCAGCCGTCCGGCTTCACGGTACGGCTGCGCGGAGGGTCCTGCGGCCGGGCCCGGACACGGTCGGGCGGTCCGCGGTGCGTCCGGGTCGGCTCGAGAGTTCCGACGCCGGCTATCCGGGGGCGGGATTTCCGCAGGCGACGTAGCGTCCAGGTGGCGGAAACGAACCTGGCGGGAACAGCAGGAGGGCCTCGGCGGCCGCTATCGGGCCGAGTCGCAGTCGGTCCGCCGCCCGCCGAAATGCATCGGCGAAGTTCCGGTAGCGCCAGCGCACTTGCTTTCGCACCGCCGAGGAGCTGGCGTGGACGAGCGGAGTTGAGCTCTTCTTCGGACGATTCGGCAGAAGGTGCGGGTCCTGCCGGAGTATCCGGGATCGCCCGAGTGGCTCGCGGCCGGAGGTCCGGATTTGGTGCGCCGTCTCGGATTCGACGCGAGCGACCAGCTCGGCGCATCGGCAGCGATGAAGCTCTGGCGGCAGGTCGCGCCAGCAGGGCAGGGGCGCGAGTTCGAGCGTTTCTACAGCGCTGAACTGCACTCGCGGTGCTGCTCGCCCGCGTCTCCGCATCCGGTACTCTCTCGTCCGATCGAACCAGGTGCCACGGATGGACCCTCCCGCCAGCAGGGCCTCGGTCGAGCTCGCGCCGGGCCAATCGGCCGGATGTCGGACGAGGTTCTCTTTGCAGCCGTGTCGCAAAATGTAAAGCAAGCGCTCGATTTGCGAGGTCGGCTCGTCCGAGACCAGAACCGCCTGATAGCGCCGGCCCCAGAACTTCTCCCGCCACTGCACCTGGCGACCGACCTCGCGGGCGAGGTTCGAGTTGAGGTAGTTCATGAAGGCGGCCAGCCGATCCGCGCCCGGGACGGTGAGCAGCAGGTGGAAGTGGTTGGAGAGGAAGCAGAAGGCATGGATCTCGACGGGGTACAGGCGCACCGCTCGGGCGAGCACTCCGCGGATGAGGTCAGAGATCAGCGGCGTGGGCGTCAGCAGGAATCGCCCTTGAACGGTGCGGCACGTCACCTCGACCAGGGAACCGGGCGGTACGAAACGGAGTCTTCGGCTCATGCCAAAGAGAAGACGGAATCTCCCCCCCTCCACCTCGCGTTGCCAGGAGGGTGGCACCTCGTGAAGGGTGCTAAGGTGGCTGGGACGGGGGTGCGTGCCGGACCTGCAGCAAGAGTTCCTCGCCTGATTTCCTTCACAGCAACGCCACCACGCGCATTTTTCGGCGCATGTTTCGGGACCTCCCGCCGCTCGGCCGAGGTTTGCCCTGCACCCAGAGACGTCTCTGGCCGCGGACGGTCCGAAGGCGTGAGGAGGGAGAGTCCAGAGCGATGAACGGAATGACCCTGACCGCAATAGCGGTGGTGCTCGTACTGGCCGCCGGGTGGTGGGTGCGGCGGCAGCTGGAGCGTTCGGCCGACCGCAAGCTACGAGCCCGCAAGTCGGTGGAACGACAACGCGCCGACGACCTGCACGACTTCCGGAAGGCCTTCGAGTCGCGGGCCAGAGCTACGGGTGTACCGGGCGGCGAGCCCCGACCGGCTCCGCCAGCCTGCGACAAGTCGGCCCGCTGATCTCTCCGCCGTCCCCGCACGGGTCGGCGCGGCGGCCGACCCGGCACTCTGCTGTGCCTCCGGAAGCGTTCGACGGCTTGCACGCCGGAGCGGCACTTCGTAGCGGCTGCGCAGAGAGCGGGAGCCCACGAGCCCAAGAGGCTGGCACCTCGCCGCAGCACCTCGCCGCACCGCCGGGCACCCGGGGCGCTAGACTGCCGGCAGCGTGACCTCTCCGGTCCTCGTAGAGTTGCTGCTCCAGGCGACGATCCTGCTCGGCGCCGCGGTGGTCGTGGTGCTCGCCAGCCACCGGCTTCGCCTGCCACCGATCGTCGGCCTGCTGGTGACCGGGGCGCTGATCGGCCCGTCCGGGCTGGGGTGGATCGCCGACCCGGTGGCGGTCGAGGTCTCGGCCGAAATCGGCGTCGTCTTCCTCCTCTTCACCATCGGCCTCGAGATGTCGCTGTCGCGGCTCAAGGAGCTGGCGCGCACCTTCTGGGTCGGCGGCTCGATCCAGACCTTCGCCACCCTCGCCCTCGCCGCCGCCGCCGCGCGCCTCGCCGGCTTCTCCTGGACGGCGGCGCTGGTGCTCGGCTTCATCGCCGCCCCGTCGAGCACCGCCATCGTGCTCAAGCTCTACCGCGACCGGCGCGAGCTCGAGTCGCCGCAGGGTCGCACGGCGCTCGGCATCCTGCTCTTCCAGGACGTGATGCTGGTGCCGATGCTGGTGGTCCTGCCGCTGCTCGCCGCGCGCGGCGGCGAGCCGCTGGCCGAGTTCCGCCGCCTGGCGATCGCCGCCCTCGCGGGCGCCATCGTCTTCGCCGCGGCGCGCCGGCTGCTGCCCCACCTGCTCGAGCGGGTGGCGCGCACGCGGGCACGCGAGGTCTTCCTGTTCGGCGCGCTCTTCTCCTGCCTCGGGCTGGCGCTGCTGACCGAGAAGCTCGGCTTCTCGCTCGCCCTCGGCGCCTTCGTCGCCGGCCTGCTGGTGGCCGAGTCCGACTACCGCTCGCAGGTGGTGGCCGACGTCGAACCGTTCCGCGACCTGTTCGCCAGCGTCTTCTTCGTCTCGATCGGCATGCTGGTCGATCTGCCAGCCGCGCTCGAACGGGGGCCGCAGATCCTCGCCTTCGTAGCCGCGCTGGTGGCGATCAAGGTGGCGACCGCGGTGATCGCCGTGCGCACCGTCGGTTTCACCTCGCGCATCGCGGCCCTGGTC
This sequence comes from Thermoanaerobaculia bacterium, assembly GCA_019911865.1. Classification (GTDB taxonomy): domain Bacteria; phylum Acidobacteriota; class Thermoanaerobaculia; order Multivoradales; family JAGPDF01; genus JACTMI01. Next base: position 7,138 of record JAIOJQ010000089.1, read on the forward strand.
GGCTTCGCGCTGGCGCAGATCGGCGAGTTCTCCTTCGTGGTGGCCGCGGCGGCGCGCGGTCTCGGGCTGCTCGATGCCGAGCTGCACGCCGTGGTCATCGCCGCGGCGGCGCTCACCCTGCTCGCCACGCCGGGTCTGCTCGCCGCGGCACCGTGGCTGGCCGACCGCCTGCCGGCGCCGCTGGCGAACTGGCTCGACCGGCGGGCGACCCTTGCGGGCCAGCCGCCACCCGCCGAGCTCTGCGACCACGTGGTGATCGTCGGCTTCGGCACCGGCGGGCGGACCCTGGCGCGGGTGCTCGCCGAGGCACGCATCGCCTACCAGGTGATCGAGGCGGATGCCGAGATCGTCGCCCGCGGCAAGCTCGCCGGCGAGCCGATCCTGTTCGGCGACGCCACCCGGGCGGAGATCCTGCGCGCCGCGGGCGTCCCCCGTGCCCGCCTGGCGGTGCTCGCCATCTCCGACCCCGAGGGGACGCGGCGGACGCTGGCGGTCGCCCGCGCCCTGGCGCCGCGCCTCCACCTGCTGGTGCGCACGCGCCTGGTCGCCGAGATCGAACGGCTGCGCGCCGCCGGTGCCGACGAGGTGATCGCCGAGGAGTTCGAGAGTTCGATCGAGATCTTCACCCGCGTGCTCGAGACCTACCGCGTGCCGCGCAACGTCGTGCGCGCCCAGATCCGCGTGCTGCGCGGCGAGGACTACCGGATGCTGCGCGCCCCGGCGACCGGGTCACGGGTTTCGGCGGCGGTGCTCGACGCGCTGGCGGCGGGCACCACCGAGGTGGCGCGCATCGACCCGGAGAGCCCGGCCGCCGGCTGCACGCTCGGCGAGCTCGACCTGCGCCGCAGGACCGGCGCCTCGGCCATCGCGGTGGTGCGCGGCGAGCAGTCGCGCACCAACCCGCCGGCCGACTACCGCCTCGAGGCGGGCGACGACCTCGTGCTGGTGGGCAGCCACTCCGAGATCGAGGCCGCCTTCGCGCTGCTCGAGGGGGAAGGAGCGGCCCGGACAGCGGCGGCCAGCCCCGCGCCGGCCTGAGAGAATCTTTCGAGCGCCATGGCCTCGTCGACCGAAACGAAGCGCTCGTCTCCGAACTTCGAGCCACTCGAGCTCGGTCCGGGCTTGCCGACGACGGCCGCGGACGTCGCCGCCCAGCGGGACCTTCATCGTCACCCCGTCGCTGGCCTGCTCACCAGAATGAACGATCTATCCGCGATCCGGCTCGGCCTCGCTTCCGAGCAGCGGCGCACGGTCAGCGCCGGGCGCGTGCCGTTCGAGATCTGAGCGACTCGCCGCCGCAGCGGTGACGGTGCGGCGCCTCGCCACTCAGAACGCCGACTCGTCGAGGCCGCCGCAGAAGCGGCCGGCCGGGTTCTGGTAGGTCTCGGTGCGCCCGGTCACCGTGTCGCGCAGCGAGAGGGTGTACTCGAGGTTCGACAGCGCCCCGTAGAGGACGAGGAAGCGGTCGGGGAACTCGAGCACCTTGACCAGCGTCTCGAGATTGGCCGGGTTGGTGAAGCCGAAGGCGCCGGTCAGGTCGGACAGCCGCGTCGCGATGCCCCGGCCGCTGCTGCCGTCGAACTGGTTGCGCCAGCTCATCTCGACCGCGAAGCGGCTGCCATGCAGGCAGAGCGTGTCGCCGTCCGCCCGGCAGCTGCCCTGGACGGAGCCGCCGGTGTGGGCCGTGACCCCTTTCGAGATCGTCCGCACGGCGGCCGACGGGAACCCGGCATCGTCGAAGCCGCCGCAGTCGCCGGCGGTGTTGCGGTAGGTCCTGGTCTGCGCAGTCAGCGCGTCGGTGACCTCGAGGGTGAAGCGCAGGTTGGTCAGCTGGCCGTAGAAGACCTTGACCACGTCGCCGAAGTCGAGCACCTTGACGATCATCTCGAAGTTGCTCGGGCTGTCGAAGTAGAAGAACCCCGAGAGATTGTGGAACGAGGCGGGCAGCGCCGGGTTGCGGCGCGGCACACGCGCCGTCCCCGAGGTGCCGTTGAACTGGTTCTCCCAGGTCGCGGTGACGCGAAAACGGCCGCCCTGCAGGCAAAGGGTGTCGGCCGGGCAACCGCTGGGAGAGGGCGGCGGCGCGCCGCCGGCCTTGTAGAGCGAACGCGCCGCAGCCTGGTCGTCGGCCCACAGCCGGGCGCCCACCGGGTCGCGGCGCAAGTACTTGTACATCAGCGCCTCGCGCAGCCGCGGGTTGCTCTCGTAGTCGTTCTCGCTCGAGTGGCCGATGCCGAGTGCGTGCCCGAACTCGTGCGCCAGCAACTCCTCGAGGTAGCGGTGGCGGTTGGTCGAGCGGGCGATCGAGCATTCGATGCCCGAGTTGACCACCACGTCCGCCTCGGTGATCCGGTAGTAGGTGCGGCCCCCGAACGGCGCGCTCCCCTGCCCCTTGACGCCGCCAATTGCCAGCGAGCCGCCGCGCTCGCAGTCGAACGGGTCGATGTCCCCGTGCGGGTCTTCGAACAGGACGACGTTGGTCCGGTCGCGAGTCGCGTAGGGGGCCGAGGGGCCGGCGGTCGAAACGAGGGAAAAGGCGATCGGCGTTTGCTTTTCGCCGTTCCATCCGGCCATGGCGCGCTGGATCTCGCGCGTGCCGCCGTCGGCGAAATGCGGCTGCCTGCCGTGGCTGTGCCAGGGGACAGGCTGCCCGGCGTCGAACTCGAACCAGCGGAAGTAGACGCCGCCCGAGCTGAGCAGCGAGAAGGCGCGGGTGAGGGCACGCAGACCGCGCCGATTCGGCGTCGACCAGTAGTCGCGCGGACGCACGGCGGCGGCGGCGCGGTCCTCGATCCAGTCAGCGAAGAGCCCGGCCTCGCGCACCCGCCGGGCGGCGGCGCCGGTTCGTCGGCGGGCCGGGCCGGCCACCTCGCTCTGGTCGCGCACCGCCCAGTCGCGCCCGCCGGCGCGCGCCAGGTGGAAGGCACCCTGGCCGAGGTGGACGACCGCGAAGCGCTCGCTGCTGTCGGGGCGCAGGAAGAGCAGGACGCGTTCGGTGCGGCGGAAGGAGGGGGCACCGAAGACGTGCATCCAGCTACCGTCGGCCCCGTTGCCGCCGGGGGTGCGGACGACGATCGCGCCGGCCGGGAGCTCTCCCTTGAGTACCCGCTCGACGGTGATCAGCCAGTCGGTGGACGGCCGCGCGGTGAGCGCCGGGAGCTTGCCCTCGACCCGCGCGAAGACGACCAGCGGCGCCGAGTCGACCAGCGCCTCGTCGCTGAGCGGCACGACGGTCGTCGCGCCGAGCGGCAGCGCCGCACACAGCGACAGGGTGATCCATCCGAACGCATTCCGGGCCCAGCTCGACTTCGACATTGCAGCTTCTCCTTGCTGTTCGCTGACTTCCTTGTCGGTCCGTGACACCGATCCTGTCCTCTCGACAGGCAGTGGCATCGAAGCGCCGGGCGGGAAGGGGAGATCCGGGCGGCGAATCCTCCGGAGTCGACCGCCGGCCGGCGGGACGAGCAGCGGACCTCGGGTCGGCGCCCGTCCGCCGCTGCCGGGCCGGGTCCGCTACACTAGAGGTCCGAATTCACTCGCTCGACGGGGCTCCGGAGGATCGCGACGATGAAGTTGACGCCGTTCGGCAAGCTGCTGCTCTTCCTGATCGGGCTCGGCCTGGTCGCCACCGCGGTATGGAAGTTCGGCCCGCCGGAGCTGCTGGCGCGGCTGCGCGGCAAGGCATCCGCGGTGGCGGATCGGCCGGCCGACCGTCCGGAGGGCGAGCGCCGGGAGACGCCGCGGCCCGGGCGCGAGGCGCCGGCCTCCGACGGCGCCTGGGTCGAGGTTTCCGGCGGACTCTTCCGCTCCGGGCCCGAGCAGGTCGATCTCGACGTCGCCGCCTACCGCATCCAGCGCACCGAGGTGACCAACGCGATGTACGGCCGCTTTCTCGACGAGTGTCCGGCCGGCGACGCCTGCGGCCCGCGCGACCTGCCCTCGTACTGGGACGATGCGGCCTACGTCGACGCCCACCCCGACCTGCCGGTGGTCTTCGTCACCTGGGCCGACGCGGCGGCGTACTGCCGCTGGATCGGCGGCCGGCTGCCGACGGCCCGCGAGTGGGAGAAGGCGGCGCGCGGCACCGACGGGCGCACCTTCCCCACCGGGCCGGCGCTCGACCCCGACGCGGTCAACCTGCTCGGCAGCGACAAGCGCGACCTCAAGCTGCGCGCCGACAAGCAGATCCCCACCTGGGCGGTGACCGATCCGCGCTACGCGCGCGATCGCAGCGCCTCGGGCGCCCTCGGCATGGCCGGCAACGTCAGCGAGTGGACGGCGACCGCCTCCGAGGAGGAGCCGGACCTGCGCTACGCGGCGGGCGGCAGCTGGGACAGCTGGGAGCTGTCCGACGCCCGCGTCTACCACCGCATCCCCAAGAACCCCAGCGACCGCAGCTCGAGCCTCGGCTTCCGCTGCGCTTCCTCCCCGAGGTGATCCGATGACTTCCCGCCGCCTGCTTCCCGCCCTCCTCGCCCTCGCCGCCCTCGCCCCGGCCGCCGCCCGTCCAGCCCGGGCGCAGGACGATTCGCTGCAGAGCGTCATCGACGCCGGCGTGCTGCGCGTCGCCGCCGAGCCGGGCACGCCGCCGATGCTCTACAAGAACGGCGCCCGTTACGACGGCTTCGACTGGATGATCGCGAAAGCGATCGCCAAACGGATCGGCGTCGACGACGTGGTGATCGTGCCGGGCAAGTACTCGGAGCTGCCGGGGCGCCTCGTCGCCGGCAAGGCGGACGTCATCATCTCGGGCTACACCGAGGACGATTCGATCTCCGGGCTCGACTGGTCGGAGTCCTACTACGATTACGGCCTCTGCCTGGTGGTCCGGCGCGGCTCGGCCGTGCGCTCGATCCGCGACCTCGAGGGGAAAGTGGTCGGCATCTTCAACGACCCGGCCGCCGAGGAGGCGGTCAAGGAGCTGGTGCCCGGGTACGGCCGGCTCGAGAAGTACGAGGACGGCTACTTCGACCTGCTCGCCGAGGGCAAGCTCGACGGCTTCATCTACGACTACCCGTACGCGCAGGAGGAGATCAAGCCGTTCGGCAACAAGCTCGAGGTCGTCGAGTTCAACCTGACCCAGTCGACCTACAACGTCGGCGTGCGCCGCGGCGCCAACACCCTGCTCAAGATGGTCGACTCGGCGATCCGCTCGCTGAAAGGCTCGAACGAGTACAGGAACCTGGTCAAGAAGTACCTCGGCGGCACCGGCCCGGCCGAAGTCCGCCGCGAGTCCCTCGCCACCGGCCAGCAGGTCTACAAGGTCGTCTCCGGCGACACCCTCTCCGGCATCGCCCGCCGCCACCTCGGCAGCGCCGGCCGCTGGCCCGACATCTGGAACGCCAACAAGAACCGCATCGCCGACCCCAACCTGATCGAAATCGGCTGGGAACTCGTCCTGCCGGCGCGGTGAACCTTCCCTCGGGGACACACAAAAGGGACACACAAAAGGGACATACGAATCCGCGAGGGCTTGGAACGTCGCCCAGCGGGCGAGGAGCGTCAACCTCTCCCGTTGGATCTGTCACTTTTGTCTGTCCCTTTTGTGTGTCCCCGCTTTCCCCGCTTTCGCCCGGGTGCCCGCCTCACGCGACCCTTGGCGGGCTTCGTCGGTCGGGGGCGTGCCCGCCGTCAGGCGGGGACGATGCGGAAACGGCGGCGGGAGCTGATCCTGTAGGTCGAGAAGTCGCGGCGGTCGGTGGTGAGGACGAGATCGGTGTCGAGCTCCTCGGCGAGCGCGACGAGGGTGCTGTCGGCGTAGTCCATCGGCTGGTCGGAGTAACGCTCGACCAGCTCGCGGCAGCGGCGCAGCGACGCCGGGCTCGCGGGGACCAGGACGGCACCGCCGGAGAGGAAGAAGTCGAGGCAGGCGCGCCGTCCGCCCGGGACTCTGCCGAGCAGGTGGGTCGCCTCGGTGAGGACGGCCTCCGAGCTCACGACGGGCGCGCTCCACTCCGAGTAGAAGCGCACGAACTCCTGGTGGCGATCCTGGCTGCGATCGAGCAGCGAAACGAGCGCGCCGGTGTCGAGCAGCAGCTCACCCGCCACGCCGGAGCGACTCCAAGAGGACGTCGCGGCTGCGCGTGGCGAGGTCCGGCGTGCCGGACTCGAGCGCGCCGAGCAGGCCGCGCACCCGGTCCGCCGGGCGTCCGGCTTCCGCTCCGCCGAGACCGAGATACTCGCGCAGGGCCAGGCGGACGATCTCCGAGCTCTTGCGGTGAGTCCTCGTGGCCGCCGCCCGCAGGGCGCGTCCGAGCTCTTCGGGCAGTCGAACGGTCAGTTGCTCCTCCATGGCGACCTCCGACTGCATTGTAATGCAACGCAGTGCAAGCGGGAAACGGGCCGGCGGGGTCGGCGACGCCGGCCGGAACGCCCCGTCCCGACCCGCCGGGTGGGGCCGGGTCGCTGGCTCGCCGCTAGGGTGGGGGACAGCGGCCCGGCCGCTCCGGTCGGGCGGGAGGCATGCCATGGAACGCAAGCGAGTGGTCATTCTGGGCGCGGCAGGCCGCGACTTCCACGACTTCAACCTGCTGTTCCGCGGCGACCCGACCCGGGAGGTCGTCGCCTTCACGGCGGCGCAGATCCCGGACATCGCGGGCCGCCTTTATCCGCCCGTGCTCGCCGGCGAGCTCTACCCCGGAGGCATCCCGATCCGCGCCGAGTCCGAGCTCGAGTCGATCGTCCGCGACGAGCGCGTCGACGAGGTCTGGTTCGCCTACTCCGACGTGGCCCACGAGAACCTGATGCACCTCGCCAGCCGCGTCGTCGCCTGGGGCGCGAGTTTCGGCTTCTGCTCGGCGACCCGGACGATGCTCGCTTCGAGCAAGCCGGTGGTGGCGGTCACCGCCGTGCGAACCGGCGTCGGCAAGTCGCAGACGACCCGCTTCGTCGCCCGCCTGCTGCGCCGCGAGGGCCTCAGCGTGGTGGCGATCCGCCACCCGATGCCGTACGGCGATCTTGCCGAGCAGGTCTGCCAGCGTTTCGCGAGCTACGAGGACCTCGACTTCCACCACTGCACAATCGAGGAGCGCGAGGAGTACGAGCCGCACATCGACGACGGGGTCGTCGTCTACGCCGGCGTCGACTACGAGACGATCCTGCGCCGCGCCGAGCAGGAGGCCGACGTGATCCTGTGGGACGGCGGCAACAACGACACGCCGTTCCTCAAGCCCGACCTCCACATCACGCTGCTCGACCCGCACCGCGCCGGCCACGAGACGCGCTACTGGCCGGGCGAGGCGAACCTGGTGATGGCCGATCTGCTGATCGTCAACAAGGTCGACTCCGCCTCGCCGCGCGAGATCGACGAGGTGCTCGCGAGCTGCGCGCGCAACAACCCGCGCGCCAAAGTCATGCAGTGCCGCTCGCGCGTCACCCTCGACCGGCCGGAGCTGGTGCGCGGCAAGCGGGCGCTGGTGGTCGAGGACGGCCCGACCCTCACCCACGGCGGCATGAGCTGGGGCGCCGGGCTGCTCGCCGCCCGCCAGGCGGGGGCGGCCGAGATCGTCGACCCGGCTCCGTACGCCGTCGGCTCGATCCTCGCCACCTACGAGAAGTACCCGAACGCCCGCGGCATCCTGCCGGCGATGGGCTACGGCGACGAGCAGGTACGCGAACTCGAAGCGACCATCGCCGCCACGCCCGCCGACGTCGTCGTCGAGGGAACGCCGATCGAGCTCCGGCGCGTGCTGCGCTCGGACAAGCCGATCGCCGACGTGCGCTACGAACTGGAAGAGGTCGAGCCCGGCGCGATCGAAGCGGCCCTCGCCGGCGTCCTCGCAGCCGCCCGCGTGTTGGAACCATTGCCCCACTGACGGCCCCCTCCCGGGGACACACAAAAGGGACACAGAAAGAGGGGACTTCGCCCCGGGCGTGGAAGGAGCCTCCGACCGGTCCCCTCAGTGGCCCGAAGCGGCGGGCCCCTACTTCGGGCGCTCCAGTCGCTCCGTGCAGCGAACCAGGTTCCGGTAGTCCCACTGGATCTCGTGGGCCTTGGCCAGCCAGCGCACCAGGGCCACCGGATCAGCCTGATCGGCGGTATTGCGCGCTTCGCCTGCCTTGAAGCGTCCCTCGCTCGCGAGCCCCTCCTCGTCGAACGACTGCCCGCTCCACAGAGTCTCCTCGCCGACCCCCCGCATCCGCACCGAACTGGCACGCCACGACATGGCGAGGGTCGCCCGGGGCGCGAACTCCGCCCGGATCCAGCGGTGGAGCGTTCTGCGCGCCCTCCGAGCCGCCCCCGAACGACTCAGGCCGCGAACCACGCGAGCAGGGCGATCGCAGTGAAGACGACCCACGAGAGGTGCCGGCCGCGCGACCCCACGACGGCGATGGCGGCCGAGCCGAGAAAGGCCGCCGCCACGGTGAGGAGCAGGGCACCGCGAGCCGGCGGGCCCGGAGCGGCCACGACGACGAGCACGCCGGCGAGTCCGAGCCAGGCGACGGAGGTGATGTGCCACGCGAAGCGGAGGGTGCGACGCGTGAACCGGTCGCTGCCGAAAAGGTGAGGCAGGTCGGCGCGCCGGAAGAGGCGCCTCAGGATGTACCGCTCGCCAAGGTACGAATGCGCGATCGCAACCAGGACGATCAGTACGGCCGCAAGGAGGAGCCCACGCCTCAAGGCGACTGAAAATTCCGGACGTCGACCGCGGAGTCCGATCCGGTCGGCTTCCGACGCGGAAGCAGCAGGCGATCCGCCCGCGCGGTGGACGAGGACCGGACGGAAGGGTGTTCAAGCGGCGCTGCAACAAGGGCGTCCATGCAGATCGTGACCGAGGCTAGCACCTGTGCCGTCGGCGAGGCCTCACTCCGCGGCTCGAGGTACCGACGGCCGACCCTCGGGAGCGAAGAGTCCGGGCGGCCACCGCCCCCGGGCGGGCTCATCCGCCCTCGTGCTGCCTGCCCAGCGCCGGAGTGAGATGGGTGAGCATGCAGCGCCACGCGCCAGCTTTCCGCCGGTAGATGTCGGCGGTTTACCCGTCGGCCTCGATCGGCGTGCCATCGAAGGTGCCGGTGTTCTCGCCCGGCCGGTGATCCGGGCGACGTCTCCGAGCCCGCTGGCTTGGGTTGCCACCTTGGTCAAGGCGGAGCCCGAGAAAGGCAAGCCGCCGGCGCCGGGGTGGACGCCTTGGAGGGCCGGGGTGTCGGGCGCCAACCGTTTCAACGGTCGAGTTCGATGCGGCCGGCGCTGCCGTCCGCATGGCGGAGGTGAACGGCTTCGGTGGCGATCTCGGTGACTTGCGCCCGGTAGAGGGTGGCGCCGTCCGCGAGGGCGAAGAGCTGGGCGAACGCGCCGTAGGCCCACGCCCGTCGCTCGCCGTCGGGTCGGCGGAGGATCGCAGCGAGGCGCAAGTCGCCGGCTTCGACGTCCGCGAGGTCGAGGGCGTGGGCGGCGAGCGGGGGTTCGGCGCCGGTCGTCGTGGCAGCTTCGCAGGCGGGCAGCCAGGTGCCGTGGGCGGTGCCCTGTGCCAGCCGCTCGGGCGGCGCGACGTGGGCGACGTGGCCCTCCAGCGCGTAGTCGAGGCCGGCGGATTCGAGGGCGCGAAGGAGCAGCAGGTCCCAAGGCTCGTCGCGGGCGAAGAGGGTGATCGTCGCGTCGAGATCGGTCGGGACGCGCGAGGCGAGACCGAACGCATCCTGGAGCAGGCAGAGCAGGGCGCGGACCGGCAGGCGGGCGAAGGCGAAGCTCACCGGATCGCCGCTCCAGGTGTCGGCGCGCGGTGCGATCGGTCGGCCGCGGGTCACCAGGTGGATCGACCCCTCGCTGGCGCCGATCCCGAGCGCCGGGAGCGCGGCGAGCGCTTCCCGGGGTGTGACGCCGGCGAAGTCGACGTCGATCTCGCCGCGCAGCTCGGGGGCGACGGCGAAGCCCTCGCCGGTCGCCTCGTGGAGCAGGCGGAAGAGGTCGGCCAGGGCTAGGCCGCGGGCGCGCAGCGTGAAGGCTCCTGGACGCTCGGGGTCGCCACTGGCGGCGAGTGTGCCGGCTTGCGGTTGCGGCTCGCTGGCGCAGAGCGCGACGGCGGCGGGGTCCGGATCGATGGCGCGCGCGGCCGGCGCGAACCAGCGCGCGGCGGGCGCGGGCGGCGTCAATGCGAAGTGGAAGGGGCCGCAAGCGCCCGAGGGGGGCGACTGCGCGGCGGCGACCGTGAAGCCGGCGCTCTCGATCGCCGTGAGGAGCGCCTGGTGCGCGGTGGCGCCGAGGGTGGCGCCGGCCAGCTCGATCCGCTCGCCGATACGCAGCGCGGTGACTTCCGCCCGGTCGATGCTGCCGAGCGCGTCGAGCAGGTCGCCGGCGGCGGCGAGTCGTCCGTCGGCCGTGCGCGCGACCCAGGCGTCGAGCATGGCGACGCGCTGGCGCAGCCGCTCGACTTCGACGTGCCGTGCGGCGACGAGCGAGCGCGCGTCGCCAGAGAGTACCGCGTCGGAAGGCGCCTCTGCCCTCCAGGTCGGGCAGAGCAGCCGCGCGACGAAGCGCGGTGGACCGCTTTCTGCGGTGACTTCGAGCTGCTCGAGGTCGATGAGGCGCGAGACGCCGACTTCGATGTGCGACAGCAGGGCGGCGAGGCGCGCGAGTTCGCCGCGGCCCGCGAGCTCGACGCGATCGAGCCGCAGCGGCCCGGGCGAGCCGTCCGGGAGTGGCGGGACCCCGGCGCCCCCGAGGACCCGGAACTCGGCATCGACGCCGGCGACCTCCGCGAAGCGCCGGAGGCGCGCCGCGAGCGTCGCGGTCTCGGGCTCGACCGGCACTCGCCGCAGCGCGGCGGCATGCGCCAGCTCGAGGGAGGCTAGCTCCTGCCCCAGCGCGTCGAACTCGCGGCGCAGCTCGTCTCCAGCGCGCGATTCAGCCGCGTCGGCCGGTCCGCCGCAGCCGGCGAGCGCGACCACCAGCGCGGCAAGTGGGAGACCGTGGCGGCGAAGAGCGGCGTGCGATCGCATCTGAACCCCTCCGCGTTCCTCCGGGCACCGCACCGGGCGAGCCGAACTCGCTGCGCCTCCGATCGAGAACTCCCCTCGCCCGCCGGACCCCGGTCCGACCCCGGGGCCGGCAGAGGTGGGCTTCCGAGGTCGGGCCGACCTCCATCTGCGGGTGCGCGACCGCGGGATCCTAGCGCGCCTGCAGGTTCCGCCTGCACGGCGTCGAACAACCGCGCTGGCCGCCAGCGGAAGGCCCGAGGAGGGCGAGCCGCGGGCGACTCTCGCCGCAAACCGCAACCCCTCCCTGAATCCTGCTTTTGTGTGTCCCTTTTGTGTGTCCCCGGGACCGCGAGGCCTGCGACAGCTTCGACCCGGTAACCCGCCGACTGGGCGGCCGTCAGGGCAGGACGATATCGAGATCGGCGTCACCGACCGCGACCATGCGTGGAACGGCCTCTCCCGCGACCGCGATCGCCACCCTGGTGCGCGGCAGGTACCAACCCTCGTAGAACCCCGTCTTGTCCAACCCGTCGACTTCGAAATGCCTGCCCGTCGCCGAACGCGCAACGAGTCGTCGAGGCGAGCCACAACGGAAGTGGCGCGCGATCTGGTGACGCAGCTCCGGCTCGCGGCGCACGAAGTAGTCCCGCAGCTCGGCGACGTGGGGTCCAGGGTCGGCGCCGATCCGCGCTGCTTCGCTCGCATGGTGCCGGATCCGCTCGTCGCGGAACGCCGCAGTGAATCGGTGGTTCATCAGATCGAGCAGCGTCGAGGCGAAACGACGGCGGAAGGGCGCGCGCACGAGCAGGTGGCGCAGGATCCGCGCACGCGGGTCGATGGGGGGATGGTCGTGGGAAAACAGGTAATGGCGAACCAGATCCTGCTCCCAGGCGTTGCGCCGCGCGCGCCGGCCGGAAGCGAAACTGGCATCCAGGTCCCAGGCGAGGGTGAACCAGCGCGCCTCGGTGTGTCGGCGGTCGCGCGCCATATCGCCCTGGAAGGCGTCGTGCGTGCCGCAGTAGAGGATGGTTGCCATCCAGCGGATGAGGTTTTCGAGGTCCACCATGCGCTCGGGCTGGAGCCGCGGCTGCTGCGCGGCCGCGAGAAAGGTCCGCCACGCGGCGGCGTCGCCGAGCTCGACCGGGTCGGTTTCCTGTCCACGGTTCTGCTTGGTCTGTACGAGGTCGAAGTCGTCGTGACCGAAGTACTGAGCGAGGTACCAGCGATCGAGATACTCGCCGGCGTGGAACGGGCCGAGGCGCTCGCCGTCGAGGTAGAGCTCGATTGCGCGCGAACGCGGCGCTGGCACGCCGGCGGCTCGCATCAGGTCCATCGCCAGCGGGCCCGCCAAGAGTCCCGAGCGATTGCGCAGGACCAGGCGGTGGAGCTCAGTCCCGGCGAACTCCTCGCCGAGGCGCCGGCCCGGCAGGGCCGCCACGCCGTAGCTTTTGCGGAAGTAGAGCCGGTAGCCGCGCGTTGCCTTGCGCTCGCGGCCGCCGCCGCCGTGCAGGCGCAGTCCGACGCCGCTCGAGAAGGCGAGCCGGCCGTTCTCGACCAGAGCCACGTAGGCGGGCCGCTCCCACTCGCGTCCACGAGCGAGCGGATTCGCCTCGAGCTCGGCGAGCCAGCCCGAGTCGACCAGGATCGACAGCACCGGTCCCCCGCGCGCGATCGCCTCCCCGGGGATGCGCAGACTGCCGGCGAGGTCATGGTGCTCGATCGGCGCCAGGCCGTAGCGCTCGCGCCCGACCGGTCGCTCGGGACCCGCGGGGGGCAGTGTCTGCAGTCGGCCGAGCTGCAGCAGCGCCCGGCGCAACGTCCGGGACGCACCCAGCTCGAAGCCGTCGGCGGTTGCGCGCTGGAAATGATGGGCCACCGGCGGGCGGAAGACGCCGGCGGCGGCCACCAGGCCCCCGAGCGCACCCACCAGGAGCGCGCCGGTCACCCGGTGCCGGCCGACAGCGACCCTCACCAGGCGCCGGGCCGGTCGAAGACGACCGAGAGCCGGATGACCTCGAAGCGTTCGGCGACCGCGCGCGCGAACGCCGCCGCGCGCTCCTCGCGATCCCGGAAGCGCAGCGTCACCGCCACGCTGCCCTCGCTGCGCGTCAGGCTCTCGAGCTCGCAGCTGGCGAGCGAGCTGCGCGCCAGCTCGAGCAACTCGTCGCCTCGCGCGGCGTGCAGCTCGGTCGCGATTCCGATCACCGCCGAGCCGGCCGGGCGGGCGCCGGCGCCACCGAAGGCAGGCACCCACCGGCGCACGATCAATGCGAGCCAGCCGACGGCGAGGATCAACGCCAACAGCCGCAGGTTGAACGTCGCGCAAGCAAGCGAACCGGCGACCAGGAAGAGGATGAAGCCGATCTCCTCCGGAGCCTTGATCGGCGTGCGGAAGCGCACGATCGAGAGCGCGCCGAGAAGGCCGAGCGAGAGCGGCAGCGAGAACTGGATGGTCAGGAAGATCGCCGTCGTCGCGAGCCCGAGCAGCGGGAAGGCGAGGTAGATCTCGCTGCCGGTCTCACGGCTGCCGTGGAAGCGCCGGTAGAGCAGCGTGACGACGAGCGACGACAACAGCGAGGCGACCAGCAGCACGGCAAAGGTGCCGAGGGCGACGTCGCGCTGATCGCCCGAGGAAAAGCTGCCGAACGGCTCCAGGAATTTCAGGATCGGGTTCATGGGGTGGGTGTCCCGGCGCCGGCTGCGGAGTCTTCAGAGTTGCCCGGTGGCGGCGCGCAAGCAGCGTTCGTACTTCGAGAAAGAGACCTGGCGCACGCTCGGTCCGAGCGCTGCGGCCAGGAGGACGGGCAGGCGCCCGTCGCGATTTTTCACTTCGACGACGGCCACGCGCGCGGCGCGGCCGAGGCGGCCGGCCGGGTGGCCGCTGCGGATCGCAGCTGCGTGGATACCGCTATCGAGACTCAGGCGACTGCCGCTTGCCGGGTCGACGAAGCGACGGCGGTCGTAGCGGACGACGAGAGCGGGCTCGAGCGTCATGCCGTCGAAATCGGGTGACAGGGCTCGCCATAGCTCGTCACACGCGAGCTCGCTGCGCGCCGGGAGGAGTCCGGCGAGCGTAGCCAGTCGGCTGGCGAGCGGTGCCGTCACGAGGCGCTCCTTGCGACGCCGCAGGCCGAAGCGATGCTTGACCTCGAGCACGGCGAAATCCTCGAGCGGCCGCCCCGGCACCGACTCGTACCAGCGCAGTCGCACCTTGCGCTTGGCAAGGGCGCCGTCGCGGGTCCGGGCGAGGCTCGTCCACGCGCGATCGTCGAGGTAGAGGCTGGCGACGGTGTTGCGCGGGTGGCGTGGGTCGGCGGCGAAGAGCGTGGCGAGCCGGCTCGCCAAGAGCATCGCGAGACGCGACTCGACGACGAACTTCAACTCGAAGTCGGAAGCGGGCGTCTCCGGGGGCACGGCGCAGGACGCTATCAGGAACCGAGGCTGGGGCGGATTTGACCCTCCATGTCGGTCTTCCTTGACCGTGGTTGCCGGACCGCCGTCGAATCTCGGTACCCCCCCGAATCCCGGGGGTCAGCGGACGAGGGCGTGGAGCGAAGAGTCGACGCCGCAGGGGCGCAAACCGGCGAGCTCAGGCGAGCGGCAGGACAGTGAAGGAGGTTGGCACCGGCGTCGGATCGGACGCCCTGCGGGAGTCGGGCGTCGAACCCGGTGGCGTCTCAGCGGTGGAGTTCGATGTGCGCGGCGCTGGTGCCGGCTTGGCGGCGGATGGCCGTCGGTGGCGATCTCGGTCACCTGCGTCTGGTGAAAAGCGGTGCTCTCGGCGAGGGCTACGAGCTGGGCGGATGTGCTGCAGGCCCGCGCCTGTCGTTCGCCGTCGGGCAGGGCGAGGCAGCGGGCGCGCACCGCGGAGGCTCCGGGACGATCGGAATTGCCGCCGGCCTCGAGCCTGCCTGCGGGCGACCCTCGCCGCGGGTCGCGGCGCTTCCTCGGAAAAAATTTGTACGTCCCTCTTGTGTGTCCCCGGGGGGACCGGATCCGCAACGGGATGCGGCGGAGTCTATCGCTGTGAAATGAAAGCGCGGAGCCGCCGGACAGTCGGCAGTCAGCGGCGGCTCCGCGCGTGGGGGGCCCGCCCCCTCCGCGTCAGAGGGCGACGGCGGCCGACCAGCGGCCGGTGTCGCCGCTCTCGAAGCCGTCGAGGAAGATGAAGGGGACGGGCACCTGAATCGACCCCTCGATCTCGGTGTTGTTGCCGTTGACGACCAGACTCGCCGCGCCGGTAGTGAGGTCGATGGTCGACAGGTTGTTGACCCCGCCGCCGAGATACATCCAGGCGTAGAGCGTCCCGGCCGCGGCGTCGAAGTCCATCCCCTGGGCGAAGTTGGTGTTGACTCCGGTCGGGCCGACCAGGGTTCCGGCGCCGGCGGTGCGGTCGACGGTGAGGATGCTGTCGATGCCGATGTCGTGGACGTAGATCGTGCCGTCGTTGGCGATCGCCAGGTCGATGGCGAGCGCCGAGCCGGTGATCTCGCCGACCAGGGTGAGCGTGCGCGCCACCGGGTCGAGGCGGTGCAGCTGGCTGACGGTGCCGCTGGTGGTGACGACGAAGGCCTTGTCCGAGTCGAGCGGGTCGAACTTCAGGCCGGTCACCGTGTGGCCGGCGGGAATGCCGGTCAGCGCCCCGTCGGACACGTAGGCCCCGGTCGCAAGGTCGATGGTGCCCAGGGTTGCGCCGAAGTTGTCGATGGCGTAGAGCGTCCTCGCCCGATTGTCGAAGTCGGTGGCGTAGAGGTTGACGCCCGCGGCCACCGGGCCCACCGGCGTCAGGGTCAGGGTGCCGACCGGCGCGGTCGAGACCTGGTCCGGAGTGGCGCGCAGGTCGACGATCCAGGAGAGCGCCGGGCCGAGCGGGGCGGCCGTGAGCGGCGCCCGGTCGAGCGGATTGGCGCCGCGCAGACAGCGGGTCGAGCCGGCGGGTTCGGCGAGGACGCTGTCGGCGGCGCCGGCGCAGAAGCCTTCCGCGGCCGCGGCGCCCATGGCTCCGGCGAGCAGCAGGGAGACGGCGACGACGCTGGTGCGCAGAGCGGTTTGGTGCATGGTGATCTCCTTCGGTTCGCCGCAGCGCGGGATATCGCGGCGGGGCAAAGGCACAGTATCGGACTCTCGGGCAGGTCGCGAACCACCCGGGTGAGCGACCGGCTCAGCCGCCGCGCAGCTCGCGCTTGAGGGCGGCGATGCGGGCGGCGAGCTCGCCGCGGTCGAGGTCGCGGAACTTCGGCGGCAGCAGCTCGCGGCTGGTGCACTCGAGCACGGCGGCGAGGATCTGCAGCTCGCGCTCCTTCGCCGAGGTCGCCGGCAGGAAGTCGGCAAAGGCACGCGCCAGATCCTCCGGCGCGACCTCGGAGCGCTCGGCGGCCTCGGCTTCGAGGATCGAGCGCACCAGGATCGCCTCGAGGTCGGAGCCCGACAGGCCGAGCAGCTGCTCGTCCGGCACGATGCCGATCAGCGAATCGACGGGGGTCGAGATCCGCAGCTTCCGCTTCATCACGCGGTAGATCTCGTCCACCTCGGCGACCGACTCCGGGTAGAAGAGCGGGATGTGCTCCTCGGCGCGCCCCTGGCGCTTGAGGTCGACCGGCAGCAGGTCGGGGCGGGCGGTGATCAGGAACCAGAGCACCCGGCCGCGGTTGCGGGTGTCGGCCATGAACGAGGCGATCGAGGCGAAGACGCGCGCCTGGGTGCCCGAGTCGCCCGACTGCTCGCGGTTGCCGAGCGCCGCGTCGGCCTCGTCGATCATCACCCCGACGGGGGTGAGCGAGGCGAGGATCTTGAGGATCCGCTCGAGGTTCGCCTCGGTCGAGCCGACCCACATCGAGCGGAAGTTCTTGAGCTTGACCATCGGGAAGCCGAGGTCGTGGGCGAAGCACTCGACGAGAAAGGTCTTGGCGCTGCCCACCGGGCCGCAG
Source organism: Thermoanaerobaculia bacterium (assembly GCA_019911865.1). Lineage (GTDB taxonomy): Bacteria > Acidobacteriota > Thermoanaerobaculia > Multivoradales > JAGPDF01 > JACTMI01. The sequence continues at coordinate 23,979 of JAIOJQ010000089.1, forward strand.
ACCAGGTAGCCCATCGGCACCGCCGAGGGGTTGCCGCGCGCGATGGCGCGCGTGGCACGGCGCAGCCGCTCCTTGACCGGCTCCATGCCGGCGACCATGTCGAGGCCGTACTTCGGCTCGAGGTACTCGATGAGGCCCAACCCCTCGCTTTCGAGCACCTCCTTCTTGAAGGCCCGCACTCGCCCGACCGACAGCGGCTCGCCGTCGGCGTCGGCGCCGTCGGCCAGCTGCGCCAGCTGGCCGCGCGTCATCCCCGCGGCGAGGCGGGCGAGGCGCGCCGCGTCGAGTTCGGGCGAGCGCGCATACCAGTCGGCCGGCCGCAGGTGGTCGAGGAACTCGTGCCGCTCGGCCGCGTCGGGGCGCGGGATCTCGATCTCGCGCGTCGAGGAGGCGCGCACCAGCTGCGGGTCGAGGTCGGCGAGGCTCTCGGTGACCAGCACGACGACGATGTTCTTGGCCAGCAGCACCGGGTCGCGCGCCCACTTGCGCAGGTAGACGAGCACGGCGCGATCCTCGGGGCTGCGGCTCGACCCTTCGCCGGCCGGGGCGAGGGTCTCGGCGTAGGGCAGCAGCAGCGCCACCGGCCGCGCCGGCGACAGCGCCGCGGCGTGGCGGAAGTACGAGTCGAGCAGGGCGAAGGCGTTGGCGGCGTCGCGCGGCAGCCCCTCGGCCCACCGCGTGCCGTGCACGGCGTCGTAGGCGACGAGGCGGCCGAGAAAGTGGGCGCGCGCCTCTGCGCTGGAGAAGCCGATCCCTTCGGCGCGGTTGTAGGTCAGCACCGACGGCCAGCCGGAGAGCAGGTGGCGGGGGAGGAACTCGTCGAGCAGCAGGAACTCGGGCGGCGCGCCGCCGGCCGGCCGCAGCGGCACCAGCTCGGCCGGCTGGCCGTGCAGCACGAAAGTGTTGGCCTGCTTGGCGCGGATCGAGCGGGCGAGGCGCTGCGCCCAGGCGGGCAGGGTGGCGAGGAACGGGTCCACGGCGCGCGGCTCCCTTGCGAGGTCGGTCATCGGGTGCGCCGCCGCGGCCGCGCGCCGGCGCGGTCCACCTGGTCGGCCGCCACCTCGTCGAGGCGCGGGATCGTGGCGCGCGAGGCGGCCTGACCGGGCAGCGCGCCGAGCATGCGCTCGAGCTCCTGTACCGTTGCCGCGTCGGCCTCGGCCTGCGCCAGAGCGTCGTCGATTTCGTGTGCAAAGGCGACCGCATCGGTGGCCGCCACGGACTTCTGCAGCAGCAGCTGGAGCAGCGACTCGAGCGAGTCGAGCTCGGCGCCCAGCGCGATGCGGCTCGCCTCGTTGCGCCCCAGGGCGTCGCGCAGCTGGCGCTTGATCTCGAGGTTCTTCTCCAGCGCCTCGAACACCCGCGGCGCCAGGACTTCCTGCTCGCGCGCCCGCTCGAGTTCGGCGATCTCGCGCGCGAGCACCGCGGCGTCGACGGCGGTGTCCATCTCCGCGTAGCGCTCGGCGATCCACAGTCGCTTGAGGAAGGCGTCGACGATCGAATCGAACTTGGCGCGCTGGTCGGCGAGCAGTCCCTGCGAGGCGGGCGACAGGCCGCGATAGTTCTCCTGGATGCGGTCGCACAGGGAGGTGAGGCGATCGAGGCGGGTACGCGCGCCACGCGAGAGCGAGCGCAGGCGTTCGTCGCGGCTCATCTCCACGGCGCGCCGCTCGGCGTGCTTCTTCTCGATCTCCATGCGCCGGCGCAGCCGCTCGAAGACGAACGGGAAGGCCATCAGCTCGCCGCCGAGCAGCAGCAGCAGCGGCAGCGGATTGGCGAGCAGCAGCGAGAAGCCGACCGCGCCGGCGGCGAGGATCGCCTGGTACTGGTTGGCGATCGACTTGCGCAGGACCGGATGGCGGTCGAGGAATCCCACCCGCGGTCAGGAACCCTTCTGCGGCTCGGCCTGCGGCGTCGTGCGCGCCGCCGGGGGGGCTTCGGGGAAGGGAGCCGCCTCGCGCACCGCGTCGGGCGACTTGAGCCCCATCTCGACCTCGAACTCGGTGAGGATCGACGCCGCCTGCAGCTGGCGCGACTTGCGCTCGAGCTGGATGCGCTCGGTGTCGAGCCCGCCGGTGGCGACCTCGACGGCGGCCTTCGACTCGGCCACCTTCTGCTGGATCTGCTCGAGGTACTTGTCGGCGGTGGCGGCGGTGCCGTAGGTGTCGAGCTCGGTGAGGGCGGCCGCCGCCGACTTCATCACCTCGGCCTTCTTCGACTCGGCGATGGCGCGCCGCGCCTGCTCGATCTTGGCCCGCAGCTTGTCCTTGATGTCGGTCACCGAGAGCTGCGCGTTCGAGAACGCGCTGCCCGCCGCCTCGAGCTGCTCGCGCGTCGCGGTGAGGTCCTGGCGCACCTGCTGCAGCGTCATGGCGTCCGCCTCGGCGATCTTGCGCGCCTCGGCGCTGCCCTCCTTGAGGGCCGTCTGGATCGAGCCGATCAGCGACTTCTCCTTGCGCACCAGGGCGTCGCGCTCCTCCTCGAGCCGGATCACCGTGGCGCGCGTGGTGACGAGGATCTGGTTGAGGCGCGGCAAGGTGTTGCGCATCTCCTCGATCGACTCCTGGAGCATGACCTCCGGGTCCTCGGCGAAGGAGATGAAAAAGCCCATCCAGCTCTTGAGCACGCGCATCAGACGCTTGAACATCGTCGGTTTCCCCTTCAGCCTGCGGTAGAGATCGGATTGCCGTCGACGAACGGGGCGACCGCTTCGGCCAGCCGCCGCTCCTCGGCGGCCTTGCCGCGGCGCCACAACTCGAAACGCTCGCGGGCGGTGTCGACGCCACGCCGGTTGGCGTCCATCTTCTCCCGATTGCGGCGCACCAGCTCGTCGATTTCGGCCTGCAGCGCCGCATTCTCCCGGTCGACCGCCTGGGAGCGCTCCGTCAGCTTGCCCTGCAGAAAGCGCTCGAACTGGTCGAGCGCCTGGTCGCGCCGCACGGCGTCCTCGATCACGTCGGCGATCGGCACCGCGCCGGCCGGGTTGATCTTGAGGAAAGCCGCCAGCGCCGCGGCCCGGGCGGCGCCGTCGAGCTGGGCGAGTTCCGGGCTGGCCAGCATCTCGAGCACCTTGAAGGCGGTAAAGCCGTGCGCCGGGGCGGCGATCCCGGCGGCGCGGTAGATCGCCTCGAACTCCGGGATGTCGAGCAGCGGGTCGGCCGGCGGGCCGGCCGACCCGCTGCTCGACATCCCGGAGTTCGAGGCGATCTACCGCGCCGCCGGGA
>JAIOJQ010000090.1 GCA_019911865.1 Thermoanaerobaculia bacterium
GCGCGAGCCGCCAGGTCAGCACCCGAACCCGCCCTCGACGATGTCGCTCTCCGCGCTCGAGCTCTTCTGTGGTCTCGGCGGCTGGCGCTTCGCCCTCGGCGACCGGGGCCGCGTCGTCGCGGCCTGGGACGTCGACGCGGCGGCGCGCGACACCTACGAGGCCAACCATGGCGAGCGGCCGAGCGCGCGCGAGCTGGCCACCGTCCCGGCCGCCGAGCTGGCGGCGCCGGACGCCGACACCTGGTTGATGAGCCCGCCCTGCCAGCCGTTCTGCCGCATGGGCAACCGCCAGGGGCTCGCCGATCGCCGCTCGCGCGCCTTCGTCCGGCTGATGGAGCTGTTCGACGCCGTGCCGCCCGATCACCTCGTGCTCGAAAACGTCGAGGGGTTCCGCGGCTCGGACGCCCACGAGCTGCTGCGCGGCAAGCTGCGCCGGCACGGCATGCGGGTACGCGAGCTCGCCCTCTGCCCGACCCGTCTGGGCGTCCCCAATCGCCGGCCGCGCCTCTTCGTCGTCGCCTCGCGCCACCGCCTCGCCGAAGCGGAGCCGCCGGTGGTCGAACCCGGGCCGCTCGCGGAGTTTCTCGATCCCTCGCCCGACGACTCGCTGGCGCTCGAGCCGGCGAACTTCGCGCGCCACCTGCCCGGGCTCGACCTCGTGACGCCGGCCGACCGCCGCAGCGCCTGCTTCATCGCCGGCTACGGACAGCGGCTGGTGGGCAGCGGCTCGTTCCTGCGCACGGCGGCCGGCGCCCGCCGCTTCTCGCCCGGGGAGGTCGCCCGGCTGCTCGGCCTGCCAGCGAGCTTCCGCTTCCCCCCCGGCCTGCCGCGCGAGCGCCAGTACCGGCTGCTCGGCAACGCGCTGTCGATCCCGGCAGCGCGTTGGGCGGTGTCGCTGCTCGATGGCTGAGCCGCGTCGCGGCCGCGTCGCTCACAGCTTCGCGCCGCAGAACTTGCAGTGGCGCGCGTCGAGATCGTGCCCCTCGGCGCCGCAGCTCGGGCAGGCCTGGGTCGAGATGCCGCGTCGGCGCGCCGCGGCGAGCAGCTCGCCGGTGAAGATGCCGGTGGGCACGGCGAGGATCGAGTAGCCGAGCAGCATGACGATCGACGCGACGAAGCGCCCGAGGCCGGATTGCGGCGCCAGGTCGCCGTAGCCGACGGTGGTCAGGGTGACGATCGCCCAGTACATCGAGCGCGGGATCGAGACGAAGCCGGCGGCTTCCCCTTCGACCAGGTAGATCAGCGAGCCGAGGACGAGCACCAGCAGCAGCACGGTACCGAGGAAGACGAAAATCTTGCGCCGGCTGGCGACCAGCGCGGCGAGCAGCAGGTTGGCCTCGGAGAGGAACGCGGCGAGCTTGAAGATCCGGAAGATGCGCAGCAATCGCAGGGCGCGCAGCACCAGCAGCGTCTGGGCGCCGGGAAGGACCAGGGCGAGCCAGGTAGGCAGCACCGCCAGCAGGTCGATCACGCCGAAGAAGCTGCGCGCCCAGGCGAGCGGCCGCCGCACCGCCAGCAGGCGCAGCAGGTACTCGACGGTGAACAGGGCGGTAAAGCCCCACTCGATGGCGTGGAAGAGCTCGCCGTGCACCGCGCGCAGCTCGGGCACGCTCTCGGCCAGCACCACCGCGACGCTGGCGAGGATGACGCCGAGCAGGGTGATGTCGAAGGCGCGGCCGGCCGGCGTCTCGGCCTCGAAAACGATCTCGTACAGCCGGTGGCGCCAGGCGGGCAGCGCCGAGTCCTCGGACTTGGGCATGGCGGAATTCTCGCATCCGCCGGCCGGCGCGCGTCAGCTCGGGACGGATTCTCCGGCTTCGGCGGGCGGGATGATCACCCAGAGGATCAGGTAGACGAAGATCCCGGGGAAGGCCGCCGAGAGAATCGAAATCAGGACGTAGAGCACCCGCAGCACGGTCGGATCGCGGTCGAAATACTCGGCGAAGCCGCCGATCACCCCGCCCAGCATCCGGTGCCGGCGGGAACGGCGCAGGCGATTCTCGGCCATCGTCTCCTCCTCCCCTCCTCTCGAACTACGCACCGCGGCGGCGTTCGTTGCGCTCCGGCCGGTGCTCGCCGGTTTCAGGCGTGGCGCATCCAGCGCCAGAGCTCGGCCAGCGTCGGGCGCTTGCCGTGCATCAGCAGGCCCACCCGGTAGATGCGCGCGCACCCCCAGACCAGGCCGGCGACGAAGAGGGAGGTGAGCAGGTAGCCGGTGGCGATCTGCCAGGCCGGCGGGGTCTTGACGGCGATGCGCAGCAGCATCAGCAGCGGCGTGAAGGGGGGCACCAGCGACAGCACCGTGGCGAGCGTCGAGTCGGGATCGTTGATGATGGTGAACATCACCATCACCGGCGCGACGACGAAGATCACCACGAAGCCGGCCAGCTGCTGCGCCTCCTTGATGTCGTTCGACGCCGCCCCGACGGCGGCGTAGAGGGTGGCAAAGAGCAGGAAGCCGAGCAGGAAGTGGCCGAGGAAGTGGAGGGCGAGCAGCGGCGAGACCTCCGGCAGGGTGAAGCCCTCGGGCAGCCGGGTCATCGCCGAGAGCACGCCGGGGGCGGTCAGCACCAGGCCGGCGCCCATCCAGATGCCGAGCTGCGTGAGGCCGACGCCGGCGATGCCGAGCAGCTTGCCGGCCAGCAGCTCGAACGGCCGCGTGGTGGCAAGGACCACCTCGACGATGCGCGACGTCTTCTCCTCGAGCACGCCGTTCATCACCTGCTGGCCGTAGATCAGCGTCACCGTGTAGAGGAGGAAGAAGAGGGTCATGGCGAGCGCGAATCCGGCGCCGCCTCCCTCCCGGCGCGACCCCTCGGCCGAGACGCGCACCGTCTCGAGGCGGACGGCGGCGGTCAGCGCGTCGACCTGCGTCGGGTCGATGCCCGCGCCGGCCAGACGGGTGCCGGAGACCACCCGGGTCAGGGCGTCGGCGAGCACCGCCTGGGTGACGAAGTTCGACACGCTCTCGGCGTGGTACGAGACCCGTTCGCCGGCCAGCGCCTCGGGGCCGATCCAGATCCAGGCACCGATCTGTCCGGTGAGCACCTCGCGGTCGAGCGCCGCCCGCTGCGCCTCGGGGTCCTCCCCGGCCGGGCGCAGGTCGACGGCGAAGCGGGACGACTCGGCGCGCCGGTCCTGGTGCAGCGGCCCCGCTTCGTCGGGGGCCGCGTCGGACGACAGCTCGGCGGCCAGCCGTTCGCCGACGCCGGCGCCGGTCGCGTCGACCACCGCCAGCTGGAGCGTCGTGCGCGCTTTCATCATCAGCAGCGAGGGGAGAAACAGCATCGCTCCCATGAGCAGCGGCAGCAGCAGGGTCGACAGCCAGAAGCCGCGCGTGCGCACGCCCGCCAGGTACTCGCGGCGGACGATGGTGGCGATCCGCTCAAAGCGCATCCTGCACCGTCCTGACGAAGATCGATTCCAGATCGGGTTCCTCGGAGCGGAACTCGACGAGCTGCGCGTCGGCGGCCAGCCGGCGCGCCACCTGCGGCGCCGCGTCGGGGCCGGTGAGCACGAGGCGTACGGAGGAGTCGTCGGGGCCCGGGAGCACCTGCTCGACCCCCGGCAATCCGGGCGCCGCGGCGGCCACCCCGGCGCCCGCGGCGCGCCAGATGTTGCCCCCCCGCTCGCGCTTGATCGCCGCCAGCTCGCCGGCCAGGCGCACGCGGCCACCGGCGATCAGCGCGATGCGGCCGCACAGCTTCTCGGCGTGCTCCATGACGTGGGTCGAAAAGAGGATCGTCCGACCGCGGCCGCGCTGTTCGGCGATCAGGTCGCGGAACAGCGACTGGTTGAGCGGATCGAGGCCGGAAAAGGGCTCGTCGAGGATCAGCAGCTCGGGGTCGTGGAGGACGGTGCCGGCCAGCTGAACCTTCTGCTGCATCCCCTTCGACAGTGTCTCGACCTTCGAGTGGGCGCGGTCGGCCAGGCCGATGCGCACCAGCCATTCGCGCGCCAGCTGGCGGGCGCGGCCGCGCGGCAGGCCGTGCAGCTCGCCGAGGAAGATCAGCTGCTCCTCGACCTTCATCTTGCGGTAGAGGCCGCGCTCCTCGGGGAGGTAGCCGATGCGCTGGCCGTCGTCGATGGCGCGGGGACGGCCGAACAGGCGCACCTCGCCGCGGTCCGGCGCCAGGATGTCCATGATCATCCGGATGGTCGTCGTCTTGCCGGCACCGTTGGGGCCGAGCAGGCCGAAGACCGATCCGGCCGGCACCGAGAGCGAAAGGTCGTCGACGGCGACTTGCGAGCCGAAAACCTTGCGCACCCCGACCAGCTCGACCGCCAGGGGTTCGTTCGTCACGTCGTGGCGACTCCTCTCCGACCAACTCTACGCCGGCGGCGACGGAAAGTTCGCGCCCGCGGGGTGGCGGCGGGGCGCCGGAGGCGCCCGGCGGTCGGCCTCAGGCGTGGGTCAGGTGGAGCGACGGCGCATCGGGGTCGGACTCGGCGTAGGCGCGCGCCGTTTCGAGGGCGCGTTCGAAGTCGCGGCCGATCGCCAGCGAGCCGGCGACGTTGCGCCAGCCGGCCTTGGCCAGGGCGCGCAGGGGCTGCCCCTGGATGCCGGCGAGCACGACGACCAGGCCGCCGTGGCGCAACTTCGAGACGGTCGACTCGAGCGCCACCAGGCCCGTGGCGTCGAGCACCGGCACCGAGCGCAGGTCGAGGACCACCACCGTGACCCCCTTGCGGGCCACCGTGCGCAGCGTCGTCATCGCCTTGTTGGCGGCGCCGAAGAAGAGCGGCCCGGCGATCCGGTAGAGCACCACGCTGTCGGGCAGCGGTCGTTCGAGGTCGAGTTCGGCCTGGTCGACCAGCTCGGTGCGCGACTCCGAGGCCATGCGCTGCATGAACAGCAGCGAGGCGAGGACGATGCCCACCGTCACCGCGACGACCATGTCGAAGAGCACGGTCAGAGCCAGGCAGGAGAGCAGCACCAGGATGTCCGAGCGCGGCGCCACGCGCAGGACGTGAACGACGTGCCGGGCCTCGGCCATCCGCCAGGCGACCTGGAGCAGCAGGGCGGCCAGGGCGGCCATCGGCAGCAGACCGAGCCAGGGCGCCAGGGCGACGACCGCCGCCAGCACGAACAGCGCGTGGATGACCGCAGCGATGGGCGAGCGGGCGCCGGCGCGCACGTTGGTCGCGGTGCGGGCAAGGGCACCGGTGGCGGCGAAGCCGCCGAAGAAGGGGGCGAGGAGGTTGCCGATCCCCTGGCCCACCAGCTCGCCGTCCGGGTCGTGCGTCTTGCCGGTCATGCCGTCGGAGACGACGGCCGACAGCAGCGACTCGATGGCGCCGAGCATGGCGATGGCGAAGGCCGACGGCACCAGCTCGCGCAGCAGCTCCCAGGTGAGCGTGATCGGTGCCCCGTCGGCTCCCGGCAGGTGCCAGGGCAGGACCGGCAACGGTGGCAGCTGCGGGATTCCAGCCACGGTCGAGCCGTCCGCGGCGAGGTAGGAGAAGCGGCTGGCGATCGTCGCCACTTCGGCTCCCGGCAGCCATGCCGCGAGCAGCGCCGCCAGGCCGGTGCCGGCACCCAGGGCGACGAGCGGCGCCGGCACGCGGCGCGACAGGAACGGCCAGCCGAGCAGGACGCCGAGCGTCACGACGCCGACGAGTAGCTCCTGCCAGCGCGCCGTCGGCAGCGCGCGGACGATCACCTCGACCCGTTCGACGAACTCGGCCGGCAGCTCGGCGACTTCGAGGCCGAGGAAGTCGCGCAGCTGCAGGACTCCGATGACGATCGCGATGCCGGCGGTGAATCCGGTGGTGACCGGGTGGGGAACGAACTCGATGAAGCGGCCGAGCCGCGCGTAGCCGAGCGCCACGAGCAGGCCGCCGGCGAGCAGGGTCGCCAGGCAGAGCCCGGCGAGGCCGTGGCGCGCCGCGATCGGCGCCAGGATGACGACGAAGGCGGCGGTCGGACCGGAGACCTGGACCTTGGATCCGCCGGCCAGGGCGATCGCCAGGCCGGCGACGATGGCGGTGTAGAGGCCGTACTGCGGCGGCACTCCGGAAGCGATGGCGAGCGCCATCGACAGGGGCAGGGCGACGATGCCGACCACCAGGCCGGCGCCGAGGTCGGCGCGCAGCTCGGCGGCGCCGTAACCCTGGCGCAGGGAGCGTCGCAGTGCGGTGGCGAGGAGGTTGCCGCGACCCGGGGGCGGGCCCCCCGGCGCGGCGACGGAAGATGTTTCCATGCGGATACGATCCTACGCCCGATACACGAGTCCCGGATTGCGTCGCCCGGGGTCGGAAGCTCGACGACCCTCACCGACCGTGGAAGGGGCTCTGATCGAGACCTCGAACCGCGTTGTCGAGGTCGGGGCAGCAGATCTGTCGGCGGCGCGAGCGAGCCCGACCGAAGCACTCAGGGCGCAGAGGCGGACCAGCTGCCAGTGTCGCCGGACTCGAAGCCGTCGAGGAAGATCGGCGCGCCCTCGACCGCGCCGAGGTCGCACTGCGGGCCGGGCGCGCCACCGTCGTCGACGGGGCGGGGCTCGCCGCGCTGGTCGGCGAAGATCGGGAATCCCAGGCCGTTGGCGCACGCGCTCGCCGCCTCGAGCGCCGGGCTGCCGGCGAGCGGCAAGTGGGTGGCCGTCGTCCCGCCGTGATCGGCGAGGCCGGAGAGTCCGAGCTCCGGGACCGTGCCGAAGGAGCCGCCCGCGGCCGCTGCGCAACTGCCGTCGGTGTCGAGATTGAAGCCGGAGGAGGAGAGCGAGCCGGTCGCGGCGAGGTCGCAGTCGCTGCCCGGCGCGTTCGCACCGAGGAGGCTTTCGTGCGCGACGATCATGCCGTCGTCGACCGCGATGCCGGCGCCGAGCGCGGCGGCGTTCTCGATGAGCGTCACGAAGTCGAGGTTCGCCTCGGCGCCGGGAGCGTCGAGCCAGAGCCCGCCGCCCGAGCCGAAGGCGAAGTTGCCCGAGACGGTCGACTGAACGAGGTCGAGCGGCCCGAGGGCTAATGGGGCGAGGTGGGCGATGCCGCCGCCGTCGCCGGCGACGTTGCCGGCGATCGTCGAGCGCTCGATCCGGAGCCGGTCCGGGGCTCCGAAGAGGGCGATTCCGCCCCCCGGCCCGGCGGCGAGGTTGCCGACGAGGCTCGATTCGTCCATGTCGAGCCCACCGTCGTCGACGGCCACGCCGCCGCCGAACGCGGCGGTGCTCGCCTCGACCGTCACGCGGCGCAGGCGCAGGGTCCCGCCGCGCGCGAAGAGCGCACCGCCGGCGCCGGAGGACAAACAGCCGCCGGCGATCGTCACGTCCTCGAGGGTCAGCACGCCGCCGGAGCCGACTTCGGCGATCCGGAACTCCGGCCCGCCGGGGCAGGGCAGCGCCGGATCGCGCTCGATGAGCGCCCTCGAGCCGACGATTGTCACGGGTCGGGTGATCAGCGGCAGCGCGTTCTCCCCGTCGTCGGCCTCGTAGAGCCGGATCGTGGCATCCGCCGGCAGCCGAATAGCGGCTCCTTCGTTACCCGGCGCGCAGCCTCCCACCGTAATGCCGAGCTGAGCGGCGGTGATCGCGTCGCGCAGCATGCAGGCGGGCCCGCCGGTTCCTCCGGACGACGAGTTGACGTTGATCGTCGGTCGTCCGAACCGACGTGCCTGTACGCTGTATCCGTCCTGATCGTCGCCGAAGGATCCCTGGCTCTTCCAAGCGACGACGAAATCCCCATCTGGGCGCGAGGCTACTCTAGGGAATGTCTGAAGGCCGGTGGTGTAGGTGTTAACTTGGAAGTCCTGCTCGTCGATTGCGGAGCCGTCCCGTCGAAAGCGACGAGCTTGGACGCTGTCTCCGTTGTCGTCCGTTCCTGCTGAGCCCACGCTCGTCCAAGCGACGACGAAATCCCCGTCTCCATTCGTAGCGACTTCGGGTGCGAACTGGCCCCACGGTGTATAGGTGTTGATCTGGAACTCCACCGTGTCGAGGGGTACTCCGTCGACGCGAAATCGACGGGATTGAATTCCGATGAGCGGGTCGCCTCCGGGAATGAGACGACTCTCCCAGACAACGACGAAATCCCCGTTCTCCGCCGTCGCCACGTTCGACGACTCCTGCGGATACGGCGTGAAGGTGTTGACCTGGAATTCGGTGGTGTCCAGCGGCGTACCGTCGGCGGAGAAGCGTCGAGCCTGGACGCTGTAGTCGAAGTCGCTGCCGAAGGATCCGTAGCTTGTCCACGCAACGACAAACTGTCCAGCGGGGGATGCCGTGATCGCCGGCTGACTCTGCAAGCCGGTAGTCCACTCGTTGGCCTGGAGCTCGGTCGGATCCAGCGGAGTTCCGGTAGAGGCGAAGCGCCGCAACTGGATGCTGTACGAATCCTGATCGGAGCCCCACGAGCCATAGCTGATCCACGGCACGACGAGATCCCCGGACCCCAGAATTGCGGGTTCGGCGCCGTGCAACAGCTGATTCCCGGTCGTGAAGGTATTGACTTGGAACTCCGAAGAGTCCAGCGGCACTCCGTCTGCGGAATATCGACGGGCTTGGATGCTAAAGCCATCCTGGTCATCCTCGAAGGATCCGTAGCTCGTCCAGACGATTACGAACGAGCCATCGGGCCAAGTCGCGGCGCCCGGTCCGCCCTGTTCGCCGGTCGTGTAGGTATTTACTTGGAAGGCATCCCCCATCGGCTGACCGTTTGGTCCCAACCATCTCGCCTGAATGCTGCTGTCGGACGAATCTCCTGGCTCCGGGCCCGCGCTGGTCCAGGAGAACAGGTACCGTCCATCGGGGAAGGCGAGAACGCTCCCAATGCCCTGGCCACCTTGAGTGACCTGATTCACCTGGAACTCGACAGGATCGAGCGGAAAGGGTTGGCCACGTACCGCCGGCTCGAAGGCGGAAGACATCACTACTGCTAGGGCGATGAGGGATCTTTTGCCCGAAAGTGGAACTCCGCGTTGAACGCTTGAGGCCCGACCGCCCGACGGTAGAGACAGATCGAGGCACGAGACGCGGAGGTCATCGCCTCTTGACGGTGCTGTCGATCGCGGGCAGCTTGATCGGGCCGCAACGCCGTGATAGATACCAGACAAGTTCTTGCAGCAGCGTCCCGTGGTTGCGTGCCACGGCGATCGAGGACGGATCCGCGTGGCCATGGTGGCCGCTTTTGGAAGCCGTCGAAGAAAGGAGCGGACTGCAGTGAGCGACCCGTCTCGTAGTGCGAGGAGGATGCGCAGGTGCAGCGGAGTTTCACGTTGGGGGGGGGGCAATGCTCCTCACCATGGTTCTGGTTCCCGTTTCACCGGCCGATGCCGGTACTCGTCTGGTCACGGCGAATCTCCACCCTGCGGTCGTAACGCAGAACTGTAGCGCCCCGGATGACTGTCTGCAAGCGACTCCCGGTCCCCTGTCGAACCTTGGCGACTTCGACCTCCTCGCCGGAGGTGCGTATCACGTCGGGCGCAACTGCAACGCCGCGGTCGCGCGCTGCCAGCATGCCCACTACAGTCGCACGAAGATCCTTTCGAGCGACGTCTCGGGGACCGATCCGCTCAATGTCCTGGACTGGATCGAAGACACGCGGCAGTCTCCACACCAGACCGGCCAGATCCACTTCGAACACTTCGACAAGTGCCTGAGCGAGTGGACGATCAAGGGTCATTTCCTCGGTGATCTCTCCACGTTTCCCGAAGCAGACGACCAGAACGATTTCTGTCGCACGCTTCCCAACCCGATCTTCCATGGACCACGCGAGATGCTTGCCTCGCTCCAGACCTCCGCGAGCGTCAATGCGCTGAGAAGCGAAACCCGCCTGCTGCAGAACGGCGCGCTTCACTCGCTCGCCGCCGAGCCCCGCAAGCTCAAGTGGTTGGTTCACGACGGGTCTTCGTTCGTTGACGAGAACAAGCGTCTGATGGGATTCGGCCACATGGGAACGCTCGTTGCCGGCGACAAGAGGGTCGATGCCGATGCGTTCTTCCGGACGCTTCGTGAGCACAACGTCAACTTCACGCGAGTCTGGAGCGTCGAGCAGTGGACCGGGGCGTCTCCGCTCGCCGACGAAGGGCTGACCCCGTTCGCTGGCTCGCTCGCGGGGGATTTCAATCTCGGCGCCGACAATCCCGCCTTCTACGACCGGCTGCGCCGGTTCGCGCAGGCCGCGGCCGATCGCGGCATCGGAGTCCAGCTGTCGCTCTTCGACAAGCACGGTCTTCTCTTCCCGGACGGGGCCGGCGCATACAGAGACAGCCCGTACAAGAACTCGAACAACACTCAGCCCTTTATCCGCGACACCTGGCCGGCCGGACAGACGTGCGGTTCGGGCGTGGGTTCCCCCGGGGACTTCGCTTTCGCTCCCAACTGCACTCCGCTCTACGACTTCCTCGGCATGCACGGGGAACCGAACGACGCGGCCGTCAGCGCCCTTCATCGGCGCTATCTGCGCCGCGTCGGAGAGGAGGCGGGAGCGATCGGCAACATGATGTTCGAGGTGATCAACGAGGCGCTTGCACCCTCGGTCGACTCTGGTGGGACGCCTCACCCCGGAGACTGGGCGGCCAAGACCGGTGGCGTGTCGTGGAACGAGACCTGGCAGAAGGAGATGGTTCGTCAGATGCGGCTCTCCCTGCCGATTGACAGCGCCAATGGGCGGCACGCGGCTCGGGATGCCTTCAACGGCGAGACCAGCTATCCCGTGGTGCTCAACGGCAAAGTGCTCGACGTCGACGGCCCGGTCTGGCACGGCGAGAACGCCGGAGTGCGGCAGGAAAAGGGGGGCGTCGAGGGCGGTACCGTGAATACAGTGGGACCGGACCGGACCTTCGGCTACGCTACTTCGAACGGATTCGCCACCCACTCGAAGGGTTGGGTCGAAGTTTCCTTCGGGAGTCCTGCGGTGAACTGGACGAAGCAGCAGGTGCGCGCGGACGTGACCTGTCTCCAGGGGCTCGTGCGGCTCGGCTTCGAAACGGCGAGCGGCGCGAAGATCTACACGCAGGTCGATTGCGGCGCACCGGGCGCCGACGACTTCGTGGCGTCGATCAGCCTGATCGAGGAGGTAACACCAGGGGTGCCGGTGGTGCGGTGGTGGATGCCGGGCTGGAGCATCAACGAAATGCAGAACCTCCGGGTCAGGGTCCGCAAGAGCGCAGCCGGTGCGCTCACTGCCGAGGTCTATCGCGACGGCGAGCTGCTGCCGCAGTCCGAAACCAGTTTCAACGAAGGGAGCTCGTTCGCACCGGAGGACTACAGTCGCGCGTTCTATTGGGCCTCGAACGGCAACGGGCAATCTGTCCCGCCGGACGTGTTCAAGGTCGACAACTTCGAGGTGGCCCGCTTCTGCGACGACGCGAATCGGGGGTGCGCGCCGTAAGTCGCGTTCGACGCTGGTCTTCCGGGAGTCTCCGCGGCGTGCGGATGCGGCGACTTCCGGGGATCAGCCCCCCGGCGCGGCGACGGAGGATGTTTCCATGCGGATACGATCCTACGCCCGATGCGCGAGTCCCGGCTCGAGTCCGCCTACCGCCGCGCCATCTACCGGGTCGAGCTGTCGGCGCCGGTCGAGGTGCGGGTCGGCGCCCGGTCGCCGGAGCTCGATGCCGGACTGGCGGCGCTCGGGGTCGAGAGCTGGGCGATCGTCACCGCGGACAACCCGGGTTCGCGGCGTCTGCCGGCGGGCGAGAACCGGCGCCGGCGCCGCGAGCTGGCCGCCGCGCTCGACCGGGCGGGCTGGTGGCACCTGCCGGCCTGCGGCCTCGACCCCGACGGGCGCTGGCCGCCGGAGCCCGGATGGCTGGTCGGCAACGCCCCGCTGGCGGCGCTGAGTGAGCTCGCCGGGGGCTTCGGTCAGGCGGCGATCCTCAGCGGCCGGGTCGGCGACGAGGCGCGGCTGATCTGGAGCGAGGCGGCCGCTCAGACACCGCCCGAGTCCTCGCTCTCCCGTTCGTCGGTGATCACGAAGGAGGCGACCCCGACCGGAGAGCCGTCGACCTCGAAAGAGACCCGGTAGGCGGCGCGGCCGAGCGACCCGACGCCGGCAAAGCAACCGACCGCGGCGGGCGGATCACCGGCGAGCGTCGCTTCGAGCGTGGCGTGCGGGTTGCCATCGAGGTCGGTCAGGGTGGCCTCGAGCCGGCCGCCGGCGCCGCCGCCCGGCAGGCGGACCGCCAGACAGATCGGATCGCCGACGCCGAACGAGCGCACCCGCTCGCGCACGGTGCCGTCCGTACCGAGGGCCGTCCCGAAGCGGACTTCGAGCTCGCCCTCCGCCGGCTCTCCAGGGTCGCTGGCTTCCGGCGCCGTTTCAGTGTCGGTCGGCGCGGGCAGCGGTTCGCTGACGACGGCGGGTTCGGGTGCCGGTGCGGGGGCGGCCGTTTCCCGGCGGCAACCCGGTATGAGCAGCAGGGGGACAACGAGTAGAAGCGGGGTGACGGCACGCAGTGGGGTCATCGAACTCCTCGCAGTCGGGGTGCACGGCGACCCTAGGGGATGGGCGGCCCCGGGTCAACGGTCCGGCGGCGGCGCGAAGCGCGCGATCAGGGCGCCGGCGCTGCCGCTTCGGGCTTCGCCTGCAGAGTTTCGAGGAAGACGACCAGCTCGCCGATCCGGCGTTCGACATGGGCGCGCCGCTCGGGGCTCTCCCCCTCGGGCCAGAGCAGGGCATCCCCCCAGATCGGCATCTCGCGGCTGCCGTGGAGGCGCACCTCGTCGCGCCCGTCGATCACCCGGCCCACCCGTTCGGCCGGGTACTCGCCGCCGTTTCTCTCGGCCAGCCGGGTGAGGTCCGACGGGGCCTGCTTGAGGCTGTCGGCGATATAGCCGTCGCCGTGCCCGTCGACCCCGTGGCAGTTCATGCAGTAGGTCTTGTAGGT
Source organism: Thermoanaerobaculia bacterium (assembly GCA_019911865.1). Lineage (GTDB taxonomy): Bacteria > Acidobacteriota > Thermoanaerobaculia > Multivoradales > JAGPDF01 > JACTMI01. The sequence continues at coordinate 12,824 of JAIOJQ010000090.1, forward strand.
CTGCCCGCCGGCGAAGGGCGAGTAGCCCGGCGGCTGCTCGTCGCCGCGGGCTCCCGGCACGCCGGCGAGCAGCACCAGCAGGGCGCCACTGGCCAGGGCACCGCCGAGCACCGCTCCGGTCGATCGGCTCGTTCTGGAAGTCATCGAGACCTCCTTCGTGCAATCGCTGCGGCCCCGGGGGGCCGGATCGCCGCCATTCTGAGGGATCCGACGGGCCGTCGCCCCGCGCAGGCGGGCGGGGCCGGGGGAACTGCCGGGTGGACTTGCGGGAGGTTCAGAAATGGTGCAGCCAGGAGGAGTCGAACCCCCAACCTACAGATCCGTAGTCTGTCGCTCTATCCAGTTGAGCTATGGCTGCACCGGGTCCTGCGGGGAGGGGAAGATTACCGGAAGTCGCGCGCCGCCTGCAACCCGGGCGCCGCGGCGCGGGGGCTCGAAGGTAGGATCGCCGGGTGACCCCGGGATCCTCCGCGCGGGCCACCGCCGGCCGGGCGGTGCAGTTCGCGCTGCTCGCTGCGCTGTTCGCCGGCTGCGCGCCGCGCGCCGGCGGGGCGCCCGACGGCCCGCTCAACGTCGTCGTCGTGCTGGTCGACACGCTGCGCGCCGACCGGCTGTCGCTCTACGGCTACCAGCGCGAAACCAGCCCGAATATCGACCGTTTTGCCGCCGAGCGTGGCGTGGTCTTCCGCCACGCCTGGGCGAACGCCGGCTGCACCTACCCGTCGGTCAACTCGCTGCTGACCGGCCGCCAGCCGCAGCGCATCCTGGCGCGGATGGCGGAGGTCGGCCTCGCCATCCCCCCCGAAATGCCGACCCTCGCCGAGCGCTTCGCCGCCGCCGGCTGGTCGACCGGCGCCATCTCGGCGAGCTCGGTGGTGCGGGCGACGCCGTCGAAGGTCAATCGCCAGGGGGGCTTCGACCGCGGCTTCGGCTTCTTCGACGAGAGCTGCCACGAGCGCGGCGCCGCCTGCGTCAACGGGCGCGCCACCGCGGCGCTCGACCGGCTGCCCGAGCCGTTCCTGCTCTACCTCCACTACCTCGATCCCCACTCCCCCTACCGGCCGCCGGAGTGGGCCGAGCGACCCTACTCGGCGGCTTCGGCAAGTGCGGCGCGCGGCTGGGCGCGGCGCGGCGAGCCGTGGAAGATCCAGCGCAAGCTCTATCGCGGCGAGACCGGCAACGAGTTCGGACCGGGCGACGTGCGCCATCTGGCCGACCTCTACGACGACGAGATCCGCTACTTCGATGCCCGCTTTGCCGAACTGCTGGCCGAGATGGAGCGGCGCGGCCTGCGCGAGCGGACGATTCTCGCCTTCGTCAGCGACCATGGCGAGGAGCTGTTCGAGCACGGGCACTGGGCCCATTGCGGCGACCTGGCCTTCGAAACGGTGCTCGCGACCCCCTTCGTCCTCGCCGTGCCCGGCCTGCCGGCCGGCGAGCGGCGGGCGCCGGTCTCCAACGTCGACCTGGCGCCGACCCTGCTCGAGCTGGCCGGCATCGGCGCCGACCCGGAGCTGTTCGACGGCGCGAGCCTGGCGCCGCTGCTGCGCAGCGGCACCGACGGGGACGCCGCGCGGGTCGTCTTCGCGGCCCAGGGGCGGATGCGCGCCGCGCGCGATCGCCACCGGCGGGTGACGCTCGACCTCGCCTCCGGCGAGTTCGCCGGGGAAGAGCTCGGCGACTTCGCCGCCGGCGGCACCACTGCCGAGCTGGCGCGCGCCCTTTCGGCATGGCTGCGCGAGGTCGAGGGGAGCGACGGAGACGTGGCGCTGCGCGACGCCGAGCGGATCGACGCCGAGCTGCGCGCCGTCGGCTACCTCTAGCCCGGATCATGCACGAAGCGGCCTGAATCCGTAGACACGGAAGGCTCCGGGAGCCGAGAATCCTCTTTGTCGAGAAGGGGTTTCACGACTCGCACGGAGCCTTGCCGATGAGTGATGTTCGCACACAGTCTGTCGTC
>JAIOJQ010000091.1 GCA_019911865.1 Thermoanaerobaculia bacterium
GCTGCTCGCCCTGCTCCTGCTGGCCCCCCACCTGACGCTCGTCCTGCTCTCGCTGGTGCCGCGCGGCAGCTGGACGACCCAGCTGCTGCCCCCCGCCCTCGGTCTCGACAACTACCGCAAGCTGGCCGCCGGTGCCGAGGCGCTGCGCCCGGTGCTCAACTCGCTCTGGATGGCCGGCCTCGCCACCCTGCTGGCGCTGGCGCTCGGCTTCGCGGCGGCGCGCACGGCCCGGCGGGGCGGCCGGCTCGGGCGCGCCGCCGAGCTGCTGATCGGTCTGCCTTGGGCCGTCCCGGCGACCGCCTTTGCCGTCGCCATCGCCACCACGATGAGCGTCGACCGTCCGTGGGCCGGCCGCTTCCTGCTCGTCGGCACGCTCGCCATCCTGCCGCTCGCCTACCTGGTGCGCAGCCTGCCGGCCACCGGCCGCGCCGCGCAGGCCGGCCTCACCCAGCTCGACGCCGGGGTCGAGGAGGCCGCGGCGTCGCTCGGCGCCGGCCGACTGCGCACGCTGCGGCGCGTCACCCTCCCGATGCTCCGCCCGGCGCTCGCCGCCGGCGCCATGCTGGCCTTCATCGGCGTGTTCGGCGATTTCGTCCTGTCGATCGTCCTCTACACCTTCGAGACGAGGCCGATCGCCATCGAGATCCTGTCGAATCTGCGCCTGCAGGAGACCGGTGTCGCCGCCGCCTACGGCGTGCTGCTGGCCGTCATCTCGGCCGCCGTCTTCCTGCTGTTCGGCCGCGAAGAAGCCGCGTGACCGCCGCTCCCGCCTCGCTCGGGCGCCTGTGGGCGCTCATGTTGACCGTCTTCGTCGACATGGTCGGCTTCCTGATGATCCTGCCGGTGCAGCCGATCTACGCCGACAAGCTCGGCGCGTCGCCCTGGGTGATCACCTCGATGGTCTCCGTCTACGCGCTCGCCCAGCTCGCCACGGCGCCCTTCTGGGGACGCCTCTCTGATCGCCATGGCCGCCGGCCGATGCTGATGCTCGGAGTGTCGATTTCGGCCGTGGCTTACGTGGTGTTCGGCCTGGCTTGCTCGCCGTGGGCCATGGAGCGGGTCGAGGCGAAGGCGCTCATCGGGCTGCTCTTCCTGTCCCGTCTCGTGCAGGGAGCCGGCGGCGCGACGACCGGGGTCGTGCAGGCCTACGTCGCCGACGCCATCGTTCCCGAGGAGCGTGCCAAGGCGCTCGGCTGGATCACCGCCGCCACTTCGGCGGGGGTCATGCTGGGTCCGGCTCTCGGCTCCCTGTCGGCGGTGCTCGGTCCGGCGACGCCGGGTCTCGCCGCCGCCCTCCTCTGCCTGGTGAATCTCCTGTTCGTGCGCGGCTGGCTGCCCGAGTCGGCCTCCGACGAAGTGCGCGCCCGGGCCGCCGGCGAGCCGTCGCGCTCGCTCGGCCACCGGATGGCCGAGATCCTCGCCCACCCCCGCCGGCCGGTCGCCCGCCTGATCTGGATCTACGCCGTCGGCATGATGGCGTTCATGGCGATCAACGCGATTCTCGCCCTCTACCTGCAGCGCCGCTTCGCCATGACCGAGAAGACGATCGGCTACGTCTACACTTTCACCGGCACGATCTCGCTGGTCATGCGCAGCATCATTCTCGGCCCGGCCGTCCGCCGCTTCGGTGAGCGCGGCGTGGTGCGCCTCGGGCTCGGCGCCCTGGCCCTCGGCTACGCGCTGCTGCCGGCGACCGGCTCGCTCGGCGCCTTCGCCGGAGTGATCGTGCTGCTGCCCATCGGCACCGCGCTGCTCTTCCCCTCGACGACGTCGCTGGTCTCGCGCTACGCCGCGGCGCACGAGCTCGGCGCGACCATGGGCGTGCAGCAGGCCTGGGGCGGGGTCGCCCGACTCGTCGGTCCGTTGTGGGCGGGCTTCGCCTTCCAGTCGCTCGGCATCGGCTCCCCGTTCTGGATCGCCTCCGCCGCGGCCGCCGCCACCGCCCTGTGGGCGTTCGGCCTCGAGCCGCCGCCGCGGCCGCGCACGCTCGCTCCCGAGGGCCCGCGGACAGCCTGAAAGAAAAAGGGCCGGATCGTTGCCGATCCGGCCCTGGAACCTGCGATGGTTGCGGGGGGGGGATTTGAACCCCCGACCTTTGGGTTATGAGCCCAACGAGCTACCAGACTGCTCCACCCCGCGTCCGAGATCCGGCGGTCTCCCGCCGGGTCGACAATCTTCCCACAACCGCCCCGGCGGAGTCAAAGCGCGCCGTCCTCGGGCGGCCCCGGCGCCGCGCCTCAGCGGAAGAACAGCAGCGTCACCAGCAGAAAAATCGGGATCAGGACGCCGACGGACCAGCGCATGTAGCCGAAAAAGCTCGGCATGCGGATGCCGTTCTCCTCGGCGATCGCCTTGACCATGAAGTTGGGACCGTTGCCGATGTAGGTGATGGCGCCCATCAGCACGGAGCCGCACGAGATTGCCACCAGGATCGCCTCCGGCCCGGTGCCGCGGGCGAGCAGCGCCGCCAGGTAGTGCTCGCCGGCCACCGAGACCCCGGCCTGGCCGGCGGCGAGGGCGCCGAAGGTCAGGTAGGTCGGGGCATTGTCGAGGAACGAGGAGAGCAGACCCGAGGCCCAGAAGTACTGCCATGGCCGCTCGACCCCCAGGTCGGGACCGCGGGCGTTGAGGTAGACCAGGGGCGCGATCATGGTGACGAAGATCCCGGCGAAGAGCACCGCCACTTCGACGATCGGTCCCATGCCGAACCGGTTGGCTTCGCGCACCCGGGCGGGCGTGGCCTGGAGGGAGGCGAGGGCGAGCGCCACCATCATCCCCTCCTGCAGGCCGAACGGCCAGGACTCCGGCGCCGTCCCCCACCCCTGCCCGTTGGCCAGGATCACCAGAATGACGCCGAGCAGGAAGAACAGGTTGCGCTTGCCTTCGATCGCCAGCGGCTCGTGCTCGAGCAGCTCCTCGAACTGGGCTCCGCCGCGCTCCTTCTCCTCGCGTCCGAGCTTCCACTGGTCGAGGAAGTTGAAGATCAGCACCAGCAGGCCGTTGACCAGCAGCCACTGTGGCCACAGGCGCAGCGTCCAGTCGAACGGCACGCCCTTGAGGAAGCCGAGGAAGAGCGGCGGATCGCCCAGCGGGGTGAGCAGGCCGCCGCAGTTGGAGACCACGAAGACGAAGAAGACGACCTGGTGGACCCGATCGTGGCGCTTCTCGTTGGCACGCAGGAAAGGTCGCAACAACACCATCGACGCGCCGGTGGTGCCGATCAGGTTGGCGAGCACCGCGCCGATGGCGAGAAAGGCGCTGTTCGACAGCGGCGTGCCGGCGAGCGAGCCGCGCACGTAGATGCCGCCCGAGATGACGAACAGCGAGCCGAGCAGCGCCATGAACGAGAGGTAGTCGAACATCGAGTGCTGGATCGCGGCGGCGCCCGGCGGGCCGAAGCGCAGCACCAGCCAGGTGGCGAAGGGGAGCGAAAGGGCCGCCGAGACGAATCCTTTGTTGCGGTTCGACTCCCAGAAGTGGGGCGCCGCCAGCGGCATCAGGGCGATGGCGAGCAGCAGCAGGACGAACGGCAGCAGGGCGAGCAGCGGGAGCTGGTCTCCCGGAAGCCCCGGCGCCGTCGAAGCGAGCGGCAGCAGGGGAGCGAACGGGGCGGGGATGAGGGTCGCGGGCATGCCGGTTCACTCCTCGAAAACGGCGGCGATCCTGCCACAGTCCGGAATCTCCCGTAGCGTCCGGTGGCTTCCGTTCCGCCCCGTCTGTTCGCCCTCGCGCTCGTGGCGGCCGCCGGCATCGTGGGACTCGAGCTGACCTCCTGACAGCTTGTGGAGTGGGGCGTTCGCGGCTATTCTGTCGTCGCCGGCCCAGCCCTTCTGGAGGGAGTTCCCGATGTTCCGCATCGAAGAGATAACGGCGCGCGAAATCCTCGACTCACGCGGCAATCCGACGATCGAGGTCGACTGCCTTCTCGAGAGCGGCGTGCTCGGCAGTGCCTGCGTCCCCTCGGGTGCGTCGACCGGCAGTCGCGAGGCGCTCGAGTTGCGCGACGGCGGCAGCCGCTATCTGGGCAAGGGGGTGCGCAAGGCGGTCGACTTCGTCGAGGACGAGATCGCCCCCGAGCTCGAGGAGATGGACGCCCGGGATCAGGCGGCGATCGACCACACCATGATCGCCCTCGATGGCACCGCCAACAAGGAGCGGCTGGGAGCCAACTCCATCCTCGGCGTCTCGCTGGCGGTGGCCCGCGCCGCCGCCGCGGCCGCCGAGCTGCCGTTCTACCGCTATCTCGGCGGACCGGGAGCCACCGTGCTGCCGGTGCCGATGCTGAACGTGCTCAACGGTGGCGCCCACGCCGACAACTCGGTCGACATCCAGGAGTTCATGCTGGTGCCGGTCGGCTTCTCGACCTTCTCGGACGCGCTGCGCGCCGGAGTCGAGGTCTACCACGGGCTGAAGAAGGTGTTGCGCGAGCGCAAGCTGGTCACCGCGGTCGGCGACGAAGGGGGCTTCGCGCCGAATCTCGGCGGCAGCCGCGAGGCGCTCGACCTGCTGATGACCGCCATCGAGGCGGCCGGCTACCGCCCCGGCGAGCAGATCGCCCTGGCGCTCGACGTGGCCGCATCGGAGTTCGGCAGCGAGGCCGGCGGCGTCTTCCGCTACGACCTCGCCGGCGAGGGCAAGACCGGCCTCGCCGCCGCCGACCTGATCGCCCTGTACGCCGACTGGTGCGGCCGCTACCCGCTGGTGTCGATCGAGGATGGCCTGGCCGAAGGGGACTGGGACGGCTGGCAGGAGCTCACCCGCACGCTCGGCGACCGCGTGCAACTGATCGGCGACGATCTGTTCGTCACCAACCCGGAGATCCTCGGCCGCGGCATCGCCCGCGGTCTGGCCAACGCCCTGCTGGTCAAGGTCAACCAGATCGGCACGCTGACCGAGACGCTCGCCGCGGTCGAGCTGGCCAAGACTTCCGGCTACGCCAACGTGATCTCGCACCGCTCGGGCGAGACCGAGGACACGACGATCGCCGACCTCGCGGTGGCCACGCGCAGCGGCCAGATCAAGACCGGCGCCCCCTGCCGCACCGACCGGGTGGCGAAATACAACCGGCTGTTGCGCATCGAAGAGGAGCTCGAAGGGGTGGCGACCTACCCGGGTCGCGCCGCCTTCCCGCGCTTCCGCGCGTGACCGTCGCGGCGCAGGCGGATTCGGCGCGGCCGCGTCCGCTGCGGTCGCTGCTCTCGGCGCTGGTCGTCTTCTGCATCGTGCTGCTGGCGACCATGGCGCTCAAGGGGTGGCGCGACTACGACCGGGCGCGCGACCGCGCCGCGGTGCTCGCCGACCAGGTGGCCGCCACCGAACGCCGGATCGCCGAGCTGCGCCAGCGCATCCGCGCCCTCCAGGACGACCCCGCCGCCCTCGAGCGGGTGGCCCGCGAGGATCTCGGCCTGGTGCGCCCGGACGAGGTGGTACTCGTCCTGCCGCCCGCCGCCGAACCGACCGCGCCGGCGCCCGCCGAGTGAGCCGCAACCCGCGCCGGCGCCGCGCGTATCCCTGACATCGGTGTCGCCTCTGGTCTAATCGCCCCGGCGCCGGCCGCATCGGGCCGGTACGCCCCCTCGGAAGGAGGATTCATGTCCCGCCGCCTCGTCTCCGCCGCCCTCGCCGGCGTGCTCGCGCTCCCCGCGCTGGCCTCGGCAGCCGAACCGACCCGCCTGCTCCGCTTTCCCGACGTCCACGGCGACCGGGTGGTCTTCACCTACGCCGGCGACCTGTGGACCGCCTCGACCGCCGGCGGCCCGGCCACCCGGCTGACCGCCCATCCGGGGCTCGAGCTGTTCGCCCGCTTCTCGCCGGACGGCAGCCGGATCGCGTTCACCGGTCAGTACGACGGCGACGAGCAGGTCTACGTCGTGGCGGCCGGCGGCGGCGAGCCGCGCCAGCTGACCTGGTACCCCGCCTCCGGCCCGCTGCCGCCGCGCTGGGGTTACGACAACCAGGTCTATGGCTGGACGCCGGACGGAGAGAACGTGCTCTTCCGCTCGGTGCGCGACGCCGACGGCGGCCGCACACTGACGGCGCTCTACACCGTTCCGGCCGCCGGCGGCCTGCCGACCATGCTGCCGATGCCGACCGCCGGCGCCGGCGACTTCGCCCCCGACGGCCAGCGGCTCGTCTACTCGCCGCTGATGCGCGACTTCCGCTCCTGGAAGCGCTACGCGGGGGGCTGGGCGCAGGACCTGTGGATCTTCGATCCCGCGACCGCCGCGGTCGAACCGGTTTCGCACTCGCCACGCACCGAGCGCGACCCGATGTGGATCGGTGAACAGATCTTCTTCGTCTCCGACCGCGACGGCGTGCTCAACCTCTACCGCTTCGACCCGGCGACCAAGGCAACGACCCAGCTCACCCACGAGAAGACCTGGGACGTGCGCTGGGCGACCTCGGACAACCGCTCGCAGATCGTCTACGAGCTCGACGGCATGCTGGCCCTCTACGACACGACGAGCGGCGAGGCGCGCAACCTCGCCATCACCGTCCCGGCGGACGGCGTCCACCGCCGCCCGGCGCGCGTTTCGGCAGCCGGCCAGATCGAAGACTTCGAGCTGTCGCCGCAGGGGGAGCGCGCCCTCTTCGTCGCCCGTGGCGACGTCTTCTCGGCGCCGATCGAGAAGGGCTCGACCCGCAACCTGACCGCCAGCTCCTCGGCCCACGATCGCCACGCCCGCTGGTCGCCCGACGGGAGGAAGATTGCCTGGGTCTCGGACACCGACGGCGAGGATCAGATCTGGATCGCCGACCAGGACGGCTCGGGCCAGCCCGAGAAGCTCACCTCCGGCCTGGCCGAGATGCTCTACGCTCCGGCCTGGTCGCCCGATGGCAAGCGGATCGCCTTCGGCGACAAGTCCGGCCGCGTGCACGTGCTCAACCTCGCCGACCGCAGCCGGATCGTGGTGGCCGACGACGAGTACGGCCGCGTCTCGGACTACAGCTGGTCGCCCGATTCGGCGCATCTCGCCTTCTCGCTCGGCGAGGTCAACGGCGCAAACTCGATCTGGATCTGGTCGGCCGGCGACGGCCAGCTGCGCCGGATCACCGACGCGACGTTCAACGAGTACGCGCCGCAGTGGGATCCGGCCGGCAAGTACCTCTACTTCCTCTCCGAGCGCCAGTTCGCCCCGCAGTTCTCGCAGATCGAGTGGAACTTCGCCGGCAACCGGATGACCGGTGTCTTCGCCCTGGCGCTGCGCCGCGACGTCGGCCACCCGCTGCCTCCCGAGAGCGACGAGGTGAAGCTCGACGGCGAAGTGAAGGACGGGGAGGAGAACGGCGACAAGAAGGGGGACAAGGGGAGCAAGGGCGACAAGGCGGACGAGAACGGCGAGAAGAAGGAGAAGAAGAAGGTCGAGCCGGTGCGCATCGATTTCGAGGGGCTCGGCGAGCGCGTCGTCGCGTTGCCGATCGACGCCGACAACATCGGCGCCCTCGCGGTGGCCGGCAAGCACCTCCTCTACACCGTCAGCTCGGCCGGCTACTACGGCCGCCCCGCCGAGGCCAAGCCGCGCCTCGAGCTGTTCGACTTCGAGAAGCGCGACAGCTCGGTGCTCGCCGAAGAGGTCTCCGGCTGGGCCGTCTCGGCCGACGGCAGCAAGGCGCTGGTGCGCAACGGCTCCGCCTTCAACCGCCTCGACGTGACGCCCAAAGGGGGCGAGAAGAAGCCGGTCTCCACCGCCGGCCTCAAGGTCGATCGCATCCCGGCCGAGGAGTGGGAGACGATCTTCGACGAGGTCTGGCGGCGTTACCGCGACTTCTTCTACGTCCGCAACCTGCACGGCTACGACTGGTCGGCGATCGGTGAGCGTTATCGCCGCTGGCTGCCGCACCTCGCCCACCGCAGCGACCTGAACTACGTGCTGAGCGAGATGATCGCCGAGCTCAACGTCGGCCACGCCTATATCGACGGTGGCGACTTCGACCTGCCCGAGCGGCCGAAGATCGGCCTGCCCGGCGCCCGCTTCGAGCTCGACCCGGCCGCCGGCCGCTACCGCATCGCCGAGATCTACCGCGGCAACAACGAGGAGTCGCGCTACCGCTCGCCGCTCACCGAGGTCGGCGTCGACGCCCGGGTCGGCGACTACGTGCTGGCGATCGACGGCGAGGAGCTCACCGGCGAGGACAACCCTTACCGCCTGCTGCGCCACAAGACCGATCCGGTGACCCTGACGCTCAACGCCCGGCCGAACCTCGAAGGGGCGCGCCGCACCACCTTCCGGCCGCTCGACGACGAGGGGAGCCTGCTCTACCTGCGCTGGGTGGACGGCAACCGGCGCTACGTCGCCGAAAAGACCGGCGGCCGCGTCGGCTACCTCCACATCCCCGACATGGGGGCCGCGGGAGCCTACGAGTTCATCAAGTGGTTCTATCCGCAGATCCGCAAGGAGGGCATGGTCGTCGACGTGCGCTCCAACGGCGGCGGCAACATCTCGCAGTGGATCATCGAGCGGCTCGATTCGAAGCTGCTCGGGACCCGCTTCGGTTACTCGTCGGATCATCCGCAGACCTACCCCTACACGGTCTTCCACGGGCACCTGGTCTGCCTGCTCGACCAGACCTCGGCTTCGGACGGCGACATTTTCCCGGCGCGCTTCAAGAAGGCCGGGCTGGGGCCGCTGATCGGCAAGCGGAGCTGGGGCGGCGTGGTCGGCATCAGCGGCACCGGACCGCTGCTCGACGGCGGCACGGTCTTCGTGCCGCAACAGGCGACCAACGACGTCGACGGCAGCTACATCATCGAGGGGCACGGCGTCGACCCGGACATCGAGGTCGACAACGACCCGGCCTCGGTGATCGCCGGCCGCGACCCGCAGCTCGAGCGCGCCATCGAGGAAGTGCTCGCGGCGATGGAGCGCGAGCCGCGCAAGCTGCCCGCCCGCCCCGCCGACCCGGTCAAGACGCCGTAGACCTCCCGGTCCCGCCGACGCGCTCTGCTCCACGGGGGCGCGCCGGCGAGCCCTTCTGGCCGCCCACGCCGGGACTGACCGCATCCCGACGAGCCCGCTTCAGTCGGCCGGCGCTGCCTCGTCGCCGGCCCGCTTCGCGAGCGCCTCGACGAGGGCGAGAAACTCCGGCAAGGTACGCACCCAGGTGCCGTCGGTGCGCCCGGCGAGCATCTGCGACCCCCAGCGGGCCGCGGTCCGGGCGCTCGCGGGGACCGCCCCCATCTCGGCCGGGTGCAGCTCGGCGATGGCGGCGCGGAATCCCTCGTAGACGGACGGACCCGGATCCGCGGACTCGGACTCCCAGACCAGTTCGAGCCCGCTCGCGTCGCGCAGGGTGTAGACCTCCGAAATCCGATTCTCGGCGCGCAGCGTCAGGTAGTCGCTCATCCCTTCGAGCCTCTCGCCGCCGAGGATGACGCCTTCGCACAGCTCTTCGAGCCACCAGCCCGAAGCCCCATCCTCGAAACGGGTCCGCCCCCGATTGCGGCTCTCGTCCCACTCTGCCCAGACGGTGGCGGTCGCACCGTCCGCCCCCGTGATGCGCAGCCGGTCACTCGACGATTCGCCCGGGGTCACGCGGCTCGTCAGCGTGCCCTCGGCGATCAGCTGGCCATCACTGGTAGCGATCCGCAGCTCGACTTCGCTTCCCTCCTCGCCCCCCAGCACCGCCGACGGCAGCCCGAGGAGCCCCGTCAGCGTGAAGGCCGCGGTCCAAGCCCGGTTACGCGCATGCCTCATGGCGCCTCTTCTCTGCTGCGAGCGCTGCTAAGAAAGAAGCTTCCATAGAAGGGGAAAACTCCGGATCCGAGCCGGACTCCGCCGGTTCCGCGGGCACCGGGCGGAACAGCCCGGATCTCGTTTCCTGCTTCCGCCTTCTACCTCTTCCCCTCTCTGGGCCTTTGTCTTGTCTTGCAGGACCTTCCAAGACTTCGCGGTTCTGCGCTCCGGCCGTTCTGCCGGTCGGCCCGCGCGAATAGTTGAAGATCTGTGACTGCATGTTCGCCCCTCAGGGGCTTCGCCGTCAACCGATGAGCTGAAAGATCGTGGCGGTGGCGGGCGGGGTTTCAGGGGCGGGAGGTCGGCGGCAGCAGGGACGCCGCGGCGGCGGCGGCGACCGTGGCGACGGTGAGCCCATTCATGCAGCCGTGGTAGACGAGCGGGCAGCGGCGGCGCAGGCAGGGGGAGCACCAGAGGTCGCGCCAGAGCACCGTGTGCCCCGTCCCAGCGGGCGCGGTGCGGCGCGGGTCGGTGGGGCCGAACAGGGCGACGGTCGGCACGCCCAGCGCGGCGGCCAGGTGCATCGGGCCCGAGTCGTTGGTCACCAGCAGGTCGAGATGCGCCAGCACGCCGGCGAGTCCGGCCAGGTCGAGGTCGGGACCGATCACAGGATGCAGCTTGCCGCTCTCCTCGTGCACCCGCACCGCCAGCCAGACCTCCTTCGGACCGGCGACGATCACCTCGCGCAACTCCGGCACCCGCCGCCGCAGCTCCACGGCGAGCGCGGCAAAGTGCTTCATCGGCCAGCGCTTCGACGGCCCCCACTCGGCGCCGGGAAAGAGGCCGACGAGCGGCCCGGCGCCGACCTCGATGCGACCGCGCGCCAACCGCTCGCGCCCCTGGCGCCGCAGCGCCTCGGGCAGTTCGAGCCGCGGCACCCAGTCGGCCGGCGGTGCGACCTCCATCGCCGCCAGCAGCTCGCGGTAGTCCTCGACCTGCGGCCGCCGTCCGCGTGGCCGGCGCACCGCGGGCGCCAGCAGGGGAGCGCGAAAGTCGCCGCGGTAGCCGAAACGGCGCGAGATCCCGGCGGCCTGGACCAGGCTCGCCGAGCGAAAGCTGTTGGGCAGCACGACCGCCTCGCCGCACCCGGCGGCGCGCAGGCGCGCCGTCGTCTCCGCCGCCGCCGCCGGCCGCTCGATCACTTCGCCGACGCCGGAAAATAGCTCCAGCAGAGGGGGCAGCGGCCGACGGGCAAGCAGCACGACCTCGCGGCCGGCGGCGGCGAGGGCGCGCACCACCGGCTCGGCCATCACGCAGTCGCCGACCCAGTTCGGCATCACGACGAGGGTGCGCACGCTCAGTGCCTCCACCGGCGATGCAGCCAGAGCCAGCGTTCGGGAGCGCGGCGGATGACCGCCTCGCAGGCGGCGAGGCAGCGCCGGGTCAGCTCGCGGGCTCCCGCCTCGTCGTCGGCTTCGGCGACCTCGAGCGCCGGCAGGATGTCGACCCGGTAGCGCCCGCCGGGCAGGTGGTCGCCGAAGGCCGGGACGATCGCCGCTCCCGTGCGCAGCGCCAGGCGCGCCACGATCGGACTGGTCAGTGCCGGGCGGCCGAAGAAGGGGACGTCGATCCCCTCGCTCGGTCGCACTCGCTGGTCGATGAGCAGACCCACTCGCCCCCCCTCGCCGAGAATCCGGAAGAGCTCCCGCACGGCGCCCCGCTTGGGGATCGACCGATTGCCGAGGCGACCGCGAAGGGTTTGGATCTCGCGGTCGATCCAGGGGTTGTCGGCCGGCCGGCCGACCGAGGCCATCGGCCCGCGGGCGAGGGCGACGATCGGCGGCACGATCTCCCAGTTGCCGTAGTGGGCGGAGAGCACGATCACCCCGCGCCCGCGCGCCTCGGCCGCGGCGAGATGCTCGAGTCCGACGAGGGTGACGTGGCGGCAGAGCTCGACCGGGTCGAAACGGGTGGCCGACACGGCGTCGCAGAAGCTGGCGCCGACGTGCCGGAAGCAGGCGGCGGCAAGGCGCCGGCGCTGCCGCGCGGCGAGCTCCGGGAAGGCGTGCGCCAGATTGTCGAGGGCGATCCGCCGCCGCCGGCCGTCGACCCGGGAGGCCGCCGCGCCGAGGGCGGCGCCGAGCCGCCGGCTCGCCGCGTGGGGGAGGCCGCGCAGCAGCCGGGAGACCGGCCAGTAGGCGGCGTACTCGATCCGGTGGCGCAGCGGCGAGTTCTTCACCGTCCGAACTCCCCCAGCCGCGCGTCGAGCCAGCCCCAGAACTCCGGCTGCGGCTCGGCGACGATCGGCAGCACCGCCAGCGGCAGCGCGGTCCTGCCGGCCAGCTTGGCGCGGTCCTTGGCCGTGACGAGCAGGCAGGCGGCGCCGGCATCGACCGCCCGCCGCTCGATCCGCGCCAGGGTCCGCGGCGCGAAAGGGTCGTGATCGCGCAGCGCGAGCTCGCCCACCACGTCCAGGCCGGCGCCGCGCGCGGCGGTGAAGAAGCCGGCCGGGCGGGCGATCGCCGCCAC
>JAIOJQ010000092.1 GCA_019911865.1 Thermoanaerobaculia bacterium
CCTGCCGGGTGCTCGTCGCGCCGCGCGCCGCCGCCTGACGCTCAGCCCGTCGAGTCGCCTCGCGCCTCGGCCTCGGCCAGCCAGCCGCGGCGCAGGCGCTCCGGGGGGACGCCGGACAGCCAGGGCTTGAGGTCGAGGATCGGCGTGCCGTCGAGCATGTCGACGCCACGCACCCGCAGCCGGCGCCCGTCGCGGCCGAGCAGCTCGACCGTCGTCATGCCGATCGGGTTGGGACGGCGGGGCGAGCGGGTGGCGAAAACACCGTGCGGGCGGTCGTCGGTGGGCGGCGTGACCACCAGGTCGAACCCCTGAGAGCGATCGAAAGCCCACAGGACGACGAGGTGCGAGAAGCCCTCGATGTCGAGCAGGCCCGGTTCGAACTCGGGTTCGATCTCGAGCACCCCCTCGGCGTCGTGCCGGGCGCCGGGACCTTTCGGGATCTGCTCCACGCGAGCGTGGGGCGAACGGACGTGACCGATCGGACGCAGCTGGATCTCCATCGTTCCTTTCTATCCGATCTGCCACCTCGCCGTGGCATCGTGGCCCTGGAGGGGTCGCCGCAACGCGGCGCGGCGCGGAATCGCCGTTCGGGTAAAATGGCAGCGGACCGGATCCGGTCCGCCACAGACCCGCAGGAGGTCCGTTTGACCCAGACCCATACCGAATCGTCCAGCGAAGTCCAGCTGCGCCAGCTCGTCGCCCGTTACGCAAGGCCGATCCACGGTCGCGCCTGGTGGCAGCTGGTCAATACCCTGATCCCCTACTTTCTCGGCTGGGCGCTGATGGCGTGGAACGTGCGCGCCGGAGGCTCCTACCTGCTCACCCTCGGCCTCGGCGTCGTCACCGCAGGGCTCTACGTCCGCCTGTTCATCATCCAGCACGACTGCGGTCACGGCTCCTTCTTCGCCAACCGCAAGCTCGACCACGTGGTCGGCGCCTTCCTCGGCGTCCTGACCCTCTTCCCTTACGGTTACTGGAAGAAGACGCACGCCATCCACCACGCCACGGCCGGCAATCTCGACCGGCGCGAGTTCGGCGACGTCGTCACCCTGACCGTGCGCGAGTACGAAGCGCTGCCGTGGCACCGGCGGTTCGGCTACCGCCTCTACCGCAGCGCCCCGGTACTGTTGTTCATCGGCCCGAGCTACCAGTTCATCCTCAAGCACCGCTTTCCGTTCGACATCCCGTTCGCCTGGAAGAAGGAGTGGGCGAGCGTGCTGTGGAACAACCTCTTTCTCGGCCTGGCCGGCTGGGGCCTGGTCTCGTGGCTGGGCTGGCGGACGCTGCTGCTGGTCGAACTGCCGATCCTGGTGATCGCCGGGGCGGTGGGAGTCTGGCTCTTCTACGTCCAGCACCAGTTCGAAGAGGTCTACTGGGATCGCCAGGAGAACTGGGACCCCGACAAGGCGGCCCTCGAGGGGAGCTCGTTCTACGACCTGCCGAAGCTGCTGCACTGGTTCACCGGCAACATCGGTTACCACCACATCCATCACCTGGCGGCCAAGATCCCCAACTACCGGCTGCGCGAATGCTTCGAGTCGAGCGCGCTGCTGCAGCAAGCGCCGCGCCTGACCTTCATCGAGAGCCTGCGCTGCGCCCGCCTCAAGCTCTTCGACGAAGAGCGCCGCCGCCTGATCCCCTTCTCCGCCCTCCGCGCCACCTGAGAAATTCAGTCAAAGGCAATTTCCGGCGAATTTCGGAAAATTCAGTCAAAGGCAGTTTCGGAGCACCCCCTCGGGGTCTCCCCGGACTTCCTTTCTTCCCCGGGGCCCCACTGAATCCGGTGGGTGGCGAGATGCCGGGATGAGGACGAAACGACTCCAATGAAGGGGAGCAACCACCGGACCCGGGACCGCGGATCTCGTGCGCTCCGGGGGCGGCACCGCTCGGAGATCGCGTCCTGCGTTCGCCTCCTGCTTCTTCCTCTCTGAGCCTTCGTCCTTTCTCGCAAGTCCTTCCGAGGCCTGGCGAGCTTCTGCACGAGGGGCGCTGACCCGGACGGCCCACGCGAATCGCTGCAGAACCTCCTCAGTCAGGGCTCGGCGGGAGAAATTGCCTTTGACTGAATTTCCTGGGGGGTGAGGACGAGGGCGTAGCGGTCGGGATCGCCCATCCACGCATCGCGCCGCTCGATCAGCTCGAAGCCCTCCGCTCGCCACTCGGCGATCGCCTCCTCGGGGGCGACCCCGTGGCCTCCCCTCTCGGGCGTGCCCTCGAGGCGGCGCCAGTGCTTCTGCGGCACGGTATCGACGATCACCAGGCGCCCGCCGGGGGCGAGCGCCCGTGCCAGGTCGGCGCGCATCGCCGCGGGCTCGGTGAAGTGGTGGTAGACCATGCGCAGCAGCACGACGTCGCAGCACCCCGCGGCGAGGCCGCTGCGCCGGTCGTCGCCGCGGATCGCCTCGAGGTTGTCGACGCCGGCCTCCACGGCGGCGCGGCGGATCGCGGCCACCAGCTCGTCGGTGACTTCGGTCGCCCAGACCCGCCCCGTTTCCCCGACCCTCTCGGCCCAGCGCAGCGCCCACTCCCCCTTGCCGGCGCCCACGTCGGCCACCCGGGATCCGGCGCCGACCCGCATCAGGGCGGCCAGTTCGGCCGCCTCGGCCGCCGGATCCTGCTCGGCAGCCCGCGATGCGGCGGTCAGCCCGACCCCGATTGCGAGCAGGAAGGCGATCGTCCTCCGTCGTCGTCCGCGCATGCCTCAGTGTAGCCCGTCGGCCGCGCGGTCGTCCGGACCCTCGCCTTGCCCGCCCCGGTGCCGGTGTTACTGTTTCGCGCAACCTACTGGAGAGAGAACATGGTCGACCGCCGGGTTCTTCGTGTCCTCGCTGTCGCACTCGTCCCGCTGTTCGCCCTGACCGTCGCTGGGCCGGCGCGGGCGCAGGATCCGTCCTCCCAGGCATCGCCACCCGAAAGCGAAGCGGCGGTTGAAGGGACCGTCCTCGACGAAATCGTCGTCACCGCCCAGAAGCGGGCGGAAAACATCCAGGACGTCCCGGTCTCCGTCTCGAGCTTCGATGCCGAGGAGCTCGAACTGCTCACCGTCGGAGGCACAGACGTGAAATTCCTCTCCGCACGCGTCCCCAGCCTCCTGCTCGAGTCGTCTTTCGGACGCTCGTTCCCGCGCTTCTACATTCGCGGCCTCGGCAACACCGATTTCGACCTCAACGCCTCACAGCCCGTCTCGATGGTCGTCGACGGGGTCGTGCTGGAGAACCCGGTGGTCAAGGGGATGCCGATCTGGGACGTCGAGCGGGTCGAAGTCCTGCGGGGACCGCAGGGCTCGCTGTTCGGGCGAAACACTCCCGCCGGCATCGTCAAGTTCGAGTCACGGCGGCCCGGCGAAGCCTTCGAAGGCTTCGTTCGCGCCTCGTACGGAACCTTCGACGCGGTCGACGTGAAGGCCGCGGTTGGCGGTGCGATATCCGAAACGATGTCGGCGCGCGCCTCCGTGCTCTACCAGAGCCAGGCGGACTGGATCGACAATGGCTTCACCGGCGAGAACGACGCCCTCGGCGGCCACGACACCGGAGCCTGGCGCCTGCAGCTCGCCTGGGAACCGAACGAGTCGTTCGACGCCCTGCTCAACCTGCACGGCTGGAGCCTCGACGGCACGGCGCGCGTCTTTCGCGCCAACATCCTCAGGCCGGGAACCGGTGACCTGGTCGACGGATTCGAGCCGGACGAGGTCTTCCAGGACGGCCGCAACGAGCAGGAGATCGACTCGCGGGGCGCCATGCTCGAGCTCGGATGGGACGTCGGCACTGCCCGGCTGACTTCGATCACCGGCTACGAGACGCTCGACATGTACAGCCGTGGCGATATCGACGGCGGCTTCGGAGCCTCCTTCGCGCCGCCCTTCGGACCCGGCTTCATCCCCTTCCCCTCCGAGTCGGCCGACGGCCTGCCCGACCTCGACCAGTTCACCCAGGAGATCCGCCTCGCTTCCGACACCGGTGGCCGCTGGGACTGGCTGGCCGGCATCTTCTGGTTCGACGAAGAACTCGTCGCCGAGACCTTCAGTTTCGACACTCTCGGCGGCGGGGCGCAGGACGGCTACGCCTTCCAGAATCAACAGACCGAGTCGTGGGCGCTTTTCGGCAGCCTGGATTACCGTCCGACCGAGCGCTGGAACCTCAAGCTGGGCCTGCGCTACACCTCGGACGAGAAGGATTTTTCGGCGGAGCGCCCCGATCCGACGTTCAACTCACCCACCGTCGCCCCGATCACCGCGGCCACCGACGCGTCGCTGACTACCTGGGACATCGCCGCCACCTACGAGATCAATGACGACGTCAACGTCTATGGACGTGCCGGAACAGGCTTCCGCGCGCCGTCGATCCAGGGCCGCATTCTCTTCTGCGCCGATTTCGCCGGCGGTACCGACCCGGCCAGCAACTGCGTGTCGGTGGCCGACGAGGAGGAGATTCTTTCCGTCGAGGCGGGAGTCAAGAGCGAGCTGCTCGATCGCCGCCTGCGCCTCAACTTCGCCGCCTACACCTACGAGGTCGACGGACAGCAGCTGGTCGCCGTCGGCGGCCAGTACAACACCGCGACCCTGCTCAACGCCGACAAGACCCATGGCTGGGGCTTCGAGGCGGACGTCGACATCGCCCCCGGTCCTCACTGGCTGATCACCCTCGGTGGCAGCTGGAACCACACCGAGATCGACGACGCGAACCTCGCCGTCGCCCCCTGCGGTGGCGGCTGCACGGTACTCGATCCGATCGTCGACGGACTGGCGCGGGTCGACGGCAACTCGCTGCCGCACGCCCCCGAACTGATCTTCAACGGCATCGTCGACTATCGGCGGCCGGTAGGAGCCGGCCTGTTCGCCGCCAGTCTCGACTGGGCGTACCACGACGAGAAGTCCTTCTTCCTCTACGAGTCGAGAGAGTTCGTGGCCGACTCCTTCGAGCTCGGACTGCGCACCGGCTACACCTTCCCGAGCGGGCGCTGGGAGCTGGCGCTGTTCGGCCGCAACATCACGGACGAGGAGATCGTCCAGAATGGCATCGACTTCAACAATCTGACCGGCATGACCAACGAGCCACGCGCGTTCGGCATCGAACTCGCGGCCCGATTCTGAGCCCGAGAGCCCGGCACACGAGCCCTCGGGGGGCAGTCGACCTTCCGGGTACTCCGGGGAGGGTGACCGTCCCCGGGTTTCACCGTTCGGCGATGATCGGCTGGCGCCGGGTGAGCCGTGGTTCGGTGCCAGCCGGCAGTTCGATCGGCTCTCCTTAGAATGCGGCGATGTTCGCCGACCTAGCCCTCGCTGCCCGCATCGAGAGTGCCGAAGCTTCGCTCACTGCCGCCGTTGTCCGGGCGATGCCCGATGCCGGCGCGCAGCTGATCGAGATCGCCGGCGGCGTCGCCGCCTGGGCGCGTGCCGGGTCACCGATGAACAAGGCGATCGGCTTCGGTTTTCGCGGCCCGGTTGGCGGCCGCGATGTCGAGGTGATCGCCGGGGTCTTCCGCAGCGTCGGCGAGCCGGCCCGACTCGAGCTGTCGACCCTCGTCGACCCGTCGATCCTCACCGCCTTCACCTCGCGTGGATTCGCCCTGCAGAGCTTCGAGCACGTCCTCGGCCTCCCCTTGCAGGGGATCGAGGGGGGAACCGGGGAGATCGTCGTCGAGCGCGTCGCGCCGGCCGAGTCGCGCGACTGGGGTGAGGTGGCGGTCGAAGGGTTCCTCCATCCGGACGGCACCGGGACGGGCGAGGAGGAGTTTCCGCGGCAGGCACTCGAGACGGTGATGCACGATTTCGCCCGCGCGCCGGCGATGCGCGGTTACGTCGCCCGCATCGATGGCGTCGCCGCCGGAGCCGCCAGCTGTCATTTCAGCGACGGTCTCGCCCAGTTGTGCGGCGCCGCGACCCTGCCGGCGTTCCGCCGCCGCGGCGTCCAGCGCGCCCTGCTCGCCGCCCGCCTCGCCGATGCCCGCGCCGCCGGTTGCGACCTCGCGGTGGTGACCACGGCTCCCGGCTCGCAGTCGCAAGCCAACGTGCAGCGCCAGGGATTCACCCTCCTCTACGCCCGCGCCATCCTCGGCACCTGAGACGGAGAGTCCTCCCTTCCGTGGCTTCACCGTCTCCTGTTGAGAACTGCGGGGCGGAAGATAGTGGTCGACTGCCGCGGCGAGAAACTGAGACGAAAAGCTTCCACAGAAGGGGAAAGACTCCCGGATCCGGATTCGACCCGCGAGCCCCGAGGGCGCCGGGCGGAGCCGCTCCGATCTCTCCGCCGTTGCAGCCTCTCGCCCTTTCCCCCCGGGCCTTGGCCCCTGCTGTGTCGATCCACCCCGGGCGCTACTCGTCGCCGAGGAAGATCCGACGCCAGTAGTCGCGATCCTCGGCGCGGGCAGGGGGTTTGTCCACCTCCTGCTCGGCCTGACCGGGCGTCGGCAACTTGCGCCGCGGGCTTCCGATCCGGTCCAGGAAGCGGTCCACCGGCTCGACCCGGGCTCCCAGCTCGCGGCAGCGCCGTGCCAGCTCCTGATCCGCGGTAACGACGGTCCAGCGGCTTCCCGAACCGGCCCGCACGCGGTCGACGATCACGTCGTCTCCGGATCGCGCCTCGCTCCAGAGCACGCGCAGGGCCCCGTAGGCCTCGGCGACCTCGGGCCGCGCCGGACCGTCGAAGACCACCGTGACCGACTCGCGCCGCTCGCGCGCCCAGACGAGCAACAGGCGCACGACCTCCGCACTGGCGCGCGCCCCCGCCGCTCCTCCGATCCGCCCGCCCAGGTTCGCCCCGTCCACCAGCCAGGCCATCGCCTCTCCCACGGGGACAGTCGCCCTTTCGATCCGTCGAATCGGGACCGTCCCCGCGGCAGGATTATCCACGGGAAGCCGGAAGGAGCAGGAGTGTCCGGCTTCGCAGGCGGGAATCGCGTCCACCCCGCGGCGGCCCCCGGGGAGGAGCCTCCGCGGGAGACCTCAATGGTGACGGGCCTCGCGCACCTTGCGGACGATCGTCGGCGTGGCCACGGCCGCGGCGAGCGCCGCCACCACGCCGGCGATCACTCCGGCCTTCTGCCGCGTGTCCAGGCCGTCCCACTTCTCCTCGAGCTGGTGAACTCCCTTGCGCCCCTTCTCGAGCGCCAGCTGCAGCTTCCGGCTCGCAGCGTCGGCGCCGCTGTCGGCCGTTGCAGCGATCGCCCGGCGAACATCGCCCACTTTGGCAGTCAGCGAGTCGAGCAGGCTGTCGAGTTCGGCAGCCATCTCACTCCGCCGGCGGCTCAGGACTTCTGCGGATTCCTCCGCCCTCTTCTGCAAAACGCGCTCCGCGCTGGTCAGCATGGGTGCCATCGGTTCCTCCGATCGTCGGTCCCGCGCGCCCACTCCGGCGCGAGCGCGCGCACGAAACCGAGAAGTGCGAAGGCCGTGCCAGAAAGGCGAGCTGTCACCCGGACGGCAAAACGAGAGTCCGGTCATCGCGCGATCTGGGGCTTCATCGCTTTCAGAGGGTCGCGACTCCGCGGTAGCCGCCGGTCGTCGACCTGGAACCGAAAACAACGACGAAAAGCTTCCATAGAAGGGAAAAAACTACCGGCTCCAGACCGGTTCCCGGACCCGATTTCGCGGCTCTGAAGGCCACCGGACGGAGCTGTCCGGAGTTCGCCTGCCCCATCCGCGTCCTGTTTCCTGCCTTTCCCCTCTATGGGCTTTGGTCTTTGCTTTCAGGTCTTTGCTTTCAGGTCTTTGCTCTCAGGCCTTTGCTTTCGGATCTCGCCATCAGGTCCCGCCGGCTCTGCGGCGGCTGCGCTCCGTGAGTCGGTGACTGTCCGCGGCGCTCAGGCTCAGGCCGTACACCTCTCGCAGGATCTCGATCTCGCGCAGGGTCTCGGGCGAAAACGGCGTCTTCCCTTCGAAGGCGTGCAGGACGATCCCCTCGAGCAGATCGCCGAGCGACAGGTCCTTGAGCTCGGCCAGCGCCTTGAGCACTTTGAGCAGGCGCTTCTCGATCCGCACTCCCGTCTGCACCCGCTCGATTTCACTGGCCGGCTGCGCAGCGGTCTGTTTCGCCATCACTTCAGGCCGCTTCCCGGCGCAGGAGCTCGCCCGTCCTCAACCAGTGATTCATCGACGCTTCCCACCAGACCATGCTGCGCCGAAATGTTTCTTCGGAATGGGCCTCCCGCGCCAGCGCGACACCAGCCTCGCTGAGCGGCGTGAACTGGTACGTGACCTTCACGGTGCTGGCCTCTCCCTCCGCCGCCTGCACGAGAATGCACAGCCGGGTGGCCAGCAACCCCGGCGTAACACGGACGAACTCGACCTCGCCGCGGGTCGGGTCGTGGCGGGTGATCACCCAGACCGTCTCGACCTGACCCGGGGGGCGGGTGAGAAAGACGCATCCGTCCTCGGCGAGGCCGGAGTCCGAGTGGACCATCTCGACGATCTCTCCCCACCCCTCGAGCCAATCGGCCTCGCGCACGGGGCAGAGGAGCGGAAAGACGCGCGCCGGAGGGGCCTCGATCCGCTGGGTGTAATGGCGGGTGATTCGCGGTGACCGGATTGACGTCATCGCCCTGCCTCCTTGCGGAACGGTTCGTCGTGGACTCAGGTACTTTAATACCCTGGTACCGTTTCTGTCAACGGCGCGGGTATGGATCGGGGACCGTCGTCTCCTCGGGTCGTTCGAAAGGTGTCGTTCCCCGGAGCGTCGCCTGCCTCCAAACAGAGACAAAAGCCCATTGAGGGGAAGAGGCAGAAAGAAGGCGGCGAATCGGGCAGACGAACTCCGTACGGCTCTGCCCGGCTCGAGGCCCGCGAAGACGGGCCTGGAGTCGGTGGTCTTTTCCCTATGGAAGCTTTTCGTCTTTGTCTTCCGCCGCCGGACGACAACAGCTTCATCCAGCCATCTCGCGGCTCGCTGAAGGTGGCGAAGCCCTTTCAGTCGGAGGACTTGAGGATGCCGCTGCGGATCGAGACGCAGGGCGAGTCGGCGGCCGACCTGTTCTGCTCGGGAGCCGAGACGCGCCCTGAAGGGAGATCGAGCGCCCAGGCCCCGTGCAGCTCCTGGTGTCTCCTGACTCTTCCCCGGATCAGGCGGACCACTTCGGTGCCGCGCAGTATCTGGAGTTGATACGACAGTGGGGCCTCGGCGGGAATCAGCACGTGGGCATGCGCCCAGAACAGATAGCGCCCGGACGGCGCCGACCCTTGCGGCCAGTAGACGTTCTCGACCGGCGCGGGGCAGAGCCTCCCGGAGCCCGAGTTGCAGTCGACGTCGAGGAGGCCGCCGGTCGGCGAGGTGCCACTCCCGAAATTGATGCAGTCGCCAGCGGGGTCCTGCACGATGAGGTCGAGGTCGGACTCCCCTTCCCAGGCGAGGCGGAAAGCGACGTCCCCCGTGCCCGCCTTCCGGTGCAGGGTGCACGCGGCAAGCAGGGCGAGCGGCACCATCGCGCCGACGACGGCCGAGATCCGCCGGAGGCGAGCGAACAGCCGCATCACCCTCCCTTCTCCGCTGCCGCGCCGGACTGGCCGGCGAGCGCCTCGCGGACACGGCCCGCGGTGAGCGGCAGACGGAAGAGCCGCGCGCCAGTGGCGTCGAACAGGGCGTTGGCGAGCACTGCCCCCATGGGCACGATCGCCGGCTCGCCGCCCCCCTGCGGGTCGAGCTCCGGATGGTCCACCAGGACCGCTTCGATCTTCGGCACCCAGGAGAAGCGCGGCAACTCGTAGGAGTCGAAGTTGGTGTCGAGAATCCGCCCGCCCTCGAAGCGCAGCTCCTCGGCCAGCGCGTAGCCGAGGCCCATGGTGACGCACCCCTCGACCTGCATGCGGGCGCCGTCCGGGTTGACGACGATGCCCATGTCCTGGGCGCAGACCACGCGCTCGACCCGCAGCCTGCCGCTCTCCCGGTCGACTTCCACCTCGGCCATCAGCGCCACGTAAGTGCCGGCGTCGATGCCGCACGCCACCCCACGGCCGCGCCCGCGCCGCGTCCGGGCCGCAGGAACCGCCCGCCACCCGAACGCGGCGGCGCAGGCCTCGAGTACCCGTCGCATGCGGGAGTCGGTGAGATTCTTCAGCCGCAGCTCCAGCGGATCGACCTGCGCCCGCGCCGCCAGGATGTCGATCAGCGACTCGCGCGCGAAGACGTTCATGTTGGCGCCCGGAGCGCGCCACGGTCCGACCGCGAACGGATGGAACGGCTCGGCTTCACGCTGTTCGGCACCCGACATCCGACCGCCGAAGGAGCGGATGCGGACGTTCGGCACGTCGTAGATCACTTCGGCACTGCGCGCGCCCGCCGCCCAGACGTCGTAGCTCCAGAAGATGATCTTCGCCGCCTCGTCGAGCGCCGCGGCGGCCTCCACGACGCAGGCCGGGTCGAAGGTGTCGTGGAAGAACTCCTCCTGCCTCGTCCAGGCGACCTGCACCGGTACTCCCGCCGCCCGTGCCAGCCGCGCCGCCTCGACCGCCTGTCGATGCGCGCTCTTGCCACCGAAGCCGCCCCCGACGTACGGCGTGATGACGCGCACCTTGTCCTCGTCGAGCCCGAGTGCCGCGGCGACGGAGCTGCGGGTGGGAAACGGCGTCTGGGTCGACGCCCAGACGGTCATGCGGTCCCCCGCCCACTCGGCGACCGCCGTGTGCGGCTCGATCGGTGCGTGCGCCACGTAGCCCTTGTGGAAGGTGGCGGCAACCATCGCCTCGCCGGCGCGCGAGCGGAATCCCTCGGGATCGCCACGCTGGTCGACGACCTGCGGCTCGCCCGCGGCGCTTCGCAGGTGCGCGAAGATCGTCTCCGCATCGGGCCCGGCTGGCGCCGAGTCCCACTCCGCCCGCAGCGCGGCCAGCGCCGCCGCGGCGCCGTCGGGCTGCGGGTGCAGCACGGCCACGAGCTCCCCATCGCGCACCACGCGCACACCCGGCAGTGCCTCGGCGGCCGAGGTGTCGACTCCCCGCAGCTTCGCACCGTGCGCCGGCGGGCGGAGAATGCGCGCGCAAAGCATTCCCGGCCGCCGGATGTCGCCGGCGTACTGCGCCGCGCCGGTGACCTTCACCCGGGCGTCGAGCCGCTCGGGCGAGCGTCCCATCACCGCGAACTCCTTCACCTGCCGCAGTACCGCCTTCTCGCCGACGAGCCGCGCGAGTCGCCGCCCGCGCGCCAGCTCGCCGAACGTCACCCGGCGCGTCGGTTCACCGGCCACGCTCACCACGCCCTCGGTGATTTCGAGGTCGCCCCGGACCGCGCCGAGCTGCTTTGCCGCCAAGCCGAGCAGAACCAGCCGCGCCTCGGCCGCCGCGGCGCGCAGCACCGGTCCGAACATCCGCGTGGTCAGCGAGCCGAAGGTCCCCATGTCCCACGGGCAGCGATCCGTGTCGCCCATCACCATGTCGATCGACTCTAGCGCCACGCCGAGCTCGTCGGCGACCATCTGCGCCTGCGAGGTCATCACCCCCTGCCCCATTTCGATCTTGCCGGTGAAGACGGTGACCCGACCGTCGGCGCCGATCAGCAGGTAGGCATTCAGGTCTTCCGGGTAGCTGCGCCGCCCCTGGGCGAACAACTCCTCGGGCCCGAGGGTGACGAACACCGCGATGCCGCCGCCGATCAGGCGGAAGAATGCGCGACGGTCGAAATCGCGGGCGAACGGCCCCGTCGCGGGGCGGGCGGTGCGGGGGCCGGTGCTGCCGGGCGCGCTCACGCTGCACCTCCCTTGCCCGACGCGACCCTGCCGATCGCGGCGAGAATCCGCTGGTGCGCGCCGCAGCGGCAGAGGTTTCCGTCCAGCCCGTCGACGATCTGCTGGCGCGTCGCGCGCGGATACTTCTCGAGCAGGGCATGTGCGGCGAGGATCATCCCCGGCGTGCAGTAGCCGCACTGCAACGCTCCCTCCTCGACGAATGCCTCCTGGACCGGCTGCAGCCGTTCGCCGTCGGCGAATCCTTCGATGGTGACGACGCGCTTGCCCGCCACGGACGCAACCGGCGTCGTGCAGGCGTGCACCGCCTCGCCGTCGACCAGCACCGTGCAGGCGCCGCAGACGCCTTCACCGCAGCCGTACTTGGTGCCCGTCAGCCCGAGCTCGCCACGCAGCACCCAGAGCAGCTGGCGACTGCCGTCGACGTCGGGGCTGACCTCACGACCGTTGAGGTGGAATCGGACGCCCTGACCCATGTTCGCCTCCTCTCGCCGGATACCCCGAAGGGTAGCCCCGCGCGCAGCGCCGGTCAAAGCCCGAAGCCTGCCGCGGAGGCGTCCTTTTCGAGAGCCCGAGAGGGTGGTTCTCCCCGAAAGCGGTGGACGGGTGTCCGGGACGGAGCGGACGTCTGTCCGGTCCGGACACCCGTCCTTGTCGTAAGTCTTTGATTCGACGGCATCGTCGAGCGAACCGTCCGCCACATGGCTGCTGGCGCACGGCTTGCTCTCGAGCCCCGGCGTGACGACCGGGATCCGCGACACCTCGCACATGGACACGCCGATCGAGCGGCGGCGGCGGCCGATCGCCCTCTGGGCGCTCGCCGCCGGCATCGGCGCCCTCGCACTCTTCCTGGCGCTGCGGCCGCTCGCCCGCCGCTGGGCCGCCGCCGATCAGTCGGTCGAGCTCGACCGGCTGCGGCTCGCCAGGGTGACGCGCGGCGAGCTGATCCACGACGTCGCCGCCCAGGGGCGGGTGGTCGCCGCCTCGCGGCCGACCCTGTTCAGCCCCGCACCGGGGATCGTCACGCTGCGCGTGCGCGAGGGAATGCAGGTGCATGCGGGCGGCATCCTCGCCGTGGTCGCGAGCCCCGAGCTCGCGAGCCGCCTGCAGCAGGAGCGCGCCTCGCTCGACGGCCTCGTCTCCGACGTCGGCCGGCTCGAGCTCTCTTCCCGCCAGGAGAATCTCGCCAACGAGCAGCGCGTCGCGCTCGGCGAGGTCGAGCTGGGATCGGCCGAGCGCGAGGTCGCGCGGATGGAGCGGCTGACCGCCGAGGGATTGATCCACCGCATCGAGCTCGAGAAGGCCCACGACCTCCGCGCGGTGCGCCGGCTCGAGCTCGAGCAGGCCCGCCAGCGCGTCGAGATCGAGCGCGAAATGTTCGAGTTCCAGGTGCGCGACGCGCGCTCCCGTGCCGCCCGCCAGCGGCTGGTGGTCTCCGACGTCGAGCGCCAGATCGCCGAGCTCGAGATCCGCGCGCCCTTCGACGGCATGGTGGCGACGGTGAGCATCGAGGACGCCGACGCGGTCGTGCGCGGCCAGCCGCTGGTCGGCGTCGTCGACCTCGCCGACCTCGAGGTCGAGGTCGCGATCCCCGAGAGCTACGCCGACGATGTCGCGCCGGGCCTGCCCGCGCTGGTTCGCGTCGACGCCGCCGACGTCCCGGGCAGGCTCACCAGCGTCGCGCCCGAAGTGCGCAACTCCCAGGTCGCCGGCCGCATCGCCTTCGACGGCGGCCCGCCGCCGGGACTGCGCCAGAACCAGCGAGTCAGCGCGCGCCTGCTGCTCGACGAGAAGCGCGACGTGCTCAAGGTGCCGCGCGGGCCGTTCCTCGAGGCCGGCGGCGGGCGCGCCGTCTACGTCGTCTCGGACGGACTGGCGCGCCGGCGCACGATCGTCGTCGGCACCGTCTCGGTAACCGAAGTCGAGATCCTCGAAGGACTCTCCGAGGGCGAAGAGATCGTCCTCTCCGACCTGGGCGTCGCCGAGGGCGCCGAAACCGTGTTGCTTCGCGACTGACCCACCCATCCACGAGGGAGCCACCATGCCGACCCTGCAGATGACCGACGTCACCAAGAGCTACCGCACCGACCTGGTCGAGACCCGGGCTCTCGACCGCATCTCGCTCACCGTCGAGGACGGCGAGTTCGTCGCGGTCTCCGGGCCCTCGGGCTCGGGCAAGACCACGTTTCTCAACGTCACCGGGCTGCTCGACGGTTTCGAGTCCGGCACCTACCTGCTCGACGGCAAGGACGTCTCGCGTCTGACCGACCGCGAGCAGTCGCGCATCCGCAACGAGAAGATCGGCTTCGTCTTCCAGAGCTTCAACCTCATTCCCGACCTCGACGTCTTCGACAACGTCGACGTTCCGCTGCGCTATCGCGGGCTGCCGGCCGCCGATCGCCGGCGCAGGATCGAGTCGGCGATCACGCGCGTCGGCCTGGCGGCGCGGCTCCACCACCTGCCGTCGCAGCTGTCCGGCGGCCAGCAGCAGAGGGTCGCGATCGCGCGAGCGCTCGCCGGCGAACCGCGTCTGATCCTCGCCGACGAGCCGACCGGCAATCTCGACTCGTCGACCGCGCACGAGATCATGAGTCTCCTCCACGAAGTCAACGACTCCGGCACGACGATCGTCATGGTCACCCACGATCCGGGCAGCGCGGCTCATGCCGCGCGCCAGTTGCACATTCTCGACGGCCGCCTGATCGACCTGCGCGAGGAAATGCCCTCGATCCAGCCTCGCTCGATCTCCCCGGCGGCCACGCGCGCCGCCGAGGGGGCCGCCTCGCGCATCCCGGCCGCGGGCTGAGAAAGGCCGACCGTCATGTTCCTCTATTACCTCAGACTCGCCGCGAAGAGCGCTCTGGCGACACCGGGCCCGACCCTGCTGACGATCGGCGCCATCGCTCTCGGCGTCGCCATTCCGACCGCCCTGCTGTCGTTGCGCCAGGTGGTCGCCCAGGACCCGATCCCGTCGCGCAGTGACCGGCTGTTCAACGTCCGCGTCGACAACTGGGAGGTCGGCAGCCAGTTCTACGGCGTCGGCGAGGGAGAACCGCCCAAGCACATCGCCTATCGGGACATGGCCGGGCTGATGGCGAGCGACCTCCCCCGGTTCCGCACCGGCGTGGCCACCGCGCGTGCCTTCGTCTTCCCCGAGAGCGCGACGCTGCGCCCCTACCCGGCGATGATCCGACTCTGCCACGCCGACTTCTTTCCGATGTTCGAAGTCCCGTTCCGCTTCGGAGGGCCCTGGAACCGTGCCGCCGACCAGGCTCAGGAGCGGGTCGTGGTGCTCTCCGAGGCGTCGAACCAGCAGCTCTTCGGCGGCCGCGACAGCGTCGGCGAGCACGTCCGGCTGGGCTCCGAGACGTTCACTGTCGTCGGCGTCCTCGACCGCTACCGCCCGACGCCGCAGTACTACGACGTGATCAACAACGCCGTGGGCGAGGTGCGCGGGTTCTTCGTCCCCTTCGACACCATCCGCAGCCCGGGGATCGGGCTCACCCAGACCGGTGACACCGATGCCTGGGGCGATTTCCCGCGCAACGACTACCTGGCGATCCTCGACGCCGCCGAGTTCAACTGGATCCAGTACTGGGTCGAGCTCGACTCCGGGAGCGTCGCGGCCTACCGCGACTTCGTCGACGACTACGCCCGTTCCCAGAAGGCGATCGGCCGATTCCCGCGGCCGCTCAACAATCAGGTGACGCCGCTCATGGAGTGGATGCGCCTCCGCCAGGTGGTGCCGCCCGCGGTCAACGGCCTGGTGATCCTCGCCGTCCTCTTCCTGGTCGTCTGTTGCCTCAATCTCACCGGGCTGCTGCTCGGCAAGTTTCTCGCCAGGTCCGGCGTGCTCGGAGTTCACCGCGCGCTCGGCGCGCCGCGCTCGGCGATCTTCCTGCAGCGGCTGGTCGAGTGCGAGCTGGTCGGACTCGCCGGCGGCGTCCTCGGTCTCGGTCTCGCCGCGCTGGCGCTCGGGTGGATCGAGAAGCTCGCGCCGGGGGGCCCCGTGCCGCCCGGCCTCTTCGCCGCCAGCGGGTACACGTTCGTCGTCGCCCTGGCGCTCGCGCTCGCGGCCGGCCTGCTGTCCGGCCTCTATCCCGCCTGGCGGGCCTGCCGGATTCCGCCGGCGATGCAACTGAAGCTTCAGTGAGGAGACCGTGATGGAGATCGGACCGATCTTCCGCGCCATGGCGCGCAACCGCACCAAAGTCGCCCTCCTCGTGCTCGAGGTCGCGGTGACGACCGCGATCGTGCTCAACTGCGTGGCGCTGATCCTCGACCAGCGGGCGCGTATCGGCCGCGACAGCGGAATCGACGAAGCGAACCTGATCTCGGTCGCGATCCGCCCCTGGGGCGCCGAGTACACCGACGACGGCTTCCGCGCCGACCTGGTCCGGCGCGACGTCGCGGCGCTTGCCGCCGTCCCGGGAGTCGTCGCCGCCACGGCGATCCGGCCGACGCCGCTCCAGGGCGGCGGCAGCTCGTCGCAGTTCAAGGCGCTCGGAGCCCCCGACAGCGCCCGGGTGCGAGCTCCGGTCTACACCGCCGACCCCGCCGTGCTGGCGACGCTCGGTCTAGAACTGGTCGAAGGGCGCGCCCTCGAGGAGACCGACGTGCCGGCGGCCGACGGATCACAGATCCTCAACTGCCTGGTGACCCGCGATTTCGCCGATGCGGTCTGGCCGGGAGAATCGCCGATCGGCAAGCTGATCGACAGCGGCAGCGAGGAGTATCCCGACGTCGTGGTCGGCGTCGTCGCGCGCATGGTCACTCCATACGGCGGCGGGCCGATGGAGAGCCGCATCGTGATCTACCCGGGGCGCCCTTCCTCGGACAGCCAGATGAGCTACCTGGTGCGCGTCGAGCCGGGAGAGCGCGACCGCGTTTTCGCCGACCTCGACGAAGCGCTCCTCGCCACGCAGTCCGAGCGACAGGTCACCGTTCGCACGCTCGAGGAGATCAAGGCGGGCGGCTACTCGCTCAACGTCTTCCTGTCGAAGGTGCTGGCGATCCTGATGGCGCTGCTGCTCGCGGTGACCGCGCTCGGCATCTACGGCACCACCTCCTTCTCGGTCACTCAGCGCACCAAGCAGATCGGCACCCGGCGGGCGCTCGGCGCCGGCCGCGGCGAGATTCTGCGCCACTTCCTGGTGGAGAACACGCTGATCGCCGCCATGGGGATGGCGCTCGGGCTGATCGGTGCCTTCGCCCTCAACGTCGTGCTGGTCACCCAGTTCGCCGGCGGCAAGCTGTCGCCGACGCTGACCGTCGCCGGCTTGCTGCTGATCTGGGCGGTAGGCGTCGCCTCGACGATCCTGCCGGCACGCCGGGCGTCGAGGTTGTCACCGGCGCTCGCGACGCGCACCGTCTGAGGCAGTTCGTGGAGGTCCGGCGCTCCGCCCGGCGCGCCGGCCGCCCGGCCCCGCTTGCCAGACGCGCGGCGTCGGGCTACCGTGACGCGCCATGGCGCGCGTCCTGATCGTCGAAGACCAGGAGCGGGTCGCCAAGGCCCTGGCGCTCCTGCTCGAGCTGGCCGAGATCCCGTCAGTGATCGCCCGCGGCCCCGAGGCGGCGCTCGCCTGCCTCGAGGCGGGCGGCGTCGGCCTCGTCCTCCAGGACATGAACTTCACGCCGGGCGCCACGGGTGGCGAGGAGGGGATCGCGCTCTTCCGCCAGATCCGCCGTCGCGCGCCGGCGCTGCCGGTGGTGCTGATGACCGCCTGGGCCCACCTCGAGACCGCCGTCGGGCTGGTGCGCGAGGGCGCCGCCGACTACGTCGAGAAGCCGTGGGACGACGAGCGGTTGATCGCGACCGTGCGGGCGCAGCTCGCTGCCGGCGAGGAGGCGCGCCAGCCGGTGGCCCGCCCGGCGGACGCGCCAGCGGACGCTCCCGCTGCCGGATCGGCGGTCGACACCTGTGGCATGGTCGTGGCGAGCGAGGCGATGCGCGAGCTGTTGGCGCTCGCCGCCCGCATCGCGGCGGCGGACGTTCCGGTCCTGCTCACCGGCGCGAGCGGAACCGGCAAGGAGAAGCTCGCCGAGGTGATCCACGCCAACTCGCCGCGCCGGCGGCGCACGCTGGTCCGGGTCGACGTCGGCGCGCTCCCCGATCCGCTGCTCGAGGCCGAGCTGTTCGGCGCCGAGGCCGGCGCCTTCACGGGCGCCACCCGGCGCCGCATCGGCCGCTTCGAGGCGGCCGACGGCGGCACGATCCTGCTCGACGAGATCGGCAACCTGTCGGCGGCCGGCCAGGCGAGGCTGCTGCGCGTGCTGCAGAGCGGCGAGATCACCCGGCTCGGCAGCTCGCAGACGATCACGGTCGACGTACGCGTCGTCGCCGCCACCAACGCCGATCTGACCCGGGCGATCGCCGGCGGCGCTTTCCGCGAGGATCTCTACTACCGGCTCGCGGTGATCGAACTCGAGGTGCCGCCCCTCGCCCGCCGCCGCGCCGACGTGCTGCCGCTCGCCGAGCACTTCCTGGCGCGCGCCGAGCGCCCCGCGGGAGAGGTGCCCGTCTTCGACGAGGGGAGCCGGCGCGCGCTGCTCGCGCACGACTGGCCGGGAAACGTCCGCGAACTCGGTAACCGGGTGCGGCGTGCGGCGTTGCTGGCCCGCCACCCCTGGGTGACGCCGGCCGACCTCGGGTTTGGCCCGGGCACGCACCCGGCTGCATCGCCGCCTCGCGAGCGCGCCCCGGAAAGCGTCGACGAGGCCGGCGAACGGCGCCGGCTCGAGGAGCTGCTGGTCGAGCACGGCGGCATCGTGTCGCGCGTCGCCGCCACGCTCGGTCTGTCGCGCCAGGCGCTCTACCGGCGCATGGAGAGGCTCGGCATCGTCCTCGAGCGGCGGCCGCGGAGCTGAACGGTCGATGACGCGCCGCCCGTCGCTCACCCGCCGCGTCCTGCTCGCCGCCGGCCTGGCCGCGACGGCCACGGCGGC
>JAIOJQ010000093.1 GCA_019911865.1 Thermoanaerobaculia bacterium
GCGACGAGCTCGGCGAGGGGTCGCGCCGGCTCGAGGCCGAGGGCGCCGTGGAGCGGAAAGTCGCCGTCGACGGCGCGCAGCTCGACCAGGCGGCTGCGCCCGGCGCCGGGCGAATCGGCCGGCGCGAGGACGACGGTCGGCAGCTCGTACACCCGCGCGATGCGCAGGCCCGGCTCGGCGGAGCACCGCCTCCCCCTCGGCGGGGAGCGGCCGCAGCGCTTCGACGCGCAGGTCGCCGGCCAGCAGGCGCCGCGACTCGCTGGCGAGGGCGCCGCGCAGCGAGGCCGAGAAGCCGGCCACCGCGACGACGCTGGCGACGCCGGCGGCCAGACAGAGGACGAAGAAGGCGAGGCGGCCGCGGGCGCCGCGCGACTCGCGGACGATCTGGCGCAGCAGCGACCGCGCCTTCACGACACCCGCTCGATCCGCCCGTCGCGCAGGTGAATGCGGCGATCGGCGCGCGCGGCGACCTCCGGATCGTGGGTGACCAGCAGCATGGTGGTGCCGTGCTCGCGGCGCAGGCGGGCGAGCAGCTCGAGCACCCGCGCACCCGTGGCGCCGTCCAGATTGCCGGTCGGCTCGTCGGCCAGCAGCAGGTCGGGGCCCGTAGCGAAGGCGCGCGCCAGGGCGACCCGCTGCTGTTCGCCGCCCGACAGCTGGGCGGGGTAGTGGTGCTCGCGCTCGGCCAGGCCGACCTCGGCCAGCATGCGGCGGGCGCGCTCCAGCGGCGCGGAGGTACCGGCGAGTTCGAGCGGCAGCAGGACGTTTTCGAGCGCGGTCAGATTGGCCAGCAGCTGGAACGACTGGAAGACGAAGCCGACTCGGCCGCGGCGCAGGCGGGCCAGCTCTCCTTCGGAAAGGTCCTGGATCGGTCGGCCGTCGATCCGTACCTCGCCGGCAGTCGGCCGATCCAGCCCGGCGGCAAGGCCGAGCAGCGTCGACTTGCCCGATCCCGACGGTCCGAGGATGGCGAGGAACTCGCCGGGCACCACGGCGAGATCGACCGCGTCGACCACCACCAGCTCGCGCTCGCCCGAGCGGAGCCGCTTGGTGACCTGATGGAGCTCGAGGCGGGGAGTCGTCGATTCGGCGGGCATCGGCGGTCGCGGCCGGGGGACAGTAGCACGCGGCCGCCGGGCTCCCGGGCACTGCGGCTAGGATGGACGGCGATGCGCGGTGTGGTGGCACGAGCGGGGTGGGTGCGGTCGGTCCTGATGGCGGGGCTGCTCCTCGCGGCCTGCACGCGCGAGCCGCTCCCTCCGGGAGCCTCGCCGCCGGCCGGGCCCGTTGGCGGCCCGGTGGCCCCGGCGGCCGCATCGCCGAGTACCTCGACTCCGGGAGTCGCGGCCCGCGCTCCCGCCGCCTCCGCTGGGCCGCTGGTGGTCTTTCTCGGTGACAGCCTCAGCGCCGGCCTCGGGCTGGCGGAGGAAGAGGCCTTCCCGGCGCGGGTCGGCGAGGAGCTGGCACGGCGCGGTGTGCCGGTGCGGGTGATCAACGGCGGCGTTTCCGGCGACACCACGGCTGGCGGGCGCGAGCGACTCGACTGGCTGCTCGATCAGCGCCCCGACTGGGTGATCGTCGAGCTGGGTGCCAACGACGGCCTGCGCGGCCAGCCGATCGAGGGGATCGAGGCGAACCTGCGCGACATCGTGCTGCGCAGCCGCGCCGCCGGCGCACAGGTGGTGCTGGCGGGCATGCGCATGCCGCCCAGCCACGGCCGCGAGTATGCCGAAGCGTTCGCGGCGATCTGGCCGCGCCTGGCGGCCGAGCTCGACGTTCCGCTGCTCCCCTTCCTGCTCGACGGCGTCGCCGGCCACTCCGAACTCAACTTGCCGGACGGCTTTCATCCCAACCCGGAAGGGCATCGCCGGGTGGCCGCCACGGTGGCCGACTTTCTCGCGCCGCTGGTCAGGAAGTCGGACGAGCCGGTCGCTCCGGTGCGCTAGCGCGCTCGCGCCGCTTCGCCTCCTCCCAGAGCTCGTC
This sequence comes from Thermoanaerobaculia bacterium, assembly GCA_019911865.1. GTDB lineage: Bacteria > Acidobacteriota > Thermoanaerobaculia > Multivoradales > JAGPDF01 > JACTMI01. Next base: position 1,984 of record JAIOJQ010000093.1, read on the forward strand.
CATCTCCGCCAGGTCCGCTTCGTCCAGCTTGCGGCCCCGCGCCGCGAGGCCCGCCTCGATGGCCGCGAATCGGTGGCGGAACTTCAGGTTCGCCGCTGCCAGAGCCCCTTCCGGGTCGACATCGAGGTGACGGGCGAGGTTGGCGACGGAAAACAGCAGGTCGCCCGTCTCCTCGCGCAGGCGCTGCTTCGCCGCCGCGTCGGGGGTCGCACCGGCCGCCTCGACCTCGCGGCGCAGCTCGCCGAGCTCTTCGTCGACCTTGGCGAAGACCGCCGCCGCGTCGGGCCAGTCGAAGCCGACACCGGACGCCTTCTGGGTCAACCGGTAGGCAGCGACGAGAGCTGGCAGCGAGGCCGCCGCGGCGCCGTCGAGCAGCGAGGTGCGGCCGTTCGATTCCTGGCGCAACTTGCGACGCTCCCAGCTCTGGCGGACGGCCTGCGCGTCGGCGAGTCGCTCGCCGCCGAAGACGTGCGGATGGCGGTCGATCATCTTCGCTTCGACGCGGTCGATGGCATCGGCCAGCCGGAACGAGCCGGCCTCCTCGCCGAGCCGGGAGAGGAAGGCCACCTGGAAGAGCAGGTCCCCGAGCTCGCCGACCAGCGCCTCGGGATCCCCGCGGTCGAGCGCATCGGCGGTCTCGTGCGCTTCTTCGAGCAGGTAGGCCCGCAGATCCGGAAAGGTCTGTTCGCGATCCCAGGGGCAACCGTCCGGAGCGCGCAGGCGCGCCACCAGGTCGAGCAGGCGGACGAGATCGGTCGGCGACGGCGGCGCGGCGGAGTTCACCCTGCTAGCATACCGGGGCGAATTCGCGGACAGCGCGAGGCTGGAGGTCGGCTGGGGGTGGGTGAGATCAGGGTCACCGACAAGCGGATGTTCACGCCCGACGGGCGCCTGAAGGAGGAGTTCGAGCGCGCGCTCGCCGAGCCGGATACCGAGGCGGAGGCGGAGCCGGAGACCCGCTCGGCGCCGCCGGCCGAGCCGGAGCCGGCCGCGCAACCGCCGGCACCCGCGCCGGCCGCCGGCGCGGATTGGGCGGGCGGCAACCTGCCGCTCCCCGAGGGACCGGTCGCGCCACCGCCCGGCCTGATGGAGCTGTTCGAGTTCGTCTCGGGCTGGGCCCTCGCCTGCATGGGGGACGTGCCGCTGCCGGACGGGCGTCTCGTGCGGGACCTCGATGCCTCGCGCTTCTACATCGACCTGCTCGGCGCCCTGCACGAGCGATTCGGCCGCGGGCTCTCGGCGCAGGAGCTCCATTTCGTCGAGAGCTACCTCGATCAATTGCGGCTCCGCTATGTCTCGCGCCGCGGTTAGGAATCTCGTCCTGCCGCTGCTCGTCGCCGCGGCGCTGCTGGCGCCGGCGACCGCCAGCGCCGCTCCCGGCGCGGCGGTCTTCGCCCCGGCCGGGTTCGAGATGACGCGCAGCATCCAGCTCTCGTTCAAGCGGTTGCAGGAGCTCTGGCTGCAATGGCTCGGCGCCTCGCTGCAGGACAATCCGGCGCGCGCCGGCGAAACGCTGCGCAGCCTGCAGGCGACAGCGCGCCAGCTCGGCTTCGTGCGGCTGCCGGAGCTGGCGCTCGGCGCCACCGCGCGCGCCCGGCAGGCGGCCGGGGAGGGGGACTTCGCGCGCGCCCGGCGCGCCCTCGACGCCGCCGAGGCGCTCGACCCCGGCAGGTCGGACGTCGCCTTTGCCGCCGCGCGAGTCGCCTGGCAGCAGGGCGACCAGCTCGGAGCCGTCTCGAACCTGGCCGGCGGATTCGCCCGGCTGTTCTCGCTTCCGGAGCGATCGGCGGTGATGCGCCGGGTGGCCCTGTGGAGCCTGGCGGCGCTGCTGCTCGGCGCGGCTCTCTACCTCGCCGCCGTGGCGCTCGCCCGCGGCGGCGCCGCCTATCGGAATCTGCACGCCGCCCTGGCGCGGCGGATTCCGGCGGCGGTGGCTCACGTTCTGGCCGTCGCGCTGCTTCTCGGCCCCTTTGCGGTGCCCGGGGGGCTCGCCGTCGGCCTGCTGATCTGGACCGTCGTCCTCTGGAGGCAGGCCTCGGCCAGCGAACGTGGGGTGCTGGCCGGCATCTGGCTGGTGCTCGCCCTGGCGCCGCCGGCCGCCGACCGGATCGTCCGCCAGCTGACCATCGCGCACTCGCCGCCGATGCGGGCGCTCGACGACTTCGAGCAGGGACGCCTGTCGGGCAACCTGTTCACCGACCTCGCCGTGCTGCGCAGCGCCCTGCCCGACTCGGCCGCGGCACTCGAGCTGAGCGCCGACGTGCACCGCACCCTCGGGCAGTGGGAGATCGCGCGCGGTCTCTACCGGCAGGTCCAGGCGCGTGAATCCGGCTTCTCGGCGGCACTGCTCAACCTGGGTGCCGACGCCTTCCGCAAGGGGGACTTCGCGGCGGCCAACGGGTACTTCAAGCGGGCGGCCGAATCGGAGGGCTCCTCGGCGGCGGCCTGGTACAACCTCAGCCTCTCGTACTCGGAGTCCTACCTCTTCGAGGACGCCAAGGTAGCGCTCGAGCGGGCCCGCCAGATCGACGGCGCGCAGGTCGATCGCTGGATCCAGGTTCCCAACCCGGACCGGGTGCTGACCTTCAACGGCGGGCTGGCGCGGCGCGAGGAGATCGCCCGCCAGCTGACCGAAGTGTGGAGCGCCGGTACCGGTGAGCAGGGGCGGGCGGGCCGGCGCGCCGGCCGCTGGCTGCCCGGCATCGCCGTGGCGACGCTGCTCTCGGTCAACCCGATGCTGGGAGCCGTCGGTGGGGCGCTCGTCATGATCGGAGGCGTCGGCCT
>JAIOJQ010000094.1 GCA_019911865.1 Thermoanaerobaculia bacterium
AGCGGCCAGAGCGGCACGGCGACCAGCAGCGCCGGACCGGCCAGCAGGGTGAACAGTCGCGGCCGGCCGGTGGCGAGCTCGGCTGCGGCGAGAGCCAGCGGCACGCGCAGCAGCGCGCCGGCCAGCAGCGGACCGGGCATGGGCACCGGGCCGGCACCGAAACGCAGCATCTCCGAGACCCAGGTCACCAGGACCAGCGCCAGGGCGCCGAAGACTCCGATCACCAGCCACTCGCGCCGGTTGAGGCGGTCGCCGCCGACGAGCGCCAGCAGGTCGGTCGCGACGAGGGCGACGAAGGCCACGAGGAGTAGCCGGAGGGCAAGCGGCCCGGTGAGCGGCCCGGTGATCCCCCAGGCGAGCGCCGCGTCGGGCGCCCGGCGCAGTGCAAACAGGGTCGTGGCGCTCGCCAGGCCGAGGGCGGGCAGGGCGGCCCGGCTCCACAGGCGGGCGACGGCGGCGTCGCCCCGGGCGGCGCGCAGCGGCAGCAGCGCGTGGGCGCCGAAGACCAGCAGATTGACCGCCAGAGTGGCGAACGTCAGCAGCACGGATCCTCCGACCTCAGCCGCTTCACCCACGGGCCCCCGGGCAGGGCGGCGAGCAGGTCACCGACCCGACGGCCGTCGGGGGGGAGCGCCAGATCCGGGACGAGGTCGGCGAGCGGCGCCAGGACGAACCGGCGCTCGCGCAGGCGCGGGTGGGGGAGGCGCAGGCCGGGGGCGTCGCGCTCGAGGTCGCCGACGAAGAGCAGGTCGAGATCGATGCGGCGCGGGCCGAGCGGCAGGTCGCGTCGCCGGCCGAGCTCGGCCTCGACGGCGAGGGCGCCGGCGAGCAGCTCCTCCGGCTCCTGCGGGCCGTGGCCGAGCGCGACGGTATTCAGGTACTCGGGCTGCGGAATGGGCGACACCGGTTCGCTGCGGTAGAGCGGCGCCACTTCGAGCGGGCCGAAGCGCCGGGCGAGCCGCTCCAGGGCCGCGGCGATCGCATCGCGCGGCGAGTCCAGGTTCGCCCCGAGGGCGAACCCGAACGGGCGGGCGGCGCTAATCTTCCTCGTCCAGGTCCTCGACCGGTTCGTCGTCTTCGACCCCTTCCGGACGCTCCATCTCGTCGTCGCCGAAGTCGTCGTCCGCCGGTGCGGCGCCGCCGCTGACCTCCTCCTCGTCGGGAATGCGGACGACCTCCTCGCGCCGCTTGCGCCGGACGGTCGACTCCGCGGCCGCCTCCTGCTTGCGGGCGTCCTTCTGGTTGGCCCCGCACTTGGGGCAGATGGGCGCGGGCTTGCCGAGGTCGTAGAACCTCACCCCGCAGCTGAAGCACTCGTATTTGTTTCCCAGGTCGGGCATGTGAGGGGTCTCCGGGCGGCCAGCGGGCCGGCGAGCGCGGGACGGTAGCAGCGCCTCCGGGGGCTGTCAACCGGCAACTCCGAGCGGATACAATGCCTCGGCACGGATCGCGCATCCGCGCCGTCCGCCCGTTCCCGCCCGCCGCCCCCGAAGGAGCCTGTTCGATCGCCGTGAAGAAGACTTTCCGTCTCCGTCGCTTCGCCCTGCTGGCCCTTCTGCTGCTGGCTCCGGTCGCCGCGCGCGGCGAGGAGGGCGGCACGCCCCCCGATCCGGAAGCCGAGGGCCTCTCCCCCTCGACCCGCCTCCACGCGCTGATCGACCGGGTCCGCTTCGAGCAGAAGCGGCTGGCGACCCTGAGCGCCGATTTCGTCCAGGAGCGCGAGAGCGAGTTCCTCGCCGCTCCGGAGCGCTCGACCGGTACCTTCTCCTACGCTCGCCCCGATCGTGTCCGCTGGGAGTACGAGAGCCCGAAGCCGATCTCGCTGGTCATCGCGGGCGAGGAGATGCTGACCTGGTATCGCGACCTGGGCCGCGCCGAGCGGGTCAAGGTCGGGCGGGTCTCCCGGCAGGCCTTTCACTACCTCAACGCCAGCGGCTCGCTCGACTCGCTGATGTCCTATTTCTCGGTCAGCTACACGGTCCCCGCCGGAGGCGAGCCCTACAAGCTGGTGCTCACCCCGCGCTACGCGCGGATCGCCAAGCGGCTGAAGTCGATGACGCTGTGGATCGACCGCCAGTACTACCTGCCGGTGGGCATGCGCTACGTCGAGCCCAACGGCGACTCGACCGAGTACCGTCTCGATCACCTGGTGCGCAACGAGGCGCTGCCGGAGGATCGCTTCGAGCTCCGCCTGCCCGCCGATGTCGAGGTCCGCGAAGTCGACCTCGGCGGCGGCGGCCGGGCGAACGGCTCCTGAGCCGCGGCGTGGAGCCGCGCTTCGAGGTCCTCGCCCGCGACGGCGCGGCCCGCCTCGGGCGGCTGCGCACGCCGCACGGCGTCATCGAGACGCCGGCGTTCATGCCGGTCGGCACCCGCGGGGCGGTCAAGGGGGTGACGCCGCAGGAGCTCGAGGCGGCGGGCGCGCAGGTGATGCTCGCCAACCTCTACCACCTGACGCTGCGCCCCGGAATCGACACCGTCGAACAGCTGGGCGGGATCCACGCGTTTACCGGCTGGCGGGGGCCGATCCTCACCGACTCCGGTGGCTTCCAGGTTTTCAGCCTCGAAGGGATGCGCCGGATCGACGAGGATGGCGTCACCTTCCGCAGCCATCTCGACGGCGCGACCGTGCGCTTCACGCCGGCCGGCGTCGTTTCGGCGCAGGAGCGGCTCGGGGTGGATATCGCCATGGTGCTCGACGAGTGCCCGCCCTGGCCGGTCGACGAGGGGCGCGCCCGCGCCGCCTGGGAGCGCACCCTCGAGTGGGCCCGCCGGGCGGTCGCGGCGCGCCGCCGCCCCGAGGCGACCGCGCTGTTCGGCATCGTCCAGGGGAGCAGCTACCGGGCCGTGCGCGAACGGGCGGCGGCCGACCTGGCGGGGCTGCCGTTCGACGGCTTCGCCATCGGTGGCGTGTCGGTGGGCGAGCCGGAAGCCGAGCGCCGGGCGGTCGTCGAATGGACGGCGCCGGCGCTGCCCCGGGAGCGGCCGCGCTACCTGATGGGCGTCGGCACGCCCGCCGACCTCGCCCACGCGGTGGCCTGCGGGGTCGACCTCTTCGACTGCGTGCTGCCGGCGCGCAACGGGCGCCACGGACTGCTCTACACCCGCTCGGGGCTGCTGCGGATCCGCAACGCCGCCTTCCGTGACGACCCCGGTCCGATCGACCCCCTCTGCGCCTGTCCGGTCTGCGCCCGGGTGCCGCGGGCCATGCTTCACCACCTGGTGCGCGCCGGCGAGATCACCGGGGCGGTGTACGGAACCCTGCACAACCTCCGCTACTTTCTTGACTTCATGGCGGATCTCCGACAGGCTATCGCCTCTTGTCGGCTGGAGACTCGCCTCCGATCGCGGAGCGGGACTTCCGCGGACGGAAACCGTACCGAGAGCCCCGACTCACCGTCGTCCGGTTCCGCCGAGTCCGGTGGTCCGGGCGGTCTCCGGTCCTGACACCGGCGGCGCGCGCGACGACGCCGAGTACGCGGGTCTCGTGACCGGAGGCATCCATGCCTTTTTTCCTAGCTCAGGCGTCCGCGCCGGGGTCGGCGCCGTCGGCGCTCGTCCAGTTGATTCCGGTCCTGCTGATCTTCGCGATCTTCTACTTCCTGCTGCTCGCGCCGATGCGCAAGCGGCAGAAGGTCCACCAGGCGATGCTCGGCCAGCTCAAGCGGGGCGACAAGGTGGTGACCAACGGCGGCCTGCTCGGTGAGATCGCAGCGGTCGAGGAGAAGGTCGTGCACCTGAAGCTCGCCGACAACGTCCGCGTGCGGGTGGCCAGGTCCGCCATCGCGGGCCTCGAGGGAGAGCCGACGGCCGAGGAGGGGAGGCGATGAAGAACCGCCATCTCTGGCGCGGCTTGCTGATCGTCGGCCTGGGGGCGCTGGCACTGTGGGCGGCCTATCCGCCCGGGGAGAAGATCAACCTCGGTCTCGACCTCCAGGGCGGCATCCACCTCGAGCTCCAGGTCCAGACGCAGGACGCGGTGCGGGCCGAGACCGACCGCGACATGGAGATCCTGCGCCGGGAGGCGACCGACGGCGGCGTCGCCGGCGTGGCGACGAACCGGCTCGAGGACACGCGCTTCGAGGCCACCGGCTTCGCTGCCGCCGACCGGCAGCGGCTCGAAGATGTCGCCGACGACTGGCTCGGCAACGGCTGGTCGTACTCGGCCGACGGGGAGAGCCGGCTGGTGTTCTCGATGCACCCCGCCAACGAGCGCGCGATCCGCGACAGCGCCGTCAACCAGGCGCAGCAGACGATCCGCAACCGCGTCGACCAGTTCGGCGTCGCCGAGCCGGTGATCGCCCGCCAGGGGATCGACAGCGACCGCATCGTCGTTCAGCTGCCGGGCGTCGACGATCCGGAGCGCGTCAAGCGGCTGATCAAGAACACCGCCTTCCTCGAGTTCCGCCTCGCCGACTTCCCCTGGACCGGCGGTGGCGCGGCGACGCGCGAGGAGATCCTCGCCCACTACGGCGGCCGGCTGCCGACCCACGTCGAGATCCTGCCGGAGATCCGCCGCGACACGGCGACCGGGCGCATCCTGTCGCAGGCCTTCTGGGCGGTTGAGAAGCGGCAGGTGATCACCGGCCGGGACCTCAAGCACGCCAGCCCCTCGCAGGGGCAGTTCGGCCAGGCGGTGGTCTCGTTCCTGCTCAACGCCGACGGCGCCCGTGCCTTCGGTGAGGCGACCGGCGCCAACGTCGGACGCGGGCTGGCGATCGTCCTCGACGGCACCATCGTCTCGGCGCCCCAGATCAACGCCCGGATCACCGATTCCGGCCTCATCGAGGGCAATTTCACCCCGCAGGAGGTGCAGGACCTCGTCACCACCCTGCGCTCGGGCGCCCTGCCCGCCGGCATCGTCTACCTCGAGGACCGGACCGTCGGCCCGTCGCTCGGACAGGATTCGATCGAGGCGAGCATCAAGGCCGGCATGCTGTCGATGGTCTGCATCATCCTCTCGCTGCTCGTCGTCTACCGGCTCTCCGGGGTCAACGCGCTGCTCGGCCTGGCGCTCAACGTCGTGCTGCTGTTCGGCGCCCTCGCCTATTTCGGCGCCACGTTGACCCTCCCCGGCACCGCCGGCATCGTCCTTTCGATTGCCATGGCGGTCGACGCCAACGTGCTGATCTTCGAGCGCATCAAGGAGGAGATGAAGGTCGGCAAGACGATCCGCTCGGCGATCGACGCGGGATTCGACAATGCCCTTTCGTCGATCCTCGACTCCAACATCACGACGCTGATCGCGGCGCTGTTCCTCTTCCAGTTCGGTACCGGTCCGATCCGCGGCTTCGCGGTGACCCTCTCGATCGGCATCCTCGGCACCCTGTTCTGCGGCATCTACGTGAGCCGGTGGCTGTTCGAGCTCACCCAGGTGGTGCGGCCGAACGCCCCGAAACTCTCGATCTGACGGGCGCGCGGCGACCCGAGGAGCTCTGCGATGGAAATCCTGCGCAACACCAAGATCGACTTCATGAAGTACCGCCGGTTCTGGATCACCGTGTCTTTCGTGGTGATGGCGATCGGCGCGGTGGCGGTCTTCTTCCTCGGGCATCTCAACATGGGCATCGACTTCGCGGGAGGCACGCAGCTGACGCTGAAGTTCCACCAGCGCCCGGACGTCGAGCAGTTGCGCCAGGTGGTCAGCGGAGCAGGCATCCGCGAGCCCCAGATCCAGCGCTTCGGCACCGAGGACAAGAACGAAGTCATCATCTCGACGCCGCTCGACGAGACGAACGCCGAGGGCAGCGCGCCGGCGGTGCTCGCCGCGCTCGACGGCTCCTTCAACTCCGCCGTGGCCGGCAAGTCCGATCTCAATCGCATCGGTACCCTCGCGGTCGCCGACCTGCTGGCCGCCGGGGATCCGGACGGTGTCGGACCGGAGGCCGCGCCGGGGCACTATGCCGGCATCGCCGAGTCCGTGCTGGCCGAGCGCAAGCGGCTCGGCCTGTTCGTCTCCTGGGACGAGGTCGCGCGGGCGGCCGGCGTGTCGCCGCGCGCGCTGGCGACCCTGCAGCAGAGCGCTTCGATCGGCAGCTTCGCCGTGCTGGCGAGCGGCAACGTCAGTCCCCAGGTCGGCTCGGAACTGCGTCAGCGCGGCTTCCTGGCTGTGATCGGCGCCATGCTGGGCATGCTGGCCTACATCTGGCTCCGCTTCGAGCTGCGCTTCGGCGTCGGAGCGACGATGGCGGTGCTGCACGACGTCCTGATCACCCTCGGCATCTACGCCTTCATGGGCTACGAGTTCAACCTGACGACGGTCGCCGCCTTTCTGACCCTGATCGGCTACTCGGTCAACGACACGGTGGTCACCTTCGACCGGGTGCGCGAGAACATGCGCAAGTCCCGGGGCGGCGATCTGCTGACGCTGATCAACCGGAGCCTGAACGAGATGCTGTCGCGCACGCTGCTGACGGGCGGAACGACGATCCTCGCCTCGATGATGCTCTGGCTCTTCGGCGGCGAGGCGATCCGTGGCTTCGCCTTCATCATCCTGATCGGCATCGTCGTCGGCACCTACTCCTCGATCTACATCGCCAGCCCCTTCGCCATCCTGTGGGAGGAGTGGTTCGGTCCGGGAGGGCGCTTCAACCGCGGCAAGGACGCCCCGGCCCGCCGCCGGCCCGCCTCCGCCCCGGCCCGCTGAACCCCCGTAGAATCGTCGCCGGCGGCCGCCCTCCGGGTCGCCGCCGGTGACGACGATGAACGACCGCAAACGCCAGCCCCCGCCGCCCGTCCTGCCGCCCCGTCCGCCGGGGCTCGAGGAGCTCGCGCTGCATCTCGAGCGCAACGGCCGCGCGGTGGACCGCGTGCTGCTGGCGCGCGCCTGGGGTTTCTCGGCCGAGATGCACAAGGATCAGCTGCGCCGCTCCGGCGAGCCCTACCTGACCCACCCGGCGAGCGTCGCCTGGCTGCTCGCCGACCTGCGCCTCGACCTCACCAGCGTCGTGGTGGCGTTGCTGCACGACGTGGTCGAGGACACGCTGACCACCCGCGAGCGGCTCGAACGCGAGTTCGGTGCCGAGATCGCCGAGCTGGTCGACGGGGTCACCAAGATCGGACGCCACCTCTACGTGCGCAAGGACGACGCCCAGGCGGAGACCTTCCGCAAGATGATCCTCGCCTCGGCGCGCGACATCCGGGTGATTCTGGTCAAGCTCGCCGACCGCCTTCACAACATGATGACCCTCGACTCGATGCCCGCCGAGGCCCGGCGGCGGATCGCCCAGGAGACGCTGGAGATCTACGCGCCGATCGCCAACCGGCTCGGCATGGCGAAGGTCAAGGGGGAGCTCGAGGATCTCGCCTTCTACTACCTCTGGCCGCATCAGTTCGCGGCCCTGCAGCAGGCGGTCAACGAGAAGGTGCGGGTCGGCAAGGTGGCGACGAAGCAGATCGGTGATCGCCTGGCCGAGAGCCTGGCGCAGGCCGGGATCGAGTGCGAGATCAGCCACCGCGTCAAACGCTTCTACTCGATCTTCCACAAGCTCCGGCGCCAGGGAGTCGAGGTTTCCGAGCTCTACGACTACCTCGCCTTCCGCATCGTGACGCCCGAGCTGCGCGACTGCTACGCGGCGCTCGGCGTGGTCCACCAGAACTGGCGGCCGATCCCGGGCCGCTTCAAGGACTACATCGCGATGCCGAAGCCGAACCTCTACCAGTCGCTGCACACCACCCTGCTCGGGCCGGCTGGACAGCCGTTCGAGGTGCAGATCCGGACGCGCGAAATGGACCTGCTGGCCGAGGAGGGGATCGCGGCTCACTGGCGCTACAAGGAGGGCAAGGCCGAGCCCGACGCGCTCGACCGCAACGTACTCTGGCTCCGCCAGCTGCTCGACCTCCACATCGAGGGCGAGGACTCGCGAACGTTCATGTCGACGCTCAAGGTCGACCTCTATCCGGATGAGGTCTACGCCTTCTCGCCGAAGGGCGACGTTTTCGCGCTGCCGCGCGGCGCGACGCCGCTCGACTTCGCCTACCGGATCCACTCGGACCTCGGGCATCACTGCGCCGGAGCGCGCGTCAACGGCCGGCTGATGCCGCTGCGCACGGTGCTGCGGACCGGGGACGTGGTCGAGGTGCTGACTCATGCCTCCCGCCATCCCAGCCGGGACTGGCTGTCGTGGGTGGCGACGCCGAAGGCGAAGACGCGGATCCGCCAGTGGATCAACATGCAGCAGACCGCCGAGGCGATCCAGGTCGGACGCCGCATGCTGGAGAAGGAGCTGCACCGGTTCCGCATTCCGCTGCGCGGCGTCTGGGAGGACGAACGGCTGCGCAGCCTGCTCTCGGACGAGGGTCTGGCGCGCCCGGACGACCTGCTGGCGCGCATCGGCTACGGCAAGGTTTCGGTGCACCAGGTCCTCGAGCGCCTGCTCACGCGCGAACAGCTCGACTCCCCGCCGGCGGCCCCCGGACGTCTGCGGCAGGCCTTCGACCGCCTGGTGCCCGGCCGCGACGCGGGCGGCCCCATCCGCGTGCGCGGACAGGGGGATCTCCTCGTGGTGCTCGCCAAGTGCTGCCGGCCGGTTCCCGGCGAGGAGATCGTCGGTTACGTGACGCGGGGGCGTGGCGTCTCGGTGCACTCGGTGGACTGCCCGAACGTGCGCAATCTCCTCTACAACCCGGAGCGCGAGATCGAAGTCGCCTGGGCCGGGGGTGGCGAGGGGGTCTACCCGGTTTCGCTGTTCATCCGCACCGAGGATCGGCGCGGCATGCTGGCGAAGCTGACCGAAGCGATCGCCAAGCTGGATACCAATATCCGCCAGATCGAGGCAGATACCGAGAATCCGGGCCGCGGCCACATCGAGGTCGTGCTCGACGTGCGGGACAGCGCTCACCTGGAGAAGGTTCGCCGGGCCCTGCGCGGCCAGCCCGGCGTGCTCGACGTCAGCCGCCGGCTGCCGGGATCTTCGCGGCCCGACGAGTTCAACTGAGAGGCTGTGAAGAAACCCCCTCGATTCCCGGGGTTCCCAAGGGGTCAGTCGTTGTGGGATGTTTCGTTCATGTCCGACGAGACGCCCGTGGGTGTGCGCGGCCCGGTGAGTGAGACGGAGTTTCGCCCGAAGGCGC
>JAIOJQ010000095.1 GCA_019911865.1 Thermoanaerobaculia bacterium
CAGCTGCACCCGTCGGCCGTCGCGCGCCGCGCCGCTCACCGCGTCGGTCAGGTAGAGCTCGCCTTGGGCGTTGTCGGCTTTCAGCCCGGCCAGCCGGGCGAAGATCTCCGGCGCCGGCCACCTGGAGCGCATCGTCGAGGCGCGCGACGCCTCACCCGAGGAGCTCGCCATCGGGCGGGTCAACGCGGGGCTCTATGCCCTGCCGGCGCCGGAGATCTTCGCCCGGCTGGCCGGGCTGAAAGCCGACAACGCCCAAGGCGAGCTCTACCTGACCGACGCGGTGAGCGGCGCGGCGCGCGACGGCCGACGGGTGCAGCTGGTTTCGCTCGCCGACCCGCACGAGGCGCTCGGGGTCAACGACCGGCTCGAGCTGGCGCGCGTCCACCGGCTGCTCAGCGAACGCAAGGTGCGCCAGCTGGCGCTCGGCGGCGCGACCTTCCTCGAGCCGGCGACGACCACCGTCGGCGCCGAGGTCGAAGCCGGGCGCGACTGCGTGGTCGAGGGGGGCGTCACCCTGCTCGGCCGGACGACGCTCGGCGCCGGGGTCACCGTGCGCGCCGGCGCCTGGCTGCGCGACTGCCGGGTGGCCGACGGCGCGACGATCGAGCCCTGCTCGGTGCTCGACGGCGCCGTCGTCGGCGCCGGCTGCCGGGTCGGACCGTTCGCCCGGCTGCGCCCCGGCGCGGTGCTCGAGCCGGCGGCGCGGGTGGGCAACTTCGTCGAGGTCAAGAACGCCACCCTCGGCGCCGGCGCCCGGGCCGGCCACCTCGCCTACCTCGGCGATGCCACCGTGGGGGCCGGGGCCAACATCGGCGCCGGCGTGGTGACGTGCAACTACGACGGCACGGCCAAGCACCGCACGACGATCGGCGAGCGCGCCTTCATCGGCAGCGACACCCTGCTGGTGGCGCCGGTCGAGGTGGGCGCCGACGCCACCACCGGCGCCGGCTCGGTGATCACGCGCGACGTGCCCGCCGGCGCTCTCGCCGTCGAGCGCGCACCGCAGAAGACGATCGAAGGATGGGCGGCGCGGCGACGCGGCCGCCGGGAGAAGAGCGACTGATGTGCGGAATCGTCGGATACGTGGGGCCGCGCGAGGTGGTCCCGCTGCTGATCGCCGGCCTGCGCCGGCTCGAGTACCGCGGCTACGACTCGGCGGGCGTCGCGGTGGTCCACGACGCAGGTCTCGAGCGCCAGCGCGCCGAGGGCAAGCTCGACCGCCTGGTCGAGAAGCTGGCGCAGCAGCCGCTCGCCGGCCGCTACGGCGTCGCCCACACCCGCTGGGCGACGCACGGCAAGCCGATCGAAAAGAACGCCCATCCGGTCACCGATTCGCGCGGCCGCATCGCGGTGATCCACAACGGCATCATCGAGAACTTTCTGGCGATCAAGCGGCGGCTGCAGGCCGAGGGGTGGACCTTCGCCACCGACACCGACACCGAGGTGATCGCCAACCTGGTGTCGAAGTACTTCGAGGAGGCGGGCGGCGACCTCGCCGCGGCGGTGCGCCGCGCGGTGCCCGAGTTCGAGGGGATGTACGCCTGCGCCCTGGTGGCCGCCGGCAGCGCCGAGGACGAGGTGGTGGCGGTGCGCCAGGGGACGCCGCTGGTGCTCGGCGCCGGCGAGGGCGAGCAGTTCCTCGCCTCCGACCCGGCGGCGCTGCTCGCCTGGACGCGCGACGTCGCTTTCCTCGAGAACGGTGACGTCGCCCGCCTGCGGCGCGCCGGGATCACCATCTGGAACCGCGCCGGCGAGCTCGTCGAACGCCCGGTCACCCGCCTCGACTGGGACCCGATCCAGGTCGAGAAGGGGGGCTACAAGCACTTCATGGCGAAGGAGATCCACGAGCAGCCGCAGGCGGTGCGCGACACGTTTGCCGGCCGCGTCGACTTCGAGACCGGCGAGGTCGCCTTCGACACCCTGGTGCTCGAGCCGGAGTTCGTCGGCCGGCTCACCCGCATCCAGCTGCTCGCCTGCGGCACCTCGTGGCACGCCGCGCACGTCGGCAAGTTCCTGATCGAGGAGATCGCGCGCATCCCGGTCGAGGTCGACTACGCCTCGGAGTACCGCTACCGCGATCCGATCGCCGACGCCTCGGTGCTGGCCATCGGCATCTCGCAGTCGGGCGAGACGATCGACACGGTGCAGGCGATGGAGACCGCGGCCGAGCGCGGCGCGCGCCTGGTGGCGCTGTCGAACGTCCCCGGCTCGCAGGCGACGCGGATGAGCTCGGGCGTGCTCTACACCCACGCCGGCCCGGAGATCGGCGTCGCCTCGACCAAGGCCTTCACCACCCAGCTCGCCGCCCTCTACCTGCTGGCGCTCTACCTGCGCCGGCAGAAAGGCAGCCCGCTGGCGCCCGAGATGCTCGCCGGCCTCGCCCACCTGCCCCAGGCGATCGCCGAGGCGCTGGCGCTCGAACCGGAAACCGACGAGCTGGCGCGCCGCTTCCAGCAGGCCAGCGACTTCCTCTATCTCGGCCGCGGCATCCACTACCCGATCGCGCTCGAAGGCGCCCTGAAGCTCAAGGAGATCTCCTACATCCACGCCGAGGGCTACCCGGCCGGCGAGATGAAGCACGGGCCGATCGCGCTGATCGACGACCAGATGCCGGTCGTCGCCCTGGCCACCGGCCGGCGCACCTTCGAGAAGGTGAAGTCGAACCTGCAGGAGGTCAAGGCGCGCGACGGCATCGTCATCGCGGTCACCGATCGCGACCCGGAGGAGCTCGACGGGGTCGCCGACCACGTGCTGCGCATCCCCTCGGTGGCCGAACACCTGCAGCCGCTGGTCAGCGTCGTGCCGCTGCAGCTGCTCGCCTACCAGATCGGCGTGCGGCGCGGCGCCGACGTCGACCAGCCGCGCAACCTCGCCAAGAGCGTCACGGTCGAGTAGCGACCGGGCGCCCGGCGGCGCCACGGCGCTCGCCGGCGCGGCCGGCCGCCGCCGCGGCAGCCTGTTTCGGCCGTACCAGCACCAGGAAGCCGGCGCGGTCACGCTCCGCCGTCGCGGCGAGCGCTGGCAGCTCCTGGCGCCAGCGCTCGTAAGCGGCGGGGCTAGCGATCGCCAGGTCGACCTGGCGCGGCAGGTTGCCGTCGAGGCGCACCCGGAAGTCGCGGCGGCCGACGGCGAGGCGCGCCACCGCGGTGCGCGCCCGGTGGGCCATGTGGTACTGGGTGAAGAGATCCGGCGACAGGGCGATGCGGCGCGGCCGGGCGGCGCGGATCGAGTCGCCGAACTGGCGCCACGGGTAGAGCAGCAGGTCGCCACTCTGCGCCGCCCAGCGGGCCGAGAGCGCCGCCTGGTTGGCCGCGACGCCGGGCCCGAAGAACGCCAGGGCGGCGAGCAGCAGGGCGGCAATGCGGGCCTCCCGACTGGCCGCCACGAGGGCCAAGGCGGCGACGGCGACCAGGACGAGCGCCGGCGCCGCGACGCCGTCGAGGAACTGGCCGGGCTGCCAACCGAAGCGCCCCACCCGGGAGGCGGAGACCAGCTCGGCGGCGCTCGTCAGGCCGGCGCGATACGGCACCACCACGAAGACGAGGAAGGCGGCGGCGAGCGCCGCGGGGATCGCTACCCGCGGCGCCGCGAGCTGCCGCCAGGCCACCTCCTCGAGCCCGGCATCGCGCGCCAGCAGGCCGGCCATCAGACAGGCGACGGGCAGGATGGTGAGCAGCATGCGGCCCGAGAAGGGGTGGGGCAGCCGGATGTAGAGGACGGTCAGGGCGAGCAGGTAGGCGAGCGGCAGCAGGTGCAGCAGCTGGAGCTCCAGCCGGCGGCGGCGCAGCCCCGCCGCGACGGCGGCGGCGGCGACGGCGATCCAGAGGTTGCGCATCGCCAGGCCGGCGGCGCCGCCGGCCGACCGCCAGACGACCGCGAGCCAGGTCTCGGCGGCGCCGCGCGGCGCCATCTGCTCGGGAAAGTTCATCTGGCTGGCGCCGGCGCGGCGAGTGCTGTCGAACAGGAAGAAGAAGTCCCCCAGCAGCCAGCCGTCGAGCAGCATGCGCAGTCCGAGCACGGCCAGCGCGCCGGCGCCGAACCAGGCGGCGCGGCGCGCCCAGCGGCGCAACTCGAGGCGGCCGTCCTCGATCGCGTCGAGCCCCAGCAGCACGAAGCCCACCGCGCCGACCTCCTTCGAGTGCCAGGCGGCGACGGTGAGCGCCCCGACGGCGAAGGCGTGCCAGGGACGCCCGTCGGCGGGCCGCGGGCGCGCGCGGCCGTGAAGCCAGACCGCCACCGCGACGGTGAGGAACATCATCGCCGAGACGTCGGCGAAGGCGGCGCCGATCATGCCGAACAGGGTCGACTGCGCGGCGAGCAGGAAGAGCACCACGGCGAGGGTGCGCAGCTGCAGGCCGGGTCCCGTGGAGCGCACCGCGACGGCGAGTGCTCCCACGGTGACGGCGAAGGCGAACGACCACCAGAGGCGGGTACCGAGCAGCGGATCGCCGCCGCTCAGCTCGACGAACAGCCGCAGCAGGTGGACGTGGACGTAGCGGTGGAAGAACCAGGAGGACTCGCCCCAGTTCGACGCGGCGAGGTAGACGGCGTCGTCGCCGCCGCGCACGGTGCCGGTGCGCGGCAGCGCGGCGAGGAAGGCCGCGGCGACGAGTGCGAGCAGCAGGGCGGCGCGCAGCCGGCGGCTCGCCG
>JAIOJQ010000096.1 GCA_019911865.1 Thermoanaerobaculia bacterium
TCTTCGATGCGTTCTTCGGCGTCCTGCTGGCCGGGGCGGTCCCCGTGCCGCTCTACCCGCCGGTGCGGCTCGGCCGCCAGCATCGCCGCGGTGCGCTCCCGGTACTCGGCGAGGCGGCCGAGCCGCACCGGCGGGTAGAGCGGCACGGGGACCGCCCCGGCCAGCAGGACGCCGAAGAACGCATCGAAGAAGGGCGCCCCGGTCGGGAAGACGAGCGCCACGCGCTCCCCCGGCGCGACGCCCGAGGCGACCAGCCGGCCCGCCACCGCGGCGGCCCGCTCGCGGATCGCCGCCCACGAGTGGAAGCTCTCGCGCTCGGCGCCGTCGATCAGGCGCAGGCCGGCGGCGGGAAAGGTCGCCGCGCGCGCGAGCAGCGCCTGAAGTGTGTCGCCGTTCACCCCGCTCATCGCGCCTAGCTTATAGACTCGGCCGATCTGCCCACCCGGCTCGAATCGGAGGTTCTCTGGTGCATCGCGCTCTGGCCGCACTCACGCTGTCGCTCGCCCTCGCCGCGCCCGCCCTCGCCGCCCCGGCCGGCGGTGGCGCCGTCATCGACCCGGCGCTCGCACGCGCCTTCGACGCGGCGCCCGACGGGCGCGCCTCGATGCTCGTCGTGCTCGCCGAGCAGGCGGACCTGTCGGCCGCCCGCGCGTTCACCGGCAAGGAGGCGCGGGGGCGCTTCGTCTTCGAGACGTTGCAGCGCACCGCGGCGCGCAGCCAGGCGTCGCTCGTCGCCGAGCTCGAGCGGCTCGGCGTCGCCTACCGCCCCTTCTGGGTCGCCAACTTCCTCGCCGTCGAGGGGGACCGGGCGCTCGCCGAGCGGCTGGCCGCGCGGCCGGACGTCGCCCGCATCGACGAAAACACGCGCCTGGTGCTCGCCGAACCGGTGACCGAAGGGCCCGAGGCGCTGGTCGACGCACCGTTCACCCCGCTCGCCATCGAGTGGAACCTGCTCAAGGTCAACGCCGACGACGTCTGGGCACTCGGCCATACCGGCGCCGGCGCGGTGATCGGCGGACAGGACACCGGCTACGACTGGGACCACCCGGCGCTGCTCGGCAAGTACCGCGGCTGGAACGGCTCGACCGCCGACCACAACTACCACTGGCACGACGCCATCCACTCCGGAGGGGGAACTTGCGGCGCCAACTCGCCCGTCCCCTGCGACGACCAGAGCCACGGCACCCACACCATGGGGACGATGGTCGGCGACGACGGCGGCGCCAACCAGATCGGCATGGCGCCCGGCGCCAAGTGGATCGGCTGCCGCAACATGGACCAGGGCAATGGGACGCCGGCGACCTACTCGGAGTGCTTCCAGTGGTTCATCGCGCCGACCGACCTCGCCGGGCAGAACCCGAACCCGGCGATGGCGCCGGACGTGATCAACAACTCCTGGGGCTGTCCGCCGTCGGAGGGGTGCAACACCCCGGACATCCTGCGCACGGTGGTCGAGAACACCCGCGCGGCGGGGATCTTCGTCGCGGTGTCGGCGGGCAACAGCGGCTCCTCCTGCTCGTCGGTGGTCGACCCGCCGGCGATCTACGACGCCTCCTTCTCGGTCGGCTCGACCACCTCGACCGACACCATCTCCACCTTCTCGAGCCGCGGCCCGGTGACGATCGACGGTTCGAACCGGATGAAGCCGGACATCTCGGCGCCCGGCCAGAACATTCGCTCGTCGGTCCCCGGCGGCGGCTATCAGAGCATGCAGGGCACCTCGATGGCCGGCCCGCACGTCGCCGGCCTGGTGGCGCTGATCCTCTCGGCGGCGCCCTCGCTCGCCGGCGACGTCGACACGCTCGAGGACTACATCCGCCAGACCGCCTTCCACCCCGCCTTCGGCGGTGCCTGCGGCGTCGCCGGCGGCGTCTTCCCCAACAACACCTTCGGCGCCGGTCGGATCGACGCACTGGCCGCCGTGCAGCTGGCCGCCGAGGACGACTTCACGCTCGCTGCGGATCCGATCAGCCAGGGGGTCTGCGTCGGCGATGATGCGACGTTCACCGTCACGGTCGGTACCCTGGGCAGCTTCGTCAACAACGTCACGCTCGGGGTGACCGGCAACCCGGCCGGCACCAGCGCCACGTTCGACGTCAACCCGGTGGTGCCGCCCGGCATCTCGCTGCTGACGGTCGGCAACACCGGCGCGGTCGCGGTCGGCACCTACCCGCTGTCGATCGACGGCACGGCCGTCGCGAGCCCCGGGCACTCGACCCCGGTCGAGCTCACCTTCCTGGCGGCGGGCCCCGGCGCGGCGACGCTCGTCGCACCGGCCAACGGCGCGACCGGTGTCTCCACCGCGCCGACCCTCAGCTGGTCGGCGGCAGCGGGCGCGTCCGGCTACCTCGTCGAGGTCGACGACGACGCCAACTTCTCGAGCCCCGAGTTCTCGGCCACCGTCGCCGGTACCTCGACCGACGCCACCGGCCTCGCCGCCAACGTCCTCTACCACTGGCGGGTGACGGCCGAGAACGCCTGCGGCGACACCGTCTCGGCGGTCTTCACCTTCACCACCGCGCTCGAGTACTGCGCCACGCCGAACCTCGCGATCCCGGACGACGGCGCGGCGGTCACCACGACGATCGTCGTCCCGCCGGGCGGCACCAACATCACCGACCTCGACCTCTACATTCGCGGTAACCACACCTGGGTCGGCGACGTGATCTTCGGCCTCTCGAAGGACGGCGGCACCAACCAGCTGCACTTCGACCGTCCGGGCTACACGGGATCGGGCTTCGGCTGCAGCTCGAACGGTCCGGACGTCACCCTCGACGACGAGTCGGCCACGCCCGTCGAGTCGGCCTGCCCGACGACCGATTTCGTCGGCACCTTCTCGCCCAACGCGGCGCTCTCCTTCTTCGACGGCCAGTCGATCTCCGGCACCTGGACCCTGTCGGCCGACGACAACGCCTCCGGCGACTCGGGCTCGCTGCTCGAGTGGTGCCTGATGCCCGCCGTCGAAGCCGATCCGATGCCGTTCCTCGACGGCTTCGAGTCCGGCGACACCTCGCAGTGGAGCGCGACGCAGAACTGAGCCGGCGTTTCACCGTCCGGGCCTTGCCGGTGGAGGGCCGCATGCCCTCCGCCGGTGGTAGCATCGCCGCTCTCCAGCCATGAAGCAGCTCGGCAAGTACGAGATCCTCGAACGGATCGGCGAAGGCGGATTCGGCACCGTCTGGAAGGGGCGCGACCCCTTCCTGAAGCGCAATGTCGCCATCAAGCTGTGTACCTCGGACAACGACGAGCTGCGCAAGCGCTTCCTGCGCGAGGCCGAGATCGCCGGCGGCCTCCACCACCCGAACGTCACGGTGGTGCACGACTTCGGCTACCACGAAGACGTGCCCTTCATGGTGCAGGAGTTCCTCTCCGGCGAGGACCTGTCGGTGATCATCCGCCGGCGCGACGCGGTGCCGCAGCTGACCAAGCTGCGCTGGCTGACCGACATCGCGCGCGGCCTCGAGTACGCCCACTCGAAGGGGGTCATTCACCGCGACGTCAAGCCGTCGAACATCCGCATTCTCGAGAGCGGCGTCGCCAAGGTGATGGACTTCGGCATCGCCAAGCTGGCGGAGATGAACACCCAGGGCTTGACCCGCACCGGCACGGCGATGGGCACCATCGGCTACATGGCGCCGGAGCAGGTCAACGGCGAACCGGTCGATCACCGCGCCGACATCTTCGCCTACGGCGTGCTCGCCTACGAGCTGCTCACCTACGTGCGGCCGTTCGACGCCGACACGATGAGCCGCGTCTTCTACCGCATCCTCAACGAGAACCCGCAGCCGCTCTCCGACCTCGTGCCCCTCTTCCCGGCCGACCTCGAGCGGGTGGTGCTGCGCTGCCTGGCCAAGAACCAGAACCACCGCTACGGCTCCTTCCGCGAGGTGCTCCACCATCTCGAGCGGATCGCCGCCGGCGAGCCGCTCGACGAGATCGAGCCGGGCGACCCGACGGAGATCGCCCACTCCGGCGCCCGTGCCGCCGCGACGGCCGGCGATCCCGCCAGCGCGGCGACCGTCCTGCGCCCCCCCGGCAGCTGGACGCCACCCACCGGCCCGACCGCGGCCTTGCCGAACACGCCCAACACCGCCACCGCCTACGCGCCGCCGTCGGCGCGCCGCCTGTCGACCGCGCTGGTCGTCGCCGCCATCGTCGGCGGTGGCATCGCCGGGACGGCCGTGCTGCTGGTCGGCCGCAAGGCGCCGCCGGCCGCCGGGGACACCACGGCGACGGCGCAGCTGCCGGCCGCGGCCGCGCTTCCGGCGCCCAGCGGAGAAGACGCGGCGGCCGGCCGCGAGCGGGGACGCATCCTGCTCGAGGAGGCCCGCCGCCTGATCGCCGAGGG
>JAIOJQ010000097.1 GCA_019911865.1 Thermoanaerobaculia bacterium
CCTTGTCGGTCGAGATCTCGAACAGCGGCTGGTCGCGCTCCACCTGGTCGCCCACCCCGACCAGCCACTTGGTGATCGTCCCCTCGGCGATCGACTCGCCCATCTGCGGCATCACGACTTCCGTCGCCATCGCTCTCTCCGGTGCTGCCTGTCTGGATTGGTGCGGCGCGCCGGGGCCGTCGCCCGGTGCCGCCCAACCCTATCGAACTTCGCTCGCCAGGGGCTCGGCCCGCAGCCGGCCCGGCGCATCCTCGACGATGCGCGCCAGCGGCGTCTCGGCGTCGTGCTCGAAGATGCAGAGCCAGCCCTCGGCCGCGGCGCGCGGCAGCCAGCGCTTCTTCTGCGCCAGCGTCTCCATCGGGAAGAGGTCGTAGCCCATGATCCAGGGCAGCGGCACGTGGGCGACCGTCGGCACGAGGTCGGCCCAGTAGACGCCGCGCTCGTCGCCGCCGCCATCGAGCGTCACCACGCACATGTCGGCGTTGTGCCCCGGCGCCTTGACGGCGCGCACGCCGGGGACGACCTCGACCTCGTTTTCGAACAGCTCGACCTGGCCGGCCTCGAACAGCGGCTCCCAGTTGCGCGGGAAGTAGCTCGCCCGGTCGCGCTCGCTGGGGGCGCGGGCGTGCTCGACCTCCCCCTTCTCGATCCAGTAGCGGGCCCGGGGGAAGGTCGGCACGCTGCGCTCGCCCTCGCGGCGGGTGTTCCAGCCGCAGTGGTCGAAGTGCAGGTGGGTGAGCACCACCTGGGTGACGTCCTCCGGCGCGTAGCCGGCCGCGGCCAGGGAGGCCGGCAGGCGCACGGCCGCCGGGTCGAGGGCGTAGATGGCGGCGAACTTCGCGTCGTGCTGGTCGCCGATGCCGGTGTCGACCAGGACGAGATCCTTCCCGGTCTCGATCAGCAGGCAGTTGGTCGCCATGCGGATGCGGTTCTGCGCGTCCGGCACCTTGGCGCGCTCCCACATCGGCTTCGGCACGACGCCGAACATCGCCCCGCCGTCGAGGCGGAACTCGCCGTCGGAGAGCAGGCGCAGGCGGAACTTGCCGAGCTTCAGCGCGCCCGCCTCAGGCAACGGTCACGTCCTTGCACAGGTAGACGTCCTGGATGGCGTGGAGCAGCTCGATCCCCTCGCCGCGCGGGCGCTGGAACGCCTTGCGGCCGCTGATCAGACCCATGCCGCCGCCGCGCTTGTTGAGCACCGCCGTGCGGACCGCCTCGGCGAGGTCGTTCTCGCCGCTCGAGGCGCCGCCGCTGTTGATCAGGCCGATGCGCCCCATGTAGCAGTTGGCCACCTGCCAGCGGACGTAGTCGATCGGGTGCTCGGCGACCAGGCCGCCGTAGACCGCGTCGTGCGTCTTGCCGAACCCCTTGAAAGCCCGGTAGCCGCCGTTGTGGGTCGGCAGCTTCTGCTTGATGATGTCGGCCCCCAGCGTCACGCCGAGGTGGTTGGCCTGCGCCGTCAGGTCCGCCGCGGTGTGGTGATCGGCGTCCTTCTGCTTGAACTCCGGATTGCGCAGGTAGCACCAGAGGATGGTCGCCATCCCCAGCTCGTGCGCCGCGGCGAAGGCCTGCGACACCTCCTCGATCTCCCGGTCGGCGTCGTCCGAGCCGAAGTAGATCGTCGCCCCGACCGCCGCGCACCCCATGTCCCACGCCTGCTCGATGCCGGCGAACATCGTCTGCCGGAAGCCGTTGGGCAGGGTCAGCAGCTGGTTGTGGTTGAGCTTGAGGATGAACGGGATCCTGTGCGCCCAGCGGCGGGCGACCTGGCCGAGCCCGCCGAGGGTGCAGGCGACGCCGTTGCAGCCGCCCTCGACCGCCAGCTCGACGATGTGGGCCGGATCGAAGTAGTCCGGGGCGGGCGCGAAGGAGGCGGCCGCCGAGTGCTCGATCCCCTGGTCGACCGGCAGGATCGAGAGGTAGCCGGTGCCGGCCAGCCGGCCGGTCGCGTGCAGGCGCTGCAGGTTGACCATCACCTGCGGGTGGCGGTCCGAAGGGCCGAAGACGGCCTCGACGTGGTCGGGAGCCGGGACGCGGATGCGCTCTCTGGGGATTCCGGCGCAGACGTGGGAGAGCAGGCCGTCGCCTTGCGGGCCGAGCAGCGACTGGATGCGGGCGAGGGTGGTCATCGGGCGGACTCCGGGGTCATCAACAGGGAGACGGATCGAGCCGGGAGCCGGAAGTATCTCACTCCCGGCGGCTTGCGGTCACGCGGCGCGGCGCTTGCGGCGCGCCCGACGAGCTGGCCGGCCGGCGAAGACCTCGCGCACGTAGAGGGCGATGACCCGGTCGGCGGCCGGCGAGGCCTCGGGCAGGCGCCGCTCGACCAGGCGGGCGAGCGCCAGCGGAGGCAGCGCGTCGGCGACCGGCAAGCCGGCGCCGACCAGGGTGGCACGCAGCAGAGCGTAGGCGCCTTGCGCCGTCCAGGCGGGCCGACGCGTCAGCAGCCAGATCGCCAGGCCGACGAGCAGCACCAGGCCGCCCGCCAGGAGCGGCATCCAGCGCCGCGCCGTCGCCCCCTCCCCCGCCCCGGCCGCCTCGCCGCCGGGAGTCGGCGGCGAGGCGGCCGGGGCGGGGGAGGGGGC
>JAIOJQ010000098.1 GCA_019911865.1 Thermoanaerobaculia bacterium
GCGCCGCAGCGGCTGCGCGGCGAGGAAGGCCTCGACCTCGGCGGCGGTGATCCCCCACGGCCAGACCGCCTTGCCCGGCGTCTCCGGTGCCACGGCGAGGAACGGTTCACGCCGGTTGTCGAGCGTCGTGGCGACCGGCCCCTGGAAGAGCCGGAAGAGCGTTGCGAGATCGGCGCGCGCTGCCGGCGCGGCGAGGCGTGCCCGCTCGGCGGCCGCCTGCGGGTGGCGCTGGTCCTCGTAGAGGCGCTGGAAGATGCCTCCGGCGGCGAGCAACTCGTCGACGGCCCGGCGCTCGCCGGCGGTGAGTCCGGCGAGGTCGGGAGCGAGCCGGACGGTGAGCGTCGAGTCGAGGATCGCCTTCGCCTGGTCGGCGGTCCAGGGGGTCGCCGGAGCGTCGTCGGCGGCGGCGGGCAGCGGCAGCGCCAGCAGCGGCAGCAGGAGGAGCAGCTGCAGGGGGGTCTTCATGCGGCGAGGTTATCGACAAGCGGCCCGGCGCGGAAGTCTCGCCGCGGACGTCGGCTAGACTGCCCGCGCTGCCGAAAGGAGACCCGGATGAAGTGGCTTGCCCGCTACCAGGACCTCGCCTACGCCCTGCTGCGCATCGTCGCCGGCTTCCTCTTCCTGCAGCACGGCCTGCAGAAGACCTTCGGCCTGCTCGGTGGCAAGGTGGCCACCACGCCGTTGATGCAGCTGGCCGGCTGGATCGAGCTGGGCGCCGGGACGCTGATCTGCCTCGGTTTCCTCACCCCGTGGGCGGCTTTCCTGGCCAGCGGCACGATGGCGGTCGCCTATTTCAAGTCGCACGCTCCCGGCGGCTTCTGGCCGATCGAGAACCGCGGCTCGATGGCGGCGCTCTACTGCTTCGTCTTCCTCTTCCTCGCGGCGCGCGGTTCGGGCATGCTGTCGATCGACCAGCTGCGCGGCCGGCGAGGGCGCAAGTAGCCCGGCCGGCTCATCCCTCGTGGCGCGCCAGAGCGGCGGCCACCCGCCGATACGCCTCGCGGAAGGGGATTCCCTCCTCGAGGACGAGGCGGTGTGCCCGCTCGGCGGCGAACAGCTCCGGGGCGAGGGTGATGCGATCGGCCCGGAAGCGCACCGCCGGCAGCGTCGCGGCGAGCAGGTCGCAGGCGGCGCGGGCCAGGTCGGCCGAGCGGAAGAGCGGCGCCTTGAGCAGCTGCAGGTCGCGGTGGTAGCCGCCGGGCAGCTTGGCGGGAATCAGCAGCGCCTCGACCAGCGCGGCGATCGCCGTGGCCGTCCTGCCGCGCAGCAGCTCGAACAGGTCGGGGTTGCGCTTCTGCGGCATGATCGACGAGCCGGTCGTCATCTCCGCGGGCAGCTCGACGAAGCCGAACTCGGCGCTGGCGTAGAGCACCAGGTCGGCGGCCAGCCGGCCGAGGTCGCCGGCCAGCAGCGCCAGCTCGAAGAGCAGCTGCGCCTCCGCCTTGCCGCGCGACAGCTGCACCGCGGTCACCGGCGCGTGGACGCTGGCGAAGCCGAGCGCGGCGCGCGTCGCTTCGCGGTCGATCGGCAGGCCCGGCGTGCCGTAGCCGGCGGCCGAGCCGAGCGGGTTGCGATCGATGCGCCGCCGGCAGGCGAGGATCCCTGCGGCGTCGTCCTCGATCTCGGCGGCGTAGCCGCCCGCCCAGTCGGCCACCGACGACGGCATGGCGCGCTGCAGGTGGGTGTAACCGGGCAGCGGCACGCCGGCGTGCCGGCGCGCCAGCTCGTCGAGGGCCGCCGCGACGCCGCGTGCACCCTCCGCCAGGGCGATGCACTCCTCGCGCATCCAGAGGCGCAGGGCCGCCAGCACCTGGTCGTTGCGCGAGCGGCCGAGATGGACGCGGCCGCCGGCCGCGCCGATGCGCTCGGTCAACCGCTGCTCGAGGGCCGTGTGGACGTCTTCGTCGGCCAGCTCGACGCGCCAGAGGCCGCGCGCGTGCTCGTCGGCCAGCCGCTCGAGGCCGGAGCGGATCGCCTCGAAGTCGGGGATCGACAGCAGGCCGGCACCGAGCAGCATCGCCGCGTGGGCGACCGAGGCGCGCACGTCGTGCGCCACCAGGCGGTCGTCGAGTCGATGGTCCTCGCCGGCGGTGTAGGCGAGCACGCGCTCGTCGAGCGGTGCCCCCTTGTCCCACAACCGGCCGCTCACGCCGCCTCCCCGGCGCGCCGGCCGCTGCCGGCGGCGAAGGCGCGCGCCAGCGCCTCGTAGAAGCCCGCCGCGGCCACGATCTCCGCCTCCTCGACGAACTCGTCGGGCGTGTGCGAGCGCTGCGAGCGGCCCGGTCCGACCTTGATCGCCGGCACCGCCGGGTCGAGCAGCGCCCAGTCCGAAAGAGTCGGCGAGCCGAACAGCGCCGCGCCGGGGCGCGCGCCGCCGCGAGCAGCGCCGAGTCGGCCGCCGTCTCCTGCGGCGCCAGCCGGTCGGAGAGGACGCGCAGTTCGCCGGTGATCGCGGCGCGCAGGCGCGCCACCAGCTCGGCGGGCGGCAGCGAGGGGACCGTGCGCGCGTCGAGGATCGCCGTCGCCTCGGCCGGCACGACGTTGCGCACCGTGCCGGCCGAGAGCATCGTCGGCTCGAGCGTCGTCGTGCCGAGCCGCGGGTGGGCCGGACCGAGATCGAGCGCGGCGAGGGCGACCAGGTCGCGCGCCAGGGCGGCGATGGCGTTGCCGGCGC
>JAIOJQ010000099.1 GCA_019911865.1 Thermoanaerobaculia bacterium
GATCGCCCGCTGGCGCCAGGATCCCCGCAGCACGTTCCAGACCTGGTTTCTCTGGGAAGAGCGACTCAAGAACTTCCGCTCCATCCGCCGTGGGCTCCAATTGGTGGTTGCCGAGATCGAGGCAGGCCGCTTCGGCAACACCTACAAGGGATCGTCGCTCGAGATCGTGGTCGGTTCGATCGCCGAGCAGCGCCAGATCTTCAAGGGCGCCGACCACGCCTTCCTCTGGAAGCCCAAGCTGCGCATCCCCGACATCTACGAGAACAGCGACAACCAGCGCGCCTTCGGGCGCTTCCTGCACACCTGCTCCTGCTGCGACGGCGAGCAGCAGGTCGTGGCGGCGATCCGGCAACTCGACGCCCAACGAATCAAGGGCCTCGGGCCGGCGGCGGCGAACTTGCTCTACTTTCTTCACCCGGTGCTCGTGCCGCCCTTCAACACGGCCATCGTCAAGGGCTACAACGCGATCACCGGCGCCAAGGCCAGGCTCGGCCGCTGGGACGACTTTCTCGCGATGAGGCAGGGGATCCTGGAGCTGAACGAGCGCCTCCGCGATCTGCTCTCGAACGACCTTGGGGCCATCGGCGGCTTCCTCTTCGACGTCGGCACCGGGCGCTATCCGGCTCCGCCACGCGGAGGCGACGTCGCGGAGCAGGCCCGATGGGAGGAAGAGCTCGCGCGCGTGCGTGAGGAGAGCGCGTCGCAGGCGAAGGCGCTCGCGAGAGCCCGAGAGAGCGACCACACCCACACCGAGGTGCAGGGCTGGCTGCGGGACCTGGGGCTCGCCCTCGGCTTCGAGGTCTGGGTCGCGTCCAACGACCGGAGCCGGGCCTACGGCTCCGGCCGGCTGGGGGACGGTTGCCGGGCCGAGTTGCCGGCCGTCTTCGCCTCCTCGCCGGCGGCCGAGACCATCCGCCTGATCGACGTCCTCTGGCTCGACCGGACGAGCGGCCGAGCCGAGGCTGCCTTCGAAGTGGAGCACACCACCAGCATTTATTCGGGCATCGTGCGCATGCTCGATCTCGCCCTGGGCTTTGAGCCGGAGCAGCCGTCGGCCGGCGCCTGCTTTCTCGTCGCGCCCGACGAGCGCGAGGAAGAGGTGCGGGCACAGCTGGCGCGGCCGGCTTTCAGCCGCGTCCGCGACCTCGCCTTGTCCTACTTGCCCTACGGCGAGCTTCGCCAGCATCGCGAGGCGATCGCTCGCTTCGGCTCGGGTCTGAAGGCCGTGCGGGCCATCGCCAAGCCACTGAGCTGAAGCTCGCCCCGGCCGGATCCACTCTGGCGGCGGCGAGCTCCGCCTCAGCCCGGATCAGAGCACCTCAGCCTCATTCATTCCGCCGCAGCCGTTCTGGCTGATCTTTCGCGCGCAGCCACCGCTGTGACAGGAATCGCCAGAGAAGCCGCCCGGGTTCGCCACCGCGAGCCAGGCGCGGGTCGCTTCGCGGACCTGTTCCGCACCGAAGCCCTTCTGGGTGATCAGCCAGGCGCTCAACCCCCACGCTGCCTTGGCCATGTTGCACGGGCAGCAGCATGTGGCGAGCGGGTTCTCCGCGCAGCAGGGTGCGGGGATGGCGGTCAGGGCTTGGACCTTGATTCGCTCCTGCTCGGGAGTGAGAGGGATGTCCCGGAAGTACTCGATGAACCGCGCCGTCTCCTCTCGGGTTCCGCTGAAGGCGGGCAGGGCGACACCCGAAGCCGCCGCCGGCACGATCTGACCCGGCGCCGCCTGCCCCATGGCGGCGGTGGAGACGGCGGGGCCGTGCCCTGCGTGGGATGGGGACCGCTGGTCGACCGCGGGGGCCGACAAGTGCGTCGCAGGGGATGCCGACGGGGCGGAGCCCTGCACGGACCCCTCGCTGCGCGCGCAGCCAGAGAGGGCCAAGCCGAGGCCGAGGGCGACGATGGCGGGAACGATGTGGAATCTCATGGCTTCACTCCTTCGAAGTGATCGAGCCCGGCCCGGCCGCGGCGGTCGCGGTGCGGTCCTGGCTCAGGGTCAACAGGTAGGCGAGGA
>JAIOJQ010000100.1 GCA_019911865.1 Thermoanaerobaculia bacterium
CTCGCCGGTCCGGTCGCGCTCGCCGGCGGGCGACCGCTGCCAGAATCAGTCGCGGCGACGCTCGGCGCCAGCGGCCCGCTGCTCGCCGTCGGCGGCGCCCATCTGCTGCTCGCCCTCTTCGCGCTCGCCGTCACCTTGGCGCGTCTGCCGGCTGGCCTGGCGCGCGAGACGCACTTCGAGACGCTGATGTGGGGGGGCGGTCACGTCTTCCAGTTCGCCAACCTCGCCTTCGCGCTGGTCGCCTGGGCGATGCTGGCTGCCTGGGGGACCGGGCGGGAGCTGGTGCGCCGGACCGCCTGGGCGGCCGCGGCGCTGGCGCTGCCCGTCCTGCCGATCCTCTTCCTGCTCGCCGGCGATCCGCTCGGCTGGCGCTACCGGCCCGGCTTCGCCGCGCTGATGCAGTGGGGACTCTTCCCCGCCGCGCTGCTCTTCCTCGCCGTCGTCCTCGCGCCGCACGCGGCACGGCGGGGGAGCTTCGACGCGGAGCGGCGAGCGGCGCTCTGGCCGCTGGCGGCGAGCCTCGTCCTCATGCTCGCCGGCTTCGCCTTCGGCGCGGCGATCCGCGGCTCGGACCTGCGCATTCCCGGCCACTATCACGCCTGCATCGGCGCGGTGACGCTCGCCTACATGGCGCTCACCCTGCTGCTGCCCGAATCGGGTGCGGGCGCCGGCGACCCGGCGCGGACGCGGCGCCGCGACCGGGCGTTGCGCCGCGTGGCGCTTCTCTACGGCGGCGGCCAGCTCGTCTTCGCCTCCGGCCTCGTTCTCGCCGGCACCTGGGGGCTCGGCCGCAAGACCTACGGGGTCGAGCAGACGATCGCCAACACGGGGCAGACGGCGGGCGTGGTGGTGATGGCGATCGGCGGCGCGCTGGCGCTGGCCGGCGGTGCGACCTGGGCTCTCGCCGCCTTCAGCCGCTGGCGCGAATCCGCGCGGCGCTGAAGCCTCAGGCGCGCAGCAGGCGCAGGCTGCTGGCGATGACCAGCAGCGTCGCGCCGGTGTCGGCGGCGATGGCGAACCAGAGGCTGGCGGCGCCGGCGAGGGCGGCGACGAGAAACGCCGCCTTGACCGCCAGCGCGAAAATCACGTTGGCGCGGATCACCGCCAGGGTGCGGCGCGAGTGGCCGATCAGCCAGGCGAGCTTGCCGAGATCGTCGGACATCAGGGCGACGTCGGCGGCTTCGATCGCCGCGTCGCTGCCGGCTCCGCCCATCGCGACGCCGAGGGTGGAGCGGGCGAGCGCCGGGGCGTCGTTGACGCCGTCACCGATCATCGCCACCGAGCCGTCGCGCGCCACCAGCTCGTCGATCGCGGCGAGCTTGTCGTCGGGCAGCAGCTCGCTGCGCACCTCGTCGATCCCCACCCGACGCGCCACCGCGTCCGCGGTCGGCGCGTGATCCCCGGTGAGCATCACCACGCGACGGATGCCGGCGGCGTGCAGCGCCCGCACGGCGGCGGCCGCCTCGGGACGGACCTCGTCCTCGAGAGCGAGCAGGCCGCAGACGTGATCCTGGTTGCCGACCACGACGATGGTCCGCCCGGAAAGCGAGAGGGCCTCGATGCGCGAGTGGACTTCCGGCGTCTCCTGCCCGCGCTGCTCGAGCATGCGGTGCGAGCCGATCCAGAAGGCGCGGCCCCCGATCTCTCCCTCGGCGCCGAGCCCCGGCAGGCTCGCGAAGCGGCTGGCCGCCTCCGGCCGCAGGCCGAGCTCCGTGGCCCGCTGACGGATCGCGCGCCCGAGCGGGTGTTCGCTGGACGATTCGAGGGCGGCGGCACGTTCGAGCAGCTGCCGCTCGTCGTGATCGGCGAGCGGCACGACCGCCACGACGCGCGGCTCACCGCGAGTCAACGTGCCGGTCTTGTCGAGCGCCACCGTTGCCAGCCCGGCCGGTATCTCCACGGCAGCGCCGCCCTTGAGCAGGACGCCGTGGCGCGCCGCGGCAGTGAGCGCAGCGACCACCGCCACCGGCGTGGCGACCACCAGTGCGCAGGGACAGGCGATGACCAGCAGCGCCAGGGCGCGGTAGAGGGAGTCCCGCGGGTCGGCGCCAGCCAGCGGCGGGACGATCGCCACCGCCAGTGCGCCGGCGAAAACGAGCGGCGTGTAGACGCGGGCGAAGCGATCGACCCAGCGTTCGGAGGGCGATCGTCGCGAGCGCGCCTCCTCGACGCGCCGCAGGATGCGCGCCAGCACGGTGTCGCCGGGAGGGCGAGTCGCCTCGACCTCGAGCGTGCCGCGGCCGTTGATCGAGCCGGCGAAGACCTCGTCACCCGCGATCTTGTCGACCCGCGTGCTCTCGCCGGTGATCGGCGCCTGGTCGACGTCGGAAAGGCCGTCCAAGACGACGCCATCGAGCGGCAGGCGCTCGCCGGGGCGGACGACGAACCGCGCGCCGACCGCCACTTCGCCGACCGGCACTTCGCGCTCGGCGCCGTCCGGCCCGCGTAGCCGCGCCACCGGCGGTGCCAGCGTGAGCAGCGCCTCGACCGCGTGCCGCGCCCGGCCGACGCTCCACGCCTCGAGGGCGAGCGAGAGGGCGAACAGGAATGCGACCGTGGCGGCCTCGAACCACTCGCCGATGCCCAGCGCGCCGGCAACCGCGAGTGTCATCAGCAGGTTCATGTCCGGCCGCAGCGCCCGCGCCGACGCCCAGGCCTTGGGCGCCACGAACCAGCCGCCCGCGACCACCGCGGCGACATACAAGAACCTGGCCGCCGGTGGCGGTGCCGCTTCCGCGCCGAGCGCCGCCAGGAGACCGCCGCCAGCGAGCGAGTGGACGAGGAATCCGGCGAGGGTCGCGGCGCCGGAGAACGCGGTCGCCGCGAGCCGTGACAGACGGCGGGGCGCCGCCGCCCCGGCCCGCCACGGCTCGGCGTGCATCCCCGTCGCCGCCACCGCCGCGACGACGCGCGCCGAGGCGACCTCGGCCGGAACCGACATCCGCCCGGCCAGCACGTCGAAGGCGAGCCCCTCCTCGCCGCCGGCGAGCGGCCCGACCGCCCGCTTGAGGATCGCCACCTCCTCGGCGCAGTCGAGTCCTTCGATGCGGAAGTGCTGGAGCGAGGCGCGGGTCATCGGTCGGCGCTCATCCGGAGCGGCCCAGCATAGACGCCGGCCGGCCTCCGGACCAGCTCGCGCCGAGCCTCAGTGCGCGTGGGCCGGCGCCGGGCCCGCCGGGGCGAGGGCGGGAAATCGCTCCGTGGCGTAGCGGGAGTGGCAGCCGACGCACCCCTCGGTCAGCTTGTTCACGTAGAAGGCGACGACGTCCGCCTGCTTGCGGTGCGCCGCGTGCTCCAGGCCGGTCGCCAGCTGGTGGAACTCGGCGTCGCGCTCGAGGAAGCCGGCGGGCAACGCCCGGAGGAGTTCCTCGCGCTGCGCGGGCGTGAGCTGCTGCGCCAGCACGAAGCCGCCGCGGATCTTCACCGCGATCCGGGCGATCCCCTCCCAGTCGCCGGAGATCACGGCGGGGAAGAGTTCGAGCATCGCCCCCTGGAGCCCCGCCATCTCGAGCTTGAACAGGGTGCGCAGCTCCGGCGGGAGTCCGGCCACGCCCGCCGGCTCGGCGGACGCGCCGGTCTCGTGCATCGCGGCGTGGTCGTGAACCTGCGCCGACAGGGCGACGGCCGCGATCGCCGCGGCGGCCAGGAGCGTGACGGTGACGAATCGGATGCGCATGACGGGCCTCCCGGTGTGGAGGGTCCTCCATCCCGTCACCGCGCGGGGAGCGGGGAACGGACGACCCGGAGTCGCATCCTCTCGCGACTCCGGGTACGGCGCTCCTTGCCCGCGATCAAACTCAGGCGGCGCCGGGCCGCCCGGGCGCCCGGCCTCAGGCGTCGCTGCCCTTGCGGTGCATCGGGCAGTTCATGCCGGCCATCGACCAGCGCGGCTTGCCCTCGGCGTCGCGCAACTCGAAGGTCTTGTCGTTCAGGCGGACGGAGCGGGCGAGGAACTCGGCCCGCGCCTCCCCCTTCGGCGCCGCGCCGGTCACCGCGACGTCGTCCCCGGCGTTGAAGGTGACCCCCAGCTCGCCGAGGAACGCCGCCGGGCCGAGGCCGATCTCGAGCGGACCGTCGGCGGTCTCGAGCTTCAGGTGGAGCCCGCCGCAGCCGCAGGCCTGGGGGAGCAGCTCGGCGACCTTCCCCTCGACGACCTTCTCGGCCGCGACGTCGTAGACCGGCATCCCGCCGGCGTGGCGATGCGGCCCACCGGGTGCCGGCGTTTCCTGCGCCGCGAGCGGCAAGGCGACGAGGGCGGCGGCGACGAAGGCGAGGGCGACGAACGAACGGCGCAGGTGCATGGGCGAATCTCCCTGAAGAGCTATTCGACACGGCAAGAGCCGGGTCGAAGTGGAACTGCCGGCCGGCGGCCGCCAACGTGGCGCGCCAGCCCGCGCGTCGAGCCTTTCGCTTCCCGCAGCCAACCGGGCCACCCCCGCGGGCGGCCCGGCCCGGATAGCGATTCCTCGCGCCGGTTCCTCCTTCACACCCGCGCCCGACGCAGGCGCAGGGCGTTGGTGATCACCGTCACCGAGCTGAAGCTCATCGCCGCGGCGGCGATCATCGGCGAGAGCAGCCAGCCGGTCCACGGGTAGAGCAGGCCGGCGGCGATCGGCACCCCCGCGGCGTTGTAGGCGAAGGCCCAGAACAGGTTCTGGCGGATGTTGGCCATGGTCGCGCGCGACAGGCGGCGGGCGCGCACGATGGCGGCGAGGTCCCCCTTGACCAGCGTCACGCCGGCCGACTCCATCGCGACGTCGGTGCCGGTGCCCATGGCGATGCCGACCCGGGCCTTGGCCAGCGCCGGTGCGTCGTTGATGCCGTCGCCGGCCATGGCGACGAAGCGCCCCTCGGCCTGGAGCCGCGCGACGACGTCCGACTTCTGGTCGGGGCGGACCTCGGCGATCACTTCGTCGAGACCGAGCTCCTTCGCGACCGCCTCCGCCGTGCCGCGCGCGTCGCCGGTGAGCATGACGATGCGGATCCCCTCCTCACGCAGCGCGGCGAGTGCGGCCGGCGTCGTCGCCTTGATCGGATCGGCCACCGCGACCAGGCCGGCGGCGCGGCCGTCCACCGCGACGTACATCGCGGTGCGCCCGGCGGCGGCCAGCTCCTGCGCGGCGGTCACGAGATCGCCGGCGTCGATGCCGCCCTCCTCGAGCATCTTCCGGTTGCCGAGCACCACGCGCCGGCCGTCGACGATGCCGGTGACGCCGCGCCCGGTCACCGACTCGAAATCCTCCGCCTTCGCGATCGCCAGGCCGCGTGCCTCGGCCCCGGTGACGATCGCTGCCGCCAGCGGGTGCTCGCTGCCGCGCTCGACCGCCGCGGCCAGCGCGAGCAGGTCGTCCTCGGCGAAGCCGCCTGCGGCGCGCACCTCGGCGAGCTTCGGCTTGCCTTCGGTCAGCGTGCCGGTCTTGTCGACCACCAGGGTGTCGACCTCGCGCAGCTCCTCGATCGCCTCGGCGTTGCGGAACAGCACACCCATCGAGGCGCCGCGCCCCGAGGCGACCATGATCGACATCGGCGTCGCCAGCCCCAGCGCGCACGGGCAGGCGATGATCAGCACCGCCACCGCGTTGACCAGCGCGTGCGCCAGGCGCGGCTCGGGACCGATCGTCGCCCAGAGCGCGAAGGTCAGCGCGGCGATGGCGAGCACCGTCATCACGAACCAGGCCGAGACCTTGTCGGCGAGCTTCTGGATCGGCGCGCGGCTGCGCTGCGCTTCCGCCACCATCGCGACGATGCGGGCGAGCAGGGTGTCCGACCCGACCTTTTCGGCGCGGATCACCAGCGAGCCGGTGCCGTTGACCGTCGCGCCCACGACCTTCGAACCGGGCTCCTTCTCGACCGGGATCGGCTCGCCCGAGACCATCGACTCGTCGATGCTGCTGCGCCCCTCGAGCACCACGCCGTCGACCGGCACCTTCTCGCCCGGGCGCACGCGCAGGCGATCGCCGACGTGGACGTGGGCGAGCGGCACGTCGTGCTCGGAGCCGTCGGCCTCGATCCGGCGCGCCTCCCTGGCGGCCAGGCCGAGCAGCTTGCGCAGCGCCGCGCCGGTCTCGCCGCGGGCCTTGAGCTCGAGCACCTGGCCGAGGAGCACCAGCGCGGTGATCACCGCGGCCGCCTCGAAGTAGACCGGCGGCAGCCCCGCCGGACCGTGGCGCATCGTGTGCGGCAGCAGGCCGGGCAGGAAAGTCGCGAACAGGCTGTAGCCGTAAGCGACGCCGACGCCGAGCCCGATCAGCGTGAACATGTTGAGGCTGCGATTGCGCACCGAGGCGACCGCGCGCTGGTAGAACGGCCACGCCGCCCAGGTCGCCACCGGCGTCGCGAAGGCGAGCTGCAGCCAGAGGCGCACCTGCGGCGAGAGGAGGCGGCCGAGCGGGTCGCCCGGGATCATCTCGCCCATCGCCAGCACGAGAGTCGCCGCCGCGAGCGGCACCGCGACGACGAAGCGCCGGCGCATGTCGAGATACTCGGGGTTCGGCCCCGCCTCGAGTTCGACCGTTCGCGGCTCGAGCGCCATGCCGCAGATCGGGCAGTCGCCCGGCGCGTCGCGCACGACCTCGGGGTGCATCGGGCAGGTCCACTCGGTCCTGGTCGCCGGGCCGACCGGCAGCGCCGGCTCGAGCGCCATGCCGCACTTCGGGCAGGCACCGGCGTGGTCGCTCTCGACCTCGGGGTCCATCGGGCAGATCCACTTCGTCCCGGTGGGGACCTCGGCCGGCGCGACCGCGGGCTTCGACATCGGATCGCGGTGCCCGGCCAGGTACTTGCCGGGGTCGGCGTCGAACTTCGACTGGCAGCCGGCGCAGCAGAACCAGAACGTCTTGCCGCCGTGAACCGCCGACGGCTTGCCCGCAGCCGGGTCGACGGTCATGCCGCAGACCGGATCGATCTCGCCCGTTGCGACCGCGGCGAGGACATTCAACGAGCGCCGGGGCCGCTGGGGCGCAACCGGCAGCTCGGGATGGCGATGGTCCATGATTCGACTCCTCTTCGGTCCCTCCCGGCAGTCTCCTCCGCCGGGAGGGCTATACCCGCGGACTCGACGCTCCGGAGTCCGCGGATCCTCCGCCCAACGGCCAACGTCCCACGATCGGCGGCACCGCAACCCTCGGGCAGTACCCTCTCGGGATCACCGGGGCGCGACGCCCTCGACCTTGTCGCCACATCTGAGCATCGCCGCCCCGTAGTAGGGGTTGCGCACCCCCTCCGCGGTCTGGATCCAGTAGCCGTCGGCCATCGGGCAGTAGTAGAGCTGCCAGCCCTGGGTACCGCCGGCGCGCAGCAGCGCATCGACCGCCACCGAGAGCTCCTTGAGCGGCGCGCGCAGCGCCGCGAGCTCCTCGCCGGTGAGCTTCGCTGCCGCGTCGGCCACCGCCTGGAAGAGCGGCCGGTCGGCGTCTCCCGCCGCCGGGATCCGCTTGGCGGCGATCGAATGCAGCGTGGCGGCTGCCTCGGCCACCCCGGCGGTGCGATCGGCAGCCAGTGCGTCGTGGATCTTCGAATACTCGGCGAGCACCACCGGCCCGGCGCCGGAGGCGAGGCGCGACTCGCCGGTCGAGGCGGCGGCCGGCAGCGCGGCGAGCAGGAGGGCGATTCCGAGCGACAGGGCGGCGGTGAGTTTCATCGTCTTCATTTCGGTTTCCTTTCGGTCAGTCTACGACTGGGGTTCCCCGGCGGGGAGGTGACGAAGCTCCGTGCGGAGCTTCCAGAGCTTGTAAGCGACCGGGTAGATCAGCAGCTCGGCGAGAAACGAGGTGGCCAGGCCGCCGATCATCGGCGCCGCGATGCGCTTCATCACGTCGGCGCCCGCCGAGGTCGAGAAGAGGATCGGCAGCAGGCCCATGAAAGCGGCGGCCACGGTCATCATCTTCGGGCGCGCGCGCTTGACCGCGCCGTGGACGATCGCCTCGTCGACAGCCGCGTGACTGTCGAGCGAGCCCGCCTGGCGTGCCTCCTTCCACGACAGGTCGAGGAAGAGGAGCATGAAGACGGCGGTCTCGGCATCCAGCCCGAGCAGCGCGATCATGCCGACCCAGGCAGCGATCGAAACGTTGTAGCCCAGCAGGTGGAAGAGCCAGATGGCACCGATCGCCGAGAAGGGAACGGCGAGCAGGATGAGCAGCGTCTCGAAGGTGGATCGGGTGTTGGCGTAGAGGAGCACGAAGATCAGCACGAGGGTCACCGGAACGACCACCGTCAGCCGTTCGCGAACCCGCTGCATGTTCTCGTACTGGCCGCTCCACACCAGCGTCGTGCCGGCCGGCAGCGACAGGCGACCGGCGACGATTCGCTTGCCCTCCTCCACCCAGGAGCCGATGTCCCGCCCGGCGACGTCGACGAAGACGTAGCCGGCGAGGAAGCCGTTCTCGTCGCGCACCATCGCCGGGCCGTGGGTGAGGCGGATGGTGGCCAGCTGCTCGAGCGGCACCTGGGCCCCGGAGGAAGTTCGCACCAGAATCCGGCCGAGCTCGCTGACATCGTCGCGCAGCTCGCGCGGGTAGCGGATGTTGACCGGGTAGCGCTCCCGCCCGTCGATCGTCGTGGTGACGTTCTCGCCGCCGACCGCGGCGCCGATCGTCATCTGGACGTCGGCGACGGAGAGCCCGTAGCGAGCGAGCCGCGCGCGGTCCGGCTCGATGTCGACGAACCAGCCGCCGGCGACCCGCTCGGCGAAGACGCTGCGCGTGCCCGGCACCTCGCGCAGCATCCCTTCGAGCTCCTCGCCGACCTTCTGGATCTCCGCCAGGTCGCGTCCGAAGACCTTGATGCCCACGGGGGTCCGGATGCCGGTCGACAGCATGTCGATGCGCGCCTGGATCGGCATCGTCCACGAGTTGGTGACGCCGGGCAGCCGCAGCGCCCGGTCGAACTCGGCGACCAGCTCCTGCCAGGTGATCCGGTCGGGCACGAAGGGCCGGAAGAGCGGCTTCGTCCACTCCGGCCAGCCGGAGTACCAGACCTCGCGAGCGCGCCATTCGGAGGCCGGGCGCAGCACCACGGTGGTCTCCATCATCGAGAAAGGCGCCGGGTCGGTCGACGTCTCGGCCCGCCCCGCCTTGCCGTGCACGCTCTCGACTTCCGTGAAGCCGCGCAGAACCCGGTCCTGCGCCTCGAGCAGCTCCTGCGCCGCGGTCACCGAAAGGCCGGGCAGGGTGGTCGGCATGTAGAGGATCGTTCCCTCGTTGAGCGGCGGCATGAACTCGCTGCCGAGACGGAAATACATCGGCAGCGACACCACCAGCAGCAGCGCCGCACCGCCCAGCAGGGTCTTCGGATGGCGCAGGCTCCAGCGGCAGACCGGCTCGTAGATGCGATGAATGACCCGCGAGATCGGATGCTCCTCCTCGGCGTGGTAGCGCCCGACCGTCGCCGAAGTGACGAGCCGCGCCAGCCAGCGCGGCCGGAATTCGAACGGATCGATGCGCGCGAAGAGCATGCGCATCGCCGGGTCGAGCGTGACGGCGAGCATCGCCGCGAGGGCCATGGTGAGGTTCTTCGACCACGCCAGCGGCTTGAACAGCCGCCCTTCCTGATCGACCAGGGCGAAGATCGGCAGGAAGGCGACGGCGATCACCAGCAGCGAGAAGAAGACCGACGGTCCGACCTCCTTGAGCGCCTCCAGCCGGACGTGGAAGAACTCGCGCCGCCGCTCCTCGCGCTCGGCCGCGTCGAGCGCACCCCGGCCGGCCCACTTCCCCTGCCAGAGATGGATCCGGTTGTAGGCGTTCTCCACCTCGACGATGGCGCCGTCGACCAGCACGCCGATCGAGATCGCGATGCCGGCCAGCGACATGATGTTGACCGTGATGCCGAAGTGGTAGAGCGGGATGAAAGCGAGCAGGACCGAGATCGGAATGGTGAGGATCGGCACGATCGCCGATGGCAGATGCCAGAGGAAGAGCAGCACCACCAGCGACACGACGATCATCTCGATCGTCAACTCGTGCTTCAGGGTGTCGATGGCGCGATCGATGAGCAGCGAGCGGTCGTAGGTGGTGACGACTTCGACGCCCTCGGGCAGCGTCGGTTTCAGCTCCTCGATCCGCGCCCGCACCCGCTCGATGACGTTCTTCGCGTTCTCGCCGTGGCGCATCACCACGATGCCTCCGACGTGGTCGCCGAGGCCGTCGAAGTCGGCGACGCCGCGCCGCATTTCCGGCCCCCAGGCGATGCGCGCGACGTCGCCGAGCCGCACCGGCACGCCCCCCGGGCCCACCCGGACCACCATCTGCTCGAAGTCGGCGACCTCGCGCGCGTAGCCGCGCACCCGCACCATCGCCTCGGCGCCGCTCCACTCGATCACCCGGCCGCCGCTCTCGTCGTTGGAGGCGCGCACCGCAGCGGCGAGTTCTTCGATGCCGAGCCCGAAGGCGGCGAGGCGATTCGGGTCGACGGTGATCTGTACCTGCTTGCCGTAGCCGCCGAGCGAGGCGACCTCGGCCACCCCCTCGACGCTCTGCAGCGCGTAGCGCAGCGTCCAGTCCTGGAACGAGCGCAGCTCCTCGACGCCGTGGCGCCCGTCGCGGTCACGCAGCACGTACTGGAAGACCCAGCCGACGCCGGTGGCGTCGGGCCCGAGCTCGGTGCGCACCCCGGCGGGCAGCTGCGGCTGGATCTTCGACAGGTACTCGAGCACCCGCGAGCGGGCCCAGTAGAGATCGGTGCCGTCCTCGAAGATGACGTAGACGTAGGAGAAGCCGAAATCGGACAGGCCGCGCACCGCCTTGACCTTCGGCGCGCCGAGCAGCGAGGAGACGATGGGGTAGGTGACCTGGTCCTCGACGATGTCGGGTGAGCGATCCCAGCGCGAGTAGACGATCACCTGGGTGTCGGACAGGTCGGGCAGGGCGTCGAGCCGGATGGCGCCCAGCACGTGCACCGCGTAAGCGATCGCCGCCGCGGTGCCGAGCAGGACGAGCAGCCGGTTCTTCGCCGACCACTCGATCAGCCGGGTGATCATCGGTGCTCCTCGTGCCCGGCGCCGGCCGCCGGCGCCCGGCGGGCGAAGGCGGCGCGCAGGCGCGATTCGCTGTCGAGCAGGAAGTTGGCCCGCGTCGCCACCCGCTCACCGGTGGCCAGCCCCGAGAGGATCTCGGCCCGCCCGCCGCGCCGCTCGCCGACGCCGACCTCGCGCGGCTCGAAGCGATCGGGCTCGACCTCGACGAAGACCAGCCGCCGTTCGCCGGTGTCGAGCACCGCCGCGTCGGGGACGACCAGGGCCTCGCGCGGCTGGCCGGCGAGCTCGATGTCGACGAACATCCCCGGCTTCCAGTCGAGCTCCGGATTGGGGATGTCGAAGCGGACACGCAGGGTGCGCGTCGTCGCGTCGATCTCGGGGTAGACGTAGCTGACCAGGCCGGCGCGCCCGGATTCGGGCGCGTAGGCGAGCGAAAGGTGCGCCGCGTCCCCCGTGCTCACCCGCACCGCATCGGCCTCGTAGAAATTCGCCTCGACCCAGACGCTCGACAGGTCGACGAGGCGGAACATCTCCTGCCCCGGCACGACCTGCTGGCCGGCGAAGACCCCCTTCTCGGTCACGAATCCTGCCGTCGGGGCGACGACCGGTACGGTGCGACGCGGCACCCCCGATTCGGCCACGCCGTCGATGAAGCCGGGCGGCAGGGCGAAGGTCTCGAGCCGGCGCCTGGCGGCGGCCACCAGGTCCTCGCCACTGCGCCGCACCTCGGGCAGTGCCGAGCCGACGAACCGCCGGCCGAGGTCACGCGCCAGCAGGAACTCCTGCTGCGCCGCCAGCAGTTCGGGCGAAAAGACCTCCGCCATCGTCTCGCCGCGCCGCACGTAGCGGCCGGTGTAGTCGGCCTGCAGCTGCTCGATCCAGCCGCCGAAGCGGGCTTCGATCCGCACGGTACGGCGCTCGTCGGCGACCACGTTGCCGGACGCGCGCAGCGGGTCGCTCCAGGGCTCGAGCGCGGCGGCCGCCGTCTCGACGCCGACCAGCGCGCGCGCGGCCGCGTCGAGGTCGACCGTCGCGTGGGTCGCGCCGGTGGCCGGCGGGCGCGCGTCGACGGGTGCCGTTTCGCGCCGCACCAGATCCATGTGGCAGATCGGACAGCTTCCCGGGCGGTCGGAGACGTAGTCCGGATGCATCGGGCAGTACCAGACCTCGGCCTCGGCGGCCGGGTCGGCCGGCGCGCCGCCGCAACCGGCGAACGGCAGCAGCACGAGGACGCAGGCGAACACCGCGAAAAGACTGCGGCGCCAGGCGGGATGGAGACGATTCATCGCGGATCTCCTGCCGGAGCGAGAGAGGAACGGGCTTCGGGCGCAGGCCCGATCAGGGCGGTGGCCGCGGCGGCGAGCTCGAGGCGCTCGGCCGTCAGCCGGGCGCGATCGACGCGCACCGTCAGCCAGAGGTCGAAGTCGGAGAGCAGGGTGGCGAAGTCGCCGCTGCCACCCAGGTAGCCCGAGCGGGCAGCGTCGAAGGCGGCGGCGCTCTGCGGCAGCAGTCCCTCGTCGAAGAGCAGCATCCGCCGCTCGAGGCGACGCACCGCGGCGACGATCCCTTCCGCCTCGCTGCGCGCTGCCAGCGCGGCCTGGTCTGCCGCCGAGCGTGCCGCGGCGAGTTCGTCGGCGGCCGCCTCGAGGCGCGGCCGCTCGCGCTGGCCTCGGAAGAGCGGCAGTTCGATCGCGGCTCCCGCCTGCAGCATCGGGTCGAGGTCCCCTCGCCAGCCGATCCCGGCGGCCACCGAGAAGTCCGGCTTGAGGTTTCGGCGCAGCAGCTCGACCTGCCGTTCGGCCACCAGCGCCCGCGCCTCGGCGGCGACCACCCCGGGAGCGAGCCGGCCGGCGAGACGGACGAAGTCGGCGGGCAGCGCCTCGGGCCGTGGCAGGCCGGCGATGCGACCGATCGGCGTTGCGGCCGGCAGGGCAAGCAGCTCGCGCAGGCGCGCCGCTTCGAGCTCCCGCTCGGCGGCGACGCGCTCGCGTTCGGCGTCGTGGCGTACCAGCTCGAGCCGCGAGCGGATCGCCGATTCGGTGTCGGCTGCTCCGGCGGCGAGTCGCACGTCGACGCCGGCCACCAGGACCGACATCAGCTCGTGTCCGTCGTCGAGGCGGGCGAGCTCCTGGTCGAGAACCCAGAGCCGGGCGACCGTGGCGACGACTGCGCGATCGACCTCCCGCTCGACGACGATCCGTTCGACCTCGAACACGGAGGCCTCGGCTGACGCGAGCCCCTGGCGCGCCGCGCGGCGCCCGGGCCAGGGGAGGTTCTGCCGCACTCCGAGCTCGACCATCGACATCTCCGTCTCGCCGACCGTCCAGTCGTCGAGTCCGGCGTTGGAGAGTCGCGCTTCGAGCATCGGATCCTCGAGCGCCTTCGCGGCGCCGACGAGGCGCTCGGCCGCCGCTGCCCGGCTCGCCGCCTCGGCCAGCCGGGGAGAGCGCTGACGCGCCAGCTCGAGCAGCCGCTCGAGCGGTGGCGCCGCGGGCCCCGCGAACTCGGGCAACGATGTCGAGTCCTCCCGCTCGCCGAGCTCCGGCCGGTGGCCGTCTTGCGGCGTCGGCGCGGGCGCGGCGGCGCCGGCGCCAACCGGATTCAGCGGCGCCAGCAGGCAACTGACCAGCAGGGGGACGCCCCCCCGGGACCACGGGTATCTCAATGGCAACCTCCTCGGACGCGAACGGCGAGCCGCCGCGCCACGACATGCGGCGCGGTCCGACCTGGTCCGGCGGAGGTCTCAGTTCAGCAGCGTGTGCAACAGGGTGGACAGGCCGAGGGCGTGCCTTCGCTCGGCACGCAGGCGATCGGCCGGAGCGGTGGTCGGCGCCATCGGGCGGTCCAGCGGCCCGGCCGATCGCCTGCGTGCCGAGCGAAGGCACGCCCTC
>JAIOJQ010000101.1 GCA_019911865.1 Thermoanaerobaculia bacterium
GGTGATGCCGGGCGACAACGTCAGCCTGGACATCGTCCTGATCGCCCCGATCGCCATGGAGAAGGGTGTCCGCTTCGCCATCCGCGAGGGCGGCCGCACCATCGGCGCCGGCACCGTCACCGAAGTCGTCGAGTGAGGGCGGGGAACCGTCCGCAGGGGAAATGGCCATGTTGAACGAGAAGATCCGCATTCGCCTCAAGGCGTTCGACCATCGCATTCTGGATTCGTCGACGAGCGAAATCGTCGACACCGCCCGCCGGACGGGTGCCCGGATCGTGGGACCGATTCCGCTGCCGACGCACATCGCGCGCTACACGGTCAACCGCTCGCCGCACGTCGACAAGAAGTCGCGTGAGCAGTTCGAGGTGCGCACTCACAAGCGGCTGCTCGACATCTACGAGCCGACGTCCGGAACCGTGGACGCCCTGATGAAGCTGGAGCTTCCGGCTGGCGTCGACGTCGAGATCAAGGCCTTCGGGAAGTAGGAGCCGATCATGGAAGGCATTCTCGGAAAGAAGCTGGGCATCACCCAGATCTTCACGGAAGACGGCGCCACGGTGCCGGTCACGGTCGTCGAGGCCGGGCCGTGCGTCGTCATCGCCCGGCGCACCCGTGAGAAGGACGGCTACGAGGCCGTGCAGGTCGGACTGGTGGAGGCGAAGCCGCCACGCAAGGTGACCAAGCCGATGCAGGGTCACTTCAAGAAGGCCGGCGTGACGCCGACCCGCGAAGTCGCCGAGTTCC
This sequence comes from Thermoanaerobaculia bacterium, assembly GCA_019911865.1. Lineage (GTDB taxonomy): Bacteria > Acidobacteriota > Thermoanaerobaculia > Multivoradales > JAGPDF01 > JACTMI01. Next base: position 745 of record JAIOJQ010000101.1, read on the forward strand.
GGATTTCGGGTGATGAGTCGCTCGCCCCGGGAGACCAGATCAAGGTGTCGATCTTCGCGGAAAAGGAATACGTCGACGTTACCGGCACGAGCAAGGGCAAGGGATTCCAGGGTACCGTCAAGCGTCATGGTTTCGGAGGCGGTCGCGCGACGCACGGTTCGATGTTCCATCGTGCCCCGGGCTCGATCGGCGGCTCGTCGAACCCCTCGCGCGTCTTCCCCGGCATGAAGGGCACCGGCCGGATGGGCGGCGACCGCGTGACCACGAAGAACCTCCTGGTCGTCAAGATCGACGAGGAAAAGAACCTCATCTACCTGCGAGGCGCCGTGCCCGGAGCGCCGAACGCCTTCGTGGCGATCAAGCGGGCCAAGCGCGGATGATGCCGGAAGGCAGGAAGCCATGAAGATCCCGGTCAAGAACTTCGAGAACAAGACGGTGCGCGAGCTGGACCTGCCGGACGAGGTCTTCGCGTACCCTTACAAGGAACATCTCATCCACACGGTCGTCCAGGCTTATCTGGCGGGCAATCGGGCCGGTACGCACAAGACGAAGGTGCGCAGCGAGGTCGCGGGCTCGGGCAAGAAGCTCTGGAAGCAGAAGGGAACCGGCCGCGCCCGTGTGGGTTCGGTGCGGAGCCCGATCTGGCGCCACGGCGGCACCGTGCACGGACCGGTGCCGCGGGATTACGGCAAGGACGTCTCGGCGCGCGAGAAGCGCAACGCCCTCCGGTCGGCGCTGGCGCGCAAGCTCAAGGACTCGCAGATCATCGTCCTGGAGTCGCTCGACGTGCCGAGTCACAAGACCCGCGACCTGGTCAGTCTGCTGTCGCTGGTCGGGGCCGAGGGCAAGGTCCTCGTCGTCGACCGGATCGACAACGAGAACCTCGTTCTCGCCGGGCGCAACAACCCGACGGTCAAGACGGTCGACGCTCGCGGCGTCCAGGTTTACGACGTGATCGACCGTCCGTGGCTGGTTTTCAGCGAGCAGGCTCTGGGGCGGCTCGTGGAGGTGCTCGCGCGATGAGAGTCCAGGACATCATCCGGCGGCCGTTGATCACCGAAAAGTCGAGCCATCAGCGCGAGGAGATGAACATTCTCGCTCTCGAGGTCGACTCGCGGGCCAACAAGATCGAGATCCAGCGCGCCGTGGAGAGCCAGTTCAAGGTGAAGGTGGCGGACGTTCGCGTCGCCAAGGTCCACGGCAAGGTGCGTCGGCAGGGCCGGTTCTCCGGCCGCCGGCCCGACTGGAAGAAGGCGTACGTCCGACTCGCCGCCGGCGAGAAGATGATCGACTTCTTCGAGGGCGTCTGAGAGGTAAGGGCAAATGGGTATCCGACAGATCCGTCCCGTCAACGCTTCGAGCCGCTTCCAGACCTTCCCGGACTTCGCGGAGATCACCGCGGACCGTCCGGTCAAGGCTCTGACGAAGGGCAAGAAGTCCACCGGCGGGCGCAACAACAAGGGCCAGCTCACGAACTGGTTCCGGGGTGGCGGCCACAAGCGTCGCTATCGCGACATCGACTTCAAGCGCGACAAGCACGGCATTCCGGGGCGGGTGGCAACCATCGAGTACGACCCGAACCGCTCGGCGCGCATCGCGCTGGTGGTGTATGCCGACGGCGAGAAGCGCTACATCCTGGCGCCCCAGGGACTGCAGGTGGGCGCCAGCGTGATGGCGGGAGAAGGCTCCGAGGTCAACGTCGGCAACGCCCTGCCGCTGCGGCTGATTCCGCTCGGCACCATGGTGCACAACATCGAGCTCAAGCAGGGCAAGGGCGGGCAGATGGTGCGCTCGGCGGGCGCCGCCGCGCAGCTGATGGCCAAGGAGGGTGACTACGCCCAGGTCAAGCTGCCGTCGGGCGAGGTGCGCAGAGTGCACATCGACTGCTATGCGACGGTCGGCCAGGTCGGCAACATCGACCACGAGAACGTCTCGTTCGGCAAGGCGGGTCGCCGGCGCTGGCTCGGCCGCCGTTCGCACAATCGCGCCGTGGCGATGAACCCGGTCGACCATCCGATGGGTGGCGGCGAGGGCAAGACCTCCGGCGGCCGGCATCCCTGCACGCCGTGGGGAGTGCCGACCAAGGGATACAAGACGCGCAACAACAAGCGGACGGACGCGATGATCGTGCGCCGCCGGAACAGAAAGTAAGGACGGAGAGCCGCGATGTCGCGTTCGCTCAAGAAGGGTTACTTCATCGACAAGCCGCTCGCGGACAAGATCGCCGCCATGAACTCGAGCGGCGACAAGCGGGTCGTCAAGACCTGGTCCCGGCGCTCGACGGTCATTCCGGACATGGTCGGCCACACCTTCGCCGTGCACAACGGCAAGGCTTTCATCCCGGTGTACGTGACCGAGAACATGGTCGGCCACAAGCTCGGCGAGTTCGCCATGACCCGCACGTTCCGGGGTCACAGCGGCAAGAAGGCCGAGAAGTCCGCGGCGCCGAGAAAGGGCTGAGGGAACGGTCATGGAATTCACCGCTCGTCTTCGCCATCTTCAGGCTTCGCCCCAGAAGGTCCGGCTCGTGGTCGATCTGATTCGCGGCAAGGACGTCGAGGAGGCCGCGACGATCCTGCAGACCACGAACAAGTCGGCTGCCCGCCCGCTCGCGAAGCTCCTTCGCTCGGCGGTGGCCAACGCCGAGAACCGAGACGAGAACGTCGACGTCGGCAAGCTCTTCGTCAAGGAGGCGTTCGTCGACGGCGGGCCGACCCTGAAGCGGATCCGGGCCAACACGATGGGACGCGCGTTCCGCATTCTCAAGAGGCAGAGTCACGTGACGATCAAGCTCGACACCCGCAAGAGCGGCGCGCAGGGAAGGAACTGACGATGGGTCAGAAAACGCATCCCTACGGCTTCCGCCTCGTCTACAACAAGACCTGGCATTCCCGCTGGTACGCTCAGGGCAAGAACTATCCGGACCTCCTGCACCAGGATCTGAAGCTGCGCACCGAGCTGAAGCGACGCCTCGGACACGCGGGAGTCGCCGCGATCGACATCGAGCGCGCCGCCGACAAGCTGCGGGTCACCATTCACACCTCCCGTCCGGGCATCATCATCGGCCGCAAGGGTGCCGAGGTCGACAAGCTGCGCGACGACCTGATCAAGCAGACCGGACGAGAGGTCCACATCAATATCCAGGAGATTCAGCGTCCCGAGCTCGACGCTCAGCTGATCTCGGAGTCGATCGCCGGCCAGCTCGAGCGCCGCGTCTCTTTCCGGCGCGCGATGAAGAAGGCGATGGAATCGGCCTTCCGGTTCGGCTGCAAGGGCGTGAAGATCATGGTTGCCGGGCGCCTCGGCGGCTCCGAGATCGCACGCACCGAGTGGTACCAGGAGGGGCGACTGCCGCTCCACACGCTGAAGGCGGACATCGAGTTCGGCTTCACCGAGGCGCGGACGACCTACGGCGTCATCGGGGTCAAGGTGTGGATCTACAAGGGCGATCTCCTCAAGGAGAAGCCGCGCCGGGCCACGGCCTGAGCGGGAGAACGTCATGTTGATGCCGAAGAAGGTCAAGTTCAGGAAGCAGCACCGCGGGCGCCGCGCCGGAAACACGAAGGGAGGCGACACGATCGCCTTCGGTGACTTCGCGCTCCAGGCGCTCGAGCCGGCGTGGGTCACCGCCCGCCAGATCGAGTCCGGCCGAATCGCGATCACCCGCCACGTCAAGCGCGGCGGCAAGATCTGGATTCGCGTCTTTCCGGACAAGCCGTACACCAAGAAGCCGCTCGAAACGCGAATGGGCAAGGGCAAGGGCAACCCGGAAGGCTGGGTCGCCGTCGTCAAGCCGGGGCGCATCCTCTTCGAGATCGAGGGCGTGTCGCCCGAGATCGCGCAGGAGGCCATGAAGCTCGCTTCGCACAAGTTCGGCATCAAGACCCGTTTCGTCTCCCGGCACGGGGAGATCAAGTAGGAGCCCGGAGATGAAGACGACCGCAAACCTGCGAGAACTTCGCGAAAAGAGCGAGACGGACCTGCGCGTGCGCGAGAAGGAACTGGCCGAGCAGCTGTTCGCCCTGCGCCTGCAGAGGAGCACCGGGCAGCTCGAGAAGCCGTCGAAGATCCGTCAGGCCAAGCGAGAGCTGGCCCGAGTGCTGACCGTGCTGCATCAGAAGCAGACGGCCGGTTGAGAAGGGAATGGAGATGAGCGAGTCGACCACAGCGAACACGCGCGGACGACGCCAGGAGAAGGTCGGCGTCGTGGTCGGAAACCAGATGGACAAGACGGTCGTCGTGGCGGTCGAAAAGACCATCACCCACCGTCTTTACCACCGGTACCAGAAGCGGACGTCGAAGTTCTACGCTCACGACGAGGCCAACGAGTGCCGGGTCGGCGACGTGGTGCGGCTCGAGTCGAGCCGTCCCCTGTCCCGCCTCAAGCGGTGGCGTGTCGCCGAAGTCGTCAAGCGCGCCGAGGGGATCTGAGCCATGATCCAGATGGGAACCATCCTCGACGTCGCCGACAACTCGGGCGCCCGCAAGATCGCCTGCATCCACCTCAAGGGCGCTCTCGGGCAGTACGGGCACCTCGGGGACGTGATCACGGCGTCCGTCAAGGAGGCGACTCCCGACGGCACCGTGAAGAAGGGTGCGGTCGTCAAGGCGGTCATCGTGCGGACCGTGCGCGCCGAGCGTCGCCGTGACGGCAGCTACATCCGATTCGACACCAACGCCGCAGTGCTGATCAACGATCAGAAGGAGCCGATCGGCACTCGCGTCTTCGGGCCGGTGGCGCGCGAGCTGCGCGAGCGCCGATTCATGAAGATCATCTCGCTCGCTCCCGAAGTGATCTGAGGACGGAACAGAGCCAATGATCAAGACCAAGATCAAGAAGAACGACCAGGTGGTCGTCATTGCCGGGAAGGACCGCGGGTCGCGGGGTCGCGTACTGCGAGTCCTGCCGTCGCGCAACATGGCGATCGTCGAACGCGTGAACCTGGTGAAGCGGCACACGCGGCCGAATCCGCAGCGGGGTATCCAGGGCGGCATCCTCGAGAAGGAGGCGCCGATCCAGCTCTCGAATCTCATGCTCGTCGACCCGCAGACCGACAAGCCCACGCGGGTCGGCCGCAAGCGCCAGGCGGATGGTACCGGCGCGCGGATCGCGAAGAAGAGCGGCGCGAGCCTCAACTAGGAGTGGCGCAAGTCATGGCGACGAAGGAAACCAAGGACGCGGCGGCGGAGAAGTACGTGCCGCGACGCAAGAAGCAGTATCGCGAGGACGTCGTTCCGAAGCTCAAGCAGGAGTTCGGAATCGGCAACGGCATGGCAGTGCCGCGCCTCGACAAGATCGTCCTCAACATGGGAATGGGAGAGGCGATCCAGAACATCAAGATCCTGGACGATGCCACCGAGGAGCTGAGCGCGATCGCGGGGCAGCGTCCCTCGGTGCGGCGGGCGAAGAAGTCCATCGCCTCCTTCAAGCTCCGCGAGGGCATGCCGATCGGCTGCAGCGTGACGCTGCGGGGAGATCGGATGTGGGAGTTCCTGGATCGCCTGATTTCGATCGCTTTGCCTCGCGTCCGTGATTTTCGCGGCCTGCCGGCCAAGGCTTTCGATGGCCGGGGGAACTACACCCTGGGCATTCGTGATCACCTGATTTTCCAGGAGATCGATTTCAACAAGGTCGACAAGCCCAAGGGCATGAACGTGACCTTCGTGACGACGGCGTCGAACGACGAGCAGGCGCTTCACCTCCTGCGCGAGCTCGGCATGCCGTTCGCCCGCAACTGACGGCCGCGAGGAAGAGACGATGGCGACTACGGCCAAGATGGCGAAGACCCAGAAGAAGCTGAAGTACGAGGTGCGCGTTCGCAACCGCTGCCGGCGGTGCGGTCGTCCGCGCGGGTACCTGAGGAAGTTCGCGCTCTGCCGGATCTGCTTCCGGGATCTCGCCCGTCAGGGCTATCTCCCGGGCGTGATCAAGGCGAGCTGGTGAGGAGACTGAGATGAGCAACATGGATCCGGTTTCGGATCTCCTGACGAGAATCCGCAACGCGCACCTGGCGAAGCACGACCGGGTCGACGTTCCCACGTCGAACCTCAAGACCGAGATCTGTCGGATCCTGAGAGACGAGGGCTTCATTCGCAACTACAAGCTCATCGAGCAGAAGCCCCAGTCCCTGCTGCGGATCTTCCTCGAGTACGACGAGGAAGGGACGCCGGCCATCACGCACCTGAAGCGGGTCAGCAAGCCCGGGCGTCGCGTTTACCGCGGCGCCGGCCAGATCCGCCCGGTTCTCAGCGGGCGCGGCCTCGGGGTCGTCTCCACCAACCTCGGAGTGCTCTCGGACAGCCAGGCGCGCGACAAGTGCGTCGGCGGCGAGATCCTCTGCGAGATCTGGTGAGGAGGGTGCCATGTCGCGGGTAGGAAGATCGCCGATCGAGGTTCCGAAGGACGTCAAGGTGCAGGTGGTCGGCGAGGTGTTCGTCGCCGAGGGTCCCAAGGGGCGCGTCGATCAGAAGCTGATCGCCGGTTTCCCGGTGAAGATCGACGGCTCCGTCGTCTCGGTCGAACGGCCGAGCGACGCCGGGCCGGACCGAGCCAAGCACGGTCTGCTGCGCGCCCTGCTGGCCAACGCCGTGCAGGGTGCCGCGCAGGGCTTCACGCGCTCGCTCGACATCGTGGGAGTCGGCTACAAGGCGGAGATCCGCGGCGAGGACATCCACTTCGCGCTCGGTTATTCGCATCCGGTCGTCTACCGGATTCCGAAGGGGATGAAGGTGGATCTCGATCCGAAGGCCAACCGGCTGACCTTCTCCTCGGCGGACCGGCAGCTCCTCGGTCAGGTCTGCGCCGAGATCAGGCGGCTCCGGTCGCCGGATCCCTACAAGGGCAAGGGCATCAAGTTCAGTGACGAGGTTATCCGCCGCAAGGTGGGCAAGGCCGGCGCCAAGTAAGGCGGGCCGCCCGGGAGAGCATCGATGTCGGACGTGCAGAAGAAGAAGGTCGTCGAGAAGCGCTACCGGCGCGAGCGCGCGCACCAGCGGCTACGGCAGCGTGTCGCAGGCACCGCGGAGCGTCCGCGTCTCGCGGTGTACAAGAGCGAGCGCTTCGTCTACGCGCAGGTGATCGACGACGAACGGGGCCACACCCTGGTCTCGGCGGCGTCGATCGAGCCGGAGATCAAGGGCAAGCTCGCGAGCGTCGGTGCCAACAAGGTGGCGGCCAAGGCCGTCGGCGAAGCGGTGGCCGAGCGGGCGATGGCGAAGGGAATCACGAGGGTCGTGTTCGACCGCGGCGGCTATCGCTACCACGGAAAGGTCAAGGAGCTGGCCGAGGCGGCTCGCGCCAAGGGCCTCGAGTTCTGAAGGAGAGCGGCGTTGGCTAGGGATTACGAGCAGGAGAGCGAGTTCGTCGAACAGGTCGTTCACATCAATCGCGTCACGAAAGTGGTGAAGGGCGGCAAGAACTTCTCCTTCTCGGCGCTGGTGGTGATCGGCGACGGCAACGGCCGCGTGGGTTACGGCGCGGGCAAGGCCAAGGAAGTTCCGATGGCGATTCGCAAGGGGATCGAGGTGGCCAAGAAGAATCTGGTCACCGTGCCGACCGCAGGGTCGACGATTCCTCACGAGTCGCTGGGGCGCTTCGGGGCCGGCCGCGTGCTGCTCAAGCCGGCGTCGCCCGGCACGGGCGTCATCGCCGGCGGCCCGGTGCGTGCTGTCCTCGAGGCGGCGGGAATCCAGGACATCCTGACCAAGTCTCTGGGCACGACCAACCCGCACAACGTCGTCAAGGCGACGTTCGACGCGTTGCTGCATCTGAACGCCGAGCCTCGCCGCCGCGCCGCCGCCGCGGAGGCCGTGCCGGCGACGGCGTGAGGGGAAGGACTCCGATGAGCAAGAGCAAGGGCAGCACGATCCGCATTCGCCAGATCCGCAGCACGATCGGCGCGATTCCGGGCCACCGCGAGGTCATGCGCGGTCTCGGTCTGCGTCGTATCCGTCACGAGGTGGTACGCCAGGACTCGCCGGCGGTACGCGGCATGATCGCCAGAGTGAACCATCTCGTCGAAGTCATCGAGGGCTGACATGAAACTCCACGATCTTTCGCCCGCCCCGGGCAGCACCCACTCGCGCAAGCGGGTCGGCCGCGGTCCGGGTTCCGGTCTCGGCAAGACTGCCGGCAAGGGCCACAAGGGCGGCCAGTCCCGGTCCGGCTACAGCTCGCGCCCCGGCTTCGAGGGCGGCCAGATGCCGCTCATCCGGCGCGTCCCGAAGCGCGGCTTCACCAACATCTTCCGCACCGAATACGCGGTGATCAACGTTGCCCAGCTCGGCCAGCTCGGCGGTGCGGTGACTCCGGATCTGCTCGCAGAGCGAGGTCTGGTGCATCGCGGAATGCCGGTCAAGGTACTGGGCAACGGCGAGATCAGCTCGGCGGTCACGGTTTCGGCGCACAAGTTCAGCAAGTCGGCCCGCGAGAAGATCGAGGCCGCGGGGGGCCGCTGCGAGGAGCTCGGCTAAGTGCTCGAGAGTATCCGCAACATCTTCGCGATTCCCGACCTGCGCCGGCGGCTGATGTTCACCTTCGGCCTGCTCGCGGTTTACCGTGTCGGCTGTCACATCCCGACCCCGGGAGTGGATCCGAAGGCGTTGATCGAGTTCATGAACGCGCTGCAGAGCTCGTTCCTGGGCTTCGTCAACACCTTCACCGGCGGCAGCCTCGAGCGGGTCGCGGTGTTCGCGCTGGGCATCATGCCGTACATCACGGCATCCATCGTCCTGCAGCTGATGACGGTGGTGATCCCCTACCTCGAGAAGCTCTCCAAGGAGGGCGAGCTCGGGCGGCGGAAGATCACCCAGTACACGCGGTACGGCACCATCGTGGTCTCGTTCATCCAGTCGATGGGCATCGCGCTCTTCCTCGAGAAGACGTCGACGCCGGGTGGCGCTCCTCTGGTCCCCGGCCCGGGTTGGGCTTTCCGGCTGATGACGGTGCTGACGCTGACCACCGGATGCGCTTTCGTGATGTGGCTCGGTGAGCAGATCAGCGAGCGTGGCGTCGGCAACGGCATCTCGCTGATCATCTTCGCGGGCATCGTCGTCGGACTGCCCAGCGCGGTGGCCGGCACGCTGGAGAAGATCCGGGCCGGCGAACTGGCCCTGCTCGCGGTCATCGTGCTGATCGCCTTCATGCTGCTGGTAGTCGCGTTCATCGTCTACATGGAGCGGGCGCAGCGGCGGATCCCCGTCCAGTACGCCAAGCGGCAGATCGGGCGCAAGGTCTACGGAGGCCAGAGTTCCTACCTGCCCTTGCGGGTCAATACCGCCGGCGTCATTCCGGTGATCTTCGCCAGCTCTTTGATGGCGCTGCCGGCGACGATCTCCCAGATGGCGAGCGAGACGGAATGGCTGCAGAGGATCGCCGAGACGCTCGCCTGGGGGCAGCCGCTCCACTACCTTCTCTACGTCGTCGGGATCATCTTCTTCAGCTACTTCTACATCTCGATCATCTTCAATCCGGTCGACCTCGCCGAGAACATGCGCAAGCAGGGGAGCTTCATCCCCGGCATCCGTTCCGGCAAGCGGACCGCCGAGTTCATCGACAAAGTGCTGACGCGAATCTCCCTCGTGGGGGCCTCCTACCTGGCGCTGGTTTCGGTGCTGCCGGATTTCCTGCTCAACGGCATCCGGCTGCAGAGCCTGCCCTGGATCGGCCCGACCCTCGACCGATTCATGCCCGAGTTCGTGACCCAGGGCCTGGGGATCAACTTCTACTTCGGTGGCACCTCGCTGCTGATCGTGGTCGGCGTGGCGATGGACACCCTGCAGCAGATCGAGAGCCAGCTGGTGATGCGCAACTACGACGGCTTCCTCAAGCGCGGCCGGATCCGGGGCCGGAGGGGCTGAGTTGAGCTCCGCCGCTCTCCGCGTGGTCCTGCTCGGCGCGCCGGGCAGCGGCAAGGGTACCCAGGCCGAGAAGCTCTCGGTGGCCCTTGCCGTGCCGGCCATCTCGACCGGCGAGATGCTCCGCCGGGCGGTGGCGCAGGGCACCGAGCTGGGCCGCCGGGTCGACGGAGTGATGTCGTCGGGGCGGCTGGTCGACGACGAGCTGATGGCGGAGGTCGTCCGGGAGCGTCTGGCTGCACCGGACGCGGCGGCCGGCTTCCTGCTCGATGGGTATCCGCGCACCGCGGCGCAGGCCGCCACCCTCGACGGGCTGCTCGCGGCGCAGGGGAGCCGGCTCGATGCGGTGGTCTTCCTCGATGTTCCGGAGGAGGTTCTCGTTCAGCGGTCGCTCGCCCGGCGTCGTCAGGACGACCGGGAGGAGGTCATCCGCGAGCGGCAGCGGGTTTACAGGGAGCAGACCGAACCGCTGGTCGAGCTCTTCGAGGCTCGCGGCCTGCTGCACCGGATCGACGGCGACCGGACGATGGACGAGGTCACCCGGGCCGTTCTCGGTCGGTTGGGGAGGGGTTGAGCGTGGTCCTCAAGACGGCGGGGGAGGTCTCCCTCATGGACCAGGCGAACCGGATCGTCCACGACGTCCTGGACGCCATCGCCGGGGAGATCCGGCCCGGCGTGACCACCCTCGAGCTCGACCGGATTGCCGAGGCGATGATCCGGGAGCGGGGGGGGGTTCCTGCCTTCCTCAACTACAACGGCTTCCCGGCGACCCTCTGCACCTCGATCAACGACGTGATCGTCCACGGAATCCCCGGCGGGACGGCGCTCCGGGAGGGGGACATCCTCGGGGTTGATTGTGGCGTGGTCTATAAGGGATACTACGGGGACGCCGCCCGGACCTTCCCGGTGGGAAAGGTCGATCCGGAGGCCGAACGACTCATCGCGGTCACCCGGCGCGCCCTCGAGATCGCGGTCGAGACGGTCCAGCCCAATCGCCGCCTGTCCGACATCGGGCACGCGGTACAGAGCTACGTCGAAGCACAGGGATACTCGGTGGTCCGCGAGTTCGTCGGGCACGGGATCGGGACGTCGCTGCACGAGGACCCCCAGGTGCCGAACTTCGGCCAGCCGGGACGCGGCCTGCGGCTGAAGCCGGGGCTGGTGCTGGCGATCGAGCCGATGGTGAACGCCGGCGCCGCGGAGGTGGCGGTCGACGCCGACGGCTGGACGGCGCGAACCCGCGACGGTTCGCTGTCCGCGCATTTCGAGTTTTCAGTCGCGGTCACCGAGGACGGTGCCCGCGTGCTCGGCAGATAGGAAGAGGAAGGACCCGGATTTGGCCAAGGAAGAAGCGATCGAAGTCGAGGCGACGGTGGTCGAACCGTTGCCCAACGCGATGTTCCGCGTCGAACTCGAGAACAAGCACCAGGTGCTGGCGCACATCTCGGGCAAGATGCGGAAGCACTTCATTCGCATCCTGCCGGGCGACCGCGTCCTGGTCGAACTTTCGCCCTACGACCTGTCTCGCGGGCGAATCGTCTATCGGTTGAAGTGAGCGAAGGGGACTGACCATGAAAGTTCGTTCTTCGGTCCGGCGGATCTGCCCGAAGTGCAAGATCGTCCGGCGCGCCGGAGTGATCCGGATCATCTGCGAGAACCCGAAGCACAAGCAGCGGCAGGGATAGGGGACGACGATGGCACGCATCGCGGGAGTGGATCTCCCTCAGAACAAGCAGGTCTGGGTCGGGCTGACCTACATTCACGGCATCGGGCAGACGCGGTCGAAGCGGATTCTCGCCGCCGCGGCGGTTCCCGAGACCACCAAAGTCCGGGACCTGTCCGAGGACGAGGCGCAGCGGATCCGCAAGATCATCCTCGACGAGGGTCGGGTGGAGGGTGACCTGCGCAAGGAAGTCGCGCAGAACATCAAGCGCCTGATGGAGATCGGCTCCTATCGCGGCATCCGTCATCGTCGGGGCCTGCCGGTTCGCGGCCAGCGGTCCAACACCAACGCGCGGACGCGCAAGGGCCCGCGCAAGGGCACCGTCGCGACCAAGAAGAAGATCACGAAGAAGTGAGCGGACGGGATAAGTGATGGCCAAGGCAGCGGCGGCCGCTTCGGGCGGCAAGAAGGACAAGAAAGTCGTCAAGAAGAAGGAGCGGCGCATCGTCCCGCACGGGATCGCGCACATCCAGGCGACGTTCAACAACACGATCGTCTCGATCTGCGATCCCGAGGGCAATGCGCTCTGCTGGTCCTCCGCGGGCCGGATCGGGTTCAAGGGCTCGCGCAAGGGGACGCCGTTCGCGGCGCAGGTCGCGGCGCAGAACGCCGGCAATCTCGCCAAGGACATGGGCGTTCGCACGCTCGACGTGCAGGTCCGCGGTCCGGGTGCCGGCCGGGAATCGGCGATCCGCGCCCTTTCGGCGGCGGGCGTCGAAGTCAAGTCGATCCGTGACGTGACCCCCATTCCCCACAACGGCTGCCGGGCGCGCAAGCGCCGGCGAGTCTGAGGATCTTCGACAGGCAATCGGAACCAGAGCGCCTCGGCCCGGTGGTGTCCACGCGGAGCTCGAGAGCGTCTTCACGAGGTAGGCGTCCCCGTAGCATCGGGGAGGAGACGAAGCGAGGAGAACGAAAGTGGCACGTTATACGGGACCAGTCTGCCGGCTCTGCCGGCGCGAGCGCATGAAGCTCTTCCTCAAGGGAGAGCGCTGCTTCAAGGAGAAGTGCGCAATCGAGAAGCGCGGCTACCCGCCTGGCCAGCATGGCCAGCGCCGGGGTCGCAAGATCGTCGGGTACGGCATCCAGCTGCGCGAGAAGCAGAAGGTCAAGCGCATCTATGGCGTGCTGGAGCGTCAGTTCCGCCTCTACTTCCAGGAGGCGGATCGCCGCAAGGGAATCACCGGCGAGAACCTCCTGCAGATCCTCGAGCGCCGTCTCGACAACGTCGTGTTCAGCCTCGGCTTCGCCTCGTCGCGCGCGCAGGCGCGCCAGCTGGTGCGCCATGGCCACGTGACGGTCGACGGTCGCAAGACCACGATCCCTTCGTTCCAGGTGAAGGCGGGACAGTCGATCTCGATCCGCGAAGCGAGCCGGACGAATCCGCAGGTCCGGGCTTCGGTGGAGTCGGCGAGCGGCCGTGGGGTTCCCGACTGGCTGACTCTCGATGCCGCCAGTTTCACCGGCAAGGTGCAGGCACTGCCGAGTCGCGAGGACATCAAGCTGCCAGTCCAGGAGCAGCTGATCGTCGAGCTCTACAGCCGCTGACGCGGTACGTATTTCGCATCAGGAGACCGAAACGATGCTTTGGAAGGGATTCCAGCGCCCGAAGCGCGTCGAGATCGACACCGAGACGCTCACCCCGACCTATGGTCGGTTCACCGCGCAGCCGTTCGAGCGCGGATTCGCGACCACGGTGGGCAACGCGCTGAGGCGCGCCCTGCTGTCGTCGATCGAGGGTGCGGCCATCACGGCGATCGAGATCGAAGGCGTGCAGCACGAGTTTTCCTCGATTCCCGGCGTCAAGGAGGACGTGACGGACATCGTCCTCAACCTCAAGCAGGTGCCGGTACGGTCGTACTCCGCCGAGGCGAAGATTCTGTCGCTCGACGTTCAGGGTCCGCGGGAGGTCAAGGCCTCCGACCTGCTCGGTGATCCGCAGATCGAGATCTGCGATCCCGAGGCGCCGATCGCCACGGTCAACGAGGAGGGCCGGCTGCGCATGCAGCTCTTGGTCCAGCTCGGCCGCGGCTACGTCATGGCGGACAAGAACTTCGACGAGACGCTGGGCGTCGGCTGGATCGCGATCGACTCGCTCCACAGCCCCGTCAAGCGGGTCAACTACAAGGTCGAGACGGCCCGCGTCGGCCGGATGACCGACTACGAGAAGCTGACCCTCGAGGTGTGGACCAACGGAACGATCACTCCCGAGCACGCGGTCTCGCTCGCGGCGACGCTGCTCAACGAGCACCTGATGACCTTCGTGACCACGGAGGAAGGGCTCGGCGGGGACGCCGCCGGCGCGCCCGCCGACGCCGAGCTCGAGTCGATCCTGGCCCGGAACCTCGACGATTTCGACCTCTCCGTCCGCACGGCGAACTGCCTCAAGAACGCTTCGATCTCGACCGTCCGCGACCTGGTTTCGCGGCCCGAGAAGGAGATCCTCGAGATCAAGAACTTCGGCAAGAAGTCTCTCGAAGAGCTTCAGGAGCTGCTCGGTCGTCTGGGCCTCTCCTTCGGCATGAACGTCTCGTCGGGCGCCGGAATGGGCGCCTGATCCAGGGGAACGGGAGAATCTCATGCAGCACAATCGCTCGGGCAGGAAGCTCGGTCGCACGACCAGCCACCGCCTCGCCCTGTTCCGCAATCAGCTGGCTTCGCTCGTCATCTCGGAGCGCATCCGCACGACGCTGCCGAAGGCCAAGGAGCTCCGTCCGCTCGCCGAGCGGATGGTGACCCAGGCGCGGCGCGGCACGATTCACTCGCGCCGCCTGGTGGGCCGCTGGATCCAGGATCGCGATCTGATCAAGAAGCTCTTCGACGAGATCGCACCGCGCTTTGCCGACCGCCCGGGTGGTTACCTGCGCATCGTCAAGCTCGGACCGCGCATCGGCGACGGCGCCGAAGAGGCCTTCCTCGAGTTCGTCGACTTCGAGCTGAAGAAGAAGCTCGCGCCGGCTCCGGCCGCCGAGTCGAAGGCCGACAAGGGCAAGGAGGCGGCCGAGACGGACGAGGCTGCCGAGAAGCCTGCCAGGCCGGCGAAGAAGGCGGCCGCGAAGAAGAGCGCCGCGCCCAGGGCCGAGAAGAAGGCCGAGCCGAAGGCGAAGCCCTCCAAGGGTCCGTCGACGGCCAAGCGGAGTTCGGCGCCGAAGAAGGTCGGCAGTTCCTGAGAGCCGTCGCGGATCCCCGGGATCCGCAGTGAAAAAGGCCGGTGGCGTCGCCACCGGCCTTTTTCCGTTTCTTCCCGGGCGCGGCCCGGAGGAAGGGCGTCAGACCCGCCGCAGGTACTTGGTCTCGCGGGTGTCGATCTCGATCTTCGCGCCGGCCTCGACGAACGGCGGGATCTGGACGACCAGCCCGGTCTCCATCTTCGCCGGCTTGTAGGAGGAAGAGGCGGTCGCACCCTTCATCCCGGGTTCGGTCTCGACGACCTGGAGAACCACGGTCTGTGGCAGCTCGAGGCCGACCGGTTTCTCCTCGTAGAAGTCGATCTTGAGCACCGCGTTGGGCAGCATGTAGAGCAGCGAGTCGCCGAGCACGTCGTCGGACAGGACGATCTGCTCGTAGTTCTGCTGATTCATGAAATGGTGGCCTTCGCCATCGGAGTAGAGGTACTCCATGGGCACGGTGTCCAGGATCGCCCGTTCGACGCCCTCGGTGGAGCTGAAGCGGTGGTCGAAGCTGTTGCCGGTCTTCAGGTTGCGCATCCGCACCTGAACGAAGGCGCGCAGGTTACCCGGCGTGCGGTGGGTGACGGTCATGACGCGGCAGACGTCACCCTCGTGGAGGATGCACATGCCGGAACGAAGCGAACTGGCCTGGGTCAAACGCGACTCTCCTTGAACTGAACGGCGGGGGAGGACTCAGCCCTCCGCCTCCTCCTTGTGGTGCTTCTTCGCCTGCTGGATCAGCTTCTCCTGCACCGGGCGCGGAACTTCCTCGTAGTGCGAGTACTCCATGTGGAAGGACGACCTTCCCTGGGTCATCGAGCGCAGCGCCGGAGCATAGTTGAGCATCTCGGCCATCGGCACGAGCGCGCTGACGATCTGGACGCCGTTCTTCGAGTCCATCCCCTGGGGACGGCCGCGACGGTGCGACAGGTCGCTCATGATGTCGCCCATGAATTCCTCCGAGGTGTGGATCTCGACCTGCATGACCGGCTCGAGAATCGTCGCTCCGGCCTTGTCCATGGCCTCCTTGAAGGCGAGCGAGCCGGCGATCTTGAACGCCAGCTCGGACGAGTCGACGTCGTGGTACTGGCCGTCGAGCAGGCGCACCCGGAAGTCGACCATCGGGAAGCCCGCCAGGAAGCCGCGGCTGCGCGCCTCCTGGATGCCCTTCTCGACGGCCGGCCGGTAGTTCTGCGGGATGGCGCCACCGAAGATCTCGTCGACGAACTCGAAGTCGGCGCCGCGCGGCAGCGGCTCGACCTTGATCTTGCAGTCGGCGAACTGGCCCCTGCCGCCGCTCTGCTTCTTGTGGCGGCCGTGCCCCTCGGCCGCGCGCCCGATGGTCTCCCGATAGGGCACTTTCGGCGGGTGGAGGATGACCTCGACGTTGGAGCGCCGCCGCAGCCGTGCGAGGGCGATCTCGACGTGCAACTGGCCGGTGCCGGAGAGCAGGAACTCGGCGGTCTGCGGGTCGCGGCCGGCGCGCAGGCTGGGATCTTCCTCGATCAGCCGGGCGATGGCGTCGCCGATCTTCTCCTCGTCCCCCTTGGCCTTGGGCTCGACGGCGAACGACATCGCCGGCTCGGCGATCTGGATCCAGGCGGCGCGCACCGGCTGCTCCTTGCCGGTGAGCGTGTCGCCGGTCGCGACGTGCTTGAGCTTCGGGATGGCGCCGATCTCGCCGGCGATCAGGCGGGGCGTCGCCGTCCCCTGCTTGCCCTGCAGGTGAACGATGCCGTGCGCCTTCTCGCTCTCCTCGGCGCGCACGTTCCACACCTGGGCGTCGTTCGACAGGGTCCCGGAGAGGAGGCGCACCAGCGTCAGGCGCCCGGTGAAGGGGTCGTTGAGGGTCTTGAAGGCGATGGCGACGAGCGGACCGGCCGGATCGGCGGTGAGCTCGATCGTCTCGCCGTCGATCCGGGCCGCCGGATACGGGCGGTCCTCCGGCGAAGGGAGGTAGTCGACGATCAGGTCGAGCAGGGCGGAGCTGCCGAGGTTGGAACCCGGAGCGGCGACCGCCACCGGGAAGATCTTGCGCCCGATCACGGCGGCCCGCAGGCCGCGCACGAACTCCTCGTCGGTGAGCGCTCCCTCCTCGAAGAAGTGCTCGAGCAGCGCCTCGTCGCTTTCGGCGACCGTCTCGACCAGCCGATTGCGCCAGATCTCGACCTCGGCCTCGAGTCCGGCCGGCAGCGGTCCGGCGGTCCCCTTGCCGTTGCCTCCCGGTTCGAAGGTGAAGGCCCGGCGCGAGACCAGGTCGACGAGGCCGCGGAACTCCTTCTCGCTGCCGATCGGCAGATGGATGGGGAGCGCCTGCCGGCCGGAGATCTTCTGGACGCTTTCGAGGGCGCGCTGGAAATCGGCCCGCTCGCGATCCATCTTGGTCAGGCAGAAGGCGAGCGGCTGGTCGATTTCGGCGGCGAACTCGAGGACCTTCTCGGTATTGACCTCGATGCCGGCGACCGCGTTGACGCAGACCAGCGTCGCGTCGGCGACCCGCATCCCGGCCTTGGTCTCCGAGAAGAAGATGCCGTAACCGGGGCAGTCGACCAGCTCCACCGCATGCTCCCGCCAGGGGAGCCGGCAGGTGGCCAGGCCGATCGAAATGCCCCGCTCCTGCTCCTCGGGGTCGAAATCGGTGACCGTGCTGCGGTCCTCGACGCGCCCGGCGCGAGGCTGGGCTCCGGCGGTGAACAGAAGCGCGCTCGCGAGCGTCGTCTTGCCGGTGTCATTGTGGCCGGCCAGGGCTACGTTGCGGATCCGGGCGGGGCTCTCGACCTGCATGCTGGCGGGACCTCCTCGCGAAGGGGTCGAACGGGCTGGCAACTATAACAAAGCCGGTTTGACGCTGGGAGGTGCGGAGCCTAGAATCCGGCGGGTTCCCGACAAACATCCGCCCTCCTCCAACCCCCGATGACCCCTACCGAACCCCAGAAGCTCGGCCGCTACGAGGTCCTCGAGGAGATCGGCAAGGGGGCCATGGGCGTCGTCTACCTGGCTCGCGATCCGCTGATCGGCCGCCTGGTGGCGCTGAAGACCTTTCGCGCCGGCTTCGCGGCCAAGGACGACGAGCTGGCGCAATTTCGCAGCCGCTTCGTGCGCGAGGCGCAGAGCGCCGGCATCCTCTCGCACCCGAACATCGTCACCATCCACGACGTGGTCGACGAAGGCGCCAACGGCGTCTGCTTCATCGCCATGGAGTACGTCAAAGGGACCAACCTCAAGCAGCTGCTGCAGCGCACCGAGCCCTTCTCGCCGGCCTTCGTCGGCGAGCTGGTGGCGCAGATCGCCGAGGCCCTCGACTACGCCCACTCGCGGGGCGTGATCCATCGCGACATCAAGCCGGCGAACATCCTGATCACCGCCGACAACAAGGTCAAGATCACCGACTTCGGCATCGCCCGGCTCGACACCTCGAACCTGACGATGGAGGGACAGCTGCTGGGGACGCCGAACTACATGGCTCCCGAGCAGATCCAGGCCCGCGACGTCGACCACCGCGCCGACATTTTCTCGCTCGGCGTCGTCTTCTACGAGATCCTGACCCGCAAGAAGCCCTTCCAGGGCGAGAATCTGACCCAGGTCACGCACAAGATCGTCTACGAGCCGTTCACGCCGCCCGAGGAGATCGTCCGGGGCCTGGCGCCGGCGATGTCGAAGATCCTCAGCCGCTGCCTCGAGAAGGACCCCAACCGGCGATATCCGCGCGCCTCCGAGGTGGCGCGCGAGCTGCGCGCCGTGATCGAGCAGGCGGAGAGCCTCGACGACACCGCGGGGACGCAGGAAGTCACCCCGGTGCCGAGCGAGCCGGAGATGATTCCGACGCGGCGACTGGACCGCGCCGAGATCGCCGCCGCGGTCGCCGCCGAGGCCGGGGCTGCAGCGCCGCCGGCCGAGGTGGCTCCGCCGGTCCCCTCGCCCGGAG
>JAIOJQ010000102.1 GCA_019911865.1 Thermoanaerobaculia bacterium
GCGGGCGCCGCGCGGCTCCGGCGCGATCCCGGAGCGGATCGTCGAGGTGCGCACCGACCGGCTGGTCCCCGACGCCCCCGCCGAGCTCGAAGTCGGGCGCGATCCGTTCCGCTTCCAGGCGCCGCCGCCCCCGCCACCGGCAACTCCGCCGCCGCCGCCCTCGGAAGAGGAGCTCGAGCGACGGCGGCGCGAGGCCGAGGAGCGCGCCCGCCTGGCGGCCATCCCCCGCCCGCCCGAGGTGACGCTGCGCTACCTCGGCAGCTTCGGCCCGCGCTCGGCGCGCATTGCCGTCTTCGCCGGCGGCGCGGAAGGCAGCGTCCTCAACGCCCGCCAGGGCGCGATACTCGAAGGCAAGTTCATCGTCGACAGAATCGGCTACGAATCAGTCGATCTGAAGTTCGTCGACTTCCCCGACGTTCCGGCCCGACGCCTCGGGATCACGCGCTGACGCCGAGACAGGAGTCCCCGAAAATGACGCCACGATCGAAAACGAACCGGATCCTCGCGCTGGCGGCGCTCGCCGTCGTGGCGGCCGGCTGCGCCAGCTACCGGACGCAGCGGTCGGCCACGCTGGCCGAGTCGCGCGAGGACTGGGACGCGGCGGTCGTCCACTATCTCGACCTCACCGATCGCCAGCCCGGCAACGTGCGCTGGCGCTCGGCCCTGCTGCGCGCCAAGCTGCGCGCCTCGCAGGCCCACTTCGCGGCGGGCCGCCGGTTCGTCGAGGCGGGCGTGCCCGAGCGCGCCATGCTGGAGTTCCAGCAGGCGGTGCAGCTCGATCCGACCAACCAGTATGCCCAGGTCGAGCTCGACAAGTCGCGCGTCGCGGTCGAGTCGAGGCTGGCCGGGACCGGCGTCCCGACGCCGACGCTCGACGAGCTCAAGCGCACGGCGCGCGAGACGCCGGCGCAGCCGCCGATGCTCAACCCGCGCTCGCGCCGGCCGATCTCGCTCGCCTTTCCGCAGCCGCAGTCGCTGTTCGCCATCTACCAGGCCCTCGGCAAGGCCTTCGGCATCAACATCCTGTTCGACCCGCAGTTGCGCGACCAGGACCTCGCCATCGAGCTGCGCGACGTCACCGCGCAGACCGCGCTCGAGACGCTGATGCGCTCGGCCGGCCACTTCTACAAGGTGATCGACGAGCACACCATCCTGGTCGCCCAGGACAACCCGCAGAACCGCAAGACCTACGAGGACCTGGTCATCCAGACCTTCTTCCTCTCCAACGCCGAGGTCAAGGACGTCGTCCAGCTGCTGCGCAGTCTGATCGGCTCGCGCAACGTGGCGCCCAACGAGCAGCTCAACGCGGTGACCATCCGCGACACGATCGACAAGGTGCGCATCGCCCAGCGCCTGATCGAGGGGATCGACAAGTCGAAGTCCGAAGTGGTGGTCGACGTCGAGCTCATCCAGGTCAACACCACCAAGCTGCGCGACATCGGCATCTCCCTGTCGTCGAACCAGATCGCCCAGACGCTCGACCTCGGCGAGGACGCTCCGGTCCGCCTCGCCGACCTGCGCCACCTGACGCAGAACAGCTGGTCGCTGACCATTCCGAGCATCATCT
The DNA here is from genome assembly GCA_019911865.1 of Thermoanaerobaculia bacterium. Taxonomy (GTDB): domain Bacteria; phylum Acidobacteriota; class Thermoanaerobaculia; order Multivoradales; family JAGPDF01; genus JACTMI01. Next base: position 1,568 of record JAIOJQ010000102.1, read on the forward strand.
ACGACTTCGTCAAGACCAACACCGACGCCCAGTTGCTCGCCAAGCCCCAGGTGCGCATCACCGAGGGCGAAAAGGGGAACCTGCACATCGGCGACCGGGTGCCGATCCCGGTGACCACGTTCAACACCCAGCAGACCTCGGGCGGCAACATCATCCCGATCACCTCCTTCCAGTACCAGGACGTCGGCATCCGCATCGACCTCGAGCCGCGTGTCCACCACAACAAGGAGGTCACGCTCAAGCTGAAGATCGAGGTCTCGCAGATCACCGGCTTCCAGGATGCCGGCGGCGGCCAGCGCCAGCCGATCATCGGCACGCGCACGATCGAGTCGACGATCCGCTTGAAGGACGGCGAGACCAACTTCCTCGCCGGCCTGATCCGCACCGACGAGACCAATGCCGAGTCCGGCCTGCCCGGGCTGTCCGACATCCCCGTCCTCGGCCGCCTGTTCGGCAAGACGACGGTCGACGTCCGGCGCACCGACGTGATGCTGACCCTCACGCCGCACATCATCCGCACCCCCGACGTCACCGCCGCCGACCTGGCGCCGATCTGGGTGGGCACCGAGGCCAACTTGAGCTTCCGGGGCGGCAGCCCGCGCGTCGAGTCCGAGGCCGAGGGGCCGTTCGACGGCTCCGCGGAGACCCAGGAGCTGCTCGAGCAGCGCATCCGCGAGCAGGTCGACCAGCTCCCCGCCGGCCTTCGCCAGCAGCCGATCGTGACGCCGGGCGACGATTCTCTGCTGTCGCCCGCTTCCGGGCCGCGCAACATCTTCGCGCCTCCCGAGGCGCCGGCGGAGGACTTCAAGCCCGAGCCGCCGGAGGTCGACGGTCTCGACTCGTCGCTGCGGCGCGCCACGGACGGGGATCCCCTCGCCCTCATCCCGACCGCCGCCAGTTACTCGGCCGCACCGAGCGTGGCGCTCCACCTCGAGCCGTCGGTGGTCAGCGTGCGCGCCGGCGACCGCTTCCAGGTGGCCGTCGAGGTCGACGCCCGGGTACCGATCTCGCGCCTGCCCTCGACGCTGCGCTTCGATCCCGGCCTGCTGGTCGTCGAGGCGGTCGAGGCGGGCGACTTTCTCGGCGGCGAGGAGGCCGCCGAGGCGATCTCCGACGGCCTGGCGCCCGGCGAGCTGGTGGTCGGAGCCAGCCGCTTCGCAGGGGATCCGGGAATCGCCGGCCGCGGTCGCCTGGCCCTGATCACCTTCCGCGCTTTCGCCGACGGCGAGGCGACGCTCGAGCTCTCGGCATCGGGGGTGCTCGACGGCGCCGCGGCGCCGGTAGCCGGAGTCGAAGCCACGGGCGCCGCCGTCGAAGTCCGGCCGGCGCGGGTCGACGCGGACGAGTGAGACCGGCCGCCGTGGCAGGCCGGCAGCGCGGCTACACCCTGGTCGAGCTGGTCATCGTCTGCGCCGTCCTGGTCGCGCTGGCCGCCGTCGCCCTGCCCTCCGCCCGCTATACCAACCTGCGGCTGAAGGAGATGCAGCTGCGTTCGGCGCTGCGCGAGATGCGCGCCGCGATCGACGAGTTCAAGCGCTACTCGGACGCCGGTCTGATCCTCCCGGACTTCGGCACCGACGGCTACCCGGCGGACCTCGAAATCCTCGTCGAGGGGGTCGAGATCGTCGGCCAGATCGACAAGCAGATGAAGTTCCTGCGCCGCGTTCCGCTCGATCCGATGACCGGCGAGCGGGAGTGGGGCCTGCGCGGTTACGAAGACGAGCCGGATTCGACCTCCTGGAGCGGCGAGAACGTGTTCGACGTCTACTCGCTCGCCGAGGGGGTCGGCCTGGACGGAGTGCCATACTCGGAATGGTGAGATCACGTTCGAAGGGGTTCACGCTGCTCGAGCTGATCATCGTCGTGGCGATGATCGGCATCCTGGCGACGATGGTCATGCCTGCGCTCAAGGACATGCCGCGGCGGGCCAAGGAGGCCGTTCTCAAGACCAACCTCCACACTCTGCGCGAGACGATCGACATGTTCTACGGCGACCAGGGGCGCTATCCCGAGTCGCTCGAAGAGCTGGTCGACGAGAAGTACCTGCGCGTCGTCCCGGTCGACCCGTTCACCGGCAGCTCCGAGGCCTGGGTTCTGGTGCTCGAGGAGGAGTCCGACGAGGAGCCCGGCCCGCCGCCGGAGGACGGCGAGGTGACCGGCCCGGGAGTCGTCGACGTGCACTCCAGCTCGGAGCTCATGGCGCTCGACGGCACCGCGTATGCCGACTGGTGAGGCGCGCCAGCGCGGCTACACCCTCGCCGCGCTGATGATGATCGTCACCGTGCTCGGCATCGGGCTGGCCGCGGTCGCACCGTTGTGGAGCGCCCGCATCCAGCGCGACCGCGAGGAGGAGCTGATCTCGCGGGGCTTCCAGTACGCCGAGGCGCTGCGCGTCTTCCAGAAACGGTTCGGCCGGCTGCCCAATCGCCTCGAGGAGCTCGACGAGGTCGAGCCGCGTTCGATCCGCCGGCTGTGGGACGACCCGATGACCGGCGACGAGGGCTGGGCAGTGATCGTCGAGATGCCAGGCCGCGGGCTTCTCGCTCTCGACAGCCGCACCGGCCAACCGCTCGTGCCGGTCGACCTCGACGGCGACGGCCAGCCCGATGCCCTGCCGCCGGCGCAGCCCCCCGAGGGGGGTGGCCGGCCGGTGGTCGGGCCGATCCACGGCGTCAAGTCGCGCGCTTCGGGCGGCGCCTTCCACACCCTCTTCGACACCGACGACTACGGCGACTGGGAGTTCACCGTCGAGCTGCTGCAGAATGCGGTGGCCAAGCCCGGGCCGACCGGCTTCCCGCCGCGCGCCAACGCCCTGACGCTCGGCCGACCGTTCCGCTATCCACCGCCCGGAGCGGCGCCCTCCGACGGCCGGCCGCCGGGAGGCGGGCGACCCACCGACCGACCCCCCGGCCCGATGCCGAATCCGGAGGGCAAGGAGTGACCGGGCTCCGTGTCGCCCTCGAGCGCCTGCCGCACGCCGCCGATCTGCCGCTGCCCGACTATGCGACCGCGGGCAGCGCCGGCGTCGACCTGCGCGCCGCCATCCCGGCGGACCTCTGGATCGCTCCCGGCGCCCGCCGCGTCGTGCCCACCGGCGTTCGCCTCGCCATCCCGCCCGGCTGGGAGGGACAGGTGCGGGCGCGCAGTGGCCTGGCGCTGCGTCACGGCCTCGGCCTGCCCAACGCCCCCGGTACGATCGACAGCGACTATCGCGGCGAAGTCGGCGTGCTGCTCGCCAACTTCGGCGACCGCCCGGTGCGCCTGCGGCGCGGCGATCGGATCGCGCAACTGGTCTTCGCCCCGGTCGGCCGCGTGAGCTTCGCCGAGGTCGCCGACCTCGCCGCGAGCGAACGCGGCGATGGCGGCTTCGGCTCGACCGGCCGCGGCTGACTCAGGCGGCGCCCGCCGCACGGCGCGGCAGGCGGCCGGCGAGCAGTTCGACCGTGGTCGCCAGCACCGCTTCCATCGGGGCCGCGTCGGCGCGGCCGGTGCCGGCGAGGGGAAACGCCGTGCCGTGGTCGACCGAAGTGCGCAGGAACGGCAGGCCGAGCGTCCAGTTGGTGGCGCTGCCGAAGCTCGCCGTCTTGACCGGAATCAGCCCCTGATCGTGGTAGAGAGCCAGCACCCAGTCGAACTCGCCGCGCCGGGCGCGCGCGAAGAGCGAGTCGGCGCTCTCCGGGCCGTGGACGTCGATGCCGCGCCCTCGCGCCGCCGCCACCGCCGGCGCGAGTGTACGAGTCTCCTCGTCGCCGAGCAGCCCCCCTTCGCCGGCGTGCGGGTTGAGCCCGGCCAGGGCGATCCGGCCGCCGGCGTGGCGGTCGAGGCAGGCGAGCGCCTCGACCACGGCATCGAGGGTCACCCGCTCGATCGCCCGGACGAGCGGCAGATGGACCGAGAGCAGCGCCACCTGGAGTTCCGGTGCCAGGAAGGCCATCAGATAGTCGCGGCCGTACCGCTCGAGCCCGCAAGCCGCGGCGAGGTAGTCGGTGTGACCGACGAAGCCCGGCACGGCATGGCGGGCGATCGAACCCTTCGCCACCGGCGCGGTGACCAGGGCATCGACCACGCCGCGACGGGCGAGGTCGATCGCGGCATCGAGCGCCGACACCGCGGCCCGCGCGTCGGCCGCTCCCGACTCTCCGAAGCGGATCGCCCGGCGATCGCCGACCGGGTCGAGCAGCGCCAGCCCCCCCGGAGCGAGGAGCCGGGCGCGGTCGGGCGCGGCCACTTCGTGCAGCCGCTCCCAGGGAAAGGCGGGGACGAGCGAACGAGCGGCTTCGAGCGCCGCGCGCTCGCCGATCAGCAGCGTCGCCGCACTGCCGGCCGGCGGCCCGGCGGCGAGCGCGCGCAGGACGATCTCCGGACCGATGCCGGCCGGATCTCCCAGGGTGACGGCGAGGATGCGGGGCGCCGACGGCGGCACGCGCCGCCTCAGTCGGCGCTCTCGGCGTCGCCGGACTCCCCGGCGTCGCCCTCTTCCTCGTCGGCGTCGACCGGCCGTGGACCGGCCTGGCCGGGTACTCCCGCCGCCGTCTTGCGGCGCACCGGGCGGCGCAGCTCCTCCTCCTTGAACAGGTAGAGGATGCTGGACTTGGGAATCAGCAGGTTGGGCGCGTCGTGGCGGTGGAACTTGATCGCCGCCTTGTCGTACCACTCGACCCAGCCCCGCAGCTCCTCGCCATTGACCAGGCGCAGCACCATCGGGGTGCGCGCCTGCATCTGCTTGAGGTAGTAGAACTCCTCGGCGTTGGTCTGCTCGGGCGGCGAGGACTTGCGTCGCACGGCGCGCGGGGCGTCACTGCTCTTGCGCTGGTCTCCGAGGTCGGGGCGGATCAACTTGCGATTGCTCATGAGGCCTCCGGAGCCGGCGCCGCCGCCGGGGCGCTCTTGCGCCCGGACGGGTACTGGTCGTCCTCGTAAGCCAGGCAGCAGAGCAGGCGCCCGCACTGGCCGGAGATCTTCGACGGGTTGAGCGAGAGGTTCTGGCGCTTGGCCATCTGGATGGAGATCGGCCGGAAATCCTCGAGCCAGGTCGAGCAGCAGAGGGTCTTGCCACAGACGCCGATGCCGCCCAGCAGACGCGCCTCGTCGCGCGCTCCGAGCTGTGTCATCTGGACACGGACGCCGAACCGCTGGGCGATCTCGCGCACCAGCTGGCGGAAGTCGATGCGATGTTCGGCGGTGAAGAAGACGTTGGCCTTGCGGCCCGACAGCGGGAACTCGACGCGCGAGACCTTCATTTCGAGCTTGAGGGACCGCACGCGCTCCTGGACGAACAGCTTGGCGGCCTGTTCACGCTGGATCTTGCGGTCGAAGGCGGCGCTGTCGTCGTCGTTGGCGGCGCGCAGGATGCGGCGGGCCCCCGACTTCTGGCACGGCTTGAACACCGGCATCGGCGACTTCTCGACGTGGCCGAATGCGGGCTCGCCCTCGACTTCGACGATCACCCGGTCGCCGCAGGCGAAGATCGTCCCGTCCGTCGAGCAGAGCGTCAGGTTCGTCTCGTCGCCGAAACGCACCCCGACGAACGCGGTCTCGACCGCCGTCGACATCCCCTTGAAGGAACAGCCTCCGCAACCCATGGGCTTCTCGCCGCCCCGGCGGTGCAGGATCGGTACCAACCGACACGAGGCCTGGACGCCGGGCGCCTGCCCGAACCCTCCCCGCCGCGCCTGCCCTGCCCGCCGAAGTCGCTGCCATTATGGCCGGGCCCCCGTCGGGGGTCAACCGAAACGCGCCCGGCGCGACCGGAGGATCAGGCGGCCGGAAAGCCGGCGCGCAGCGTCGTGCAGTGGTCGAGAACCGTCTGCAGCCGCCAGCCCCCGTCTTCCTTCTCGAGCCGCTTCCACGGACGCGTCGCGAGCCAGCCCTCGGCCTTGGCGAGCTTCTTCTCCTCGCCCTTCAGGGAGAGGCCGAGCACCAGTCGGGAAGCGGCGAGCCAGCGCTCGGCGACCGTCGACCAGCGCGCCATCTCGAGCGAGCCGTCGTGCATGCGCGACGAGCGCTCGACATAGCCACGCGTCGTCGCGACGGCGGTCGCGATCGCCTCGAGGGCCTGCAGGGAGTCGGCGTGGCCGGGGCCGCGCCGGCCCCTGGCGTGCTCGATCGCGGCGGCCAGCCCGTCGAGCAGCTCGAGTGCTTCGTTCACCATGGGATCGCGAGTCTCCTTCGCGCCGGCGGCGGCGGTCAATGAAGTCCGAACAGTCCGCAGCGCTCAGCTGTCGCGTGGCTCGTTCCCGAGGTGCGAGCGCAGCTCCCGGAGATTGAAACTGCCGGTCTCCTGGGTCGCTGCGGCGCGCTCGACGAAGTCCCGCCCGATGTCGTGACGCAGGATCTTGGCCGGCCAGCTGATGTGAGCGGCGGCCGTGTAGGCGGTGCGCAGCGCCGACGCGAGGTCCGGTCCGGTCGCTCCGACGTTGATCACCCGGCCGCCGATGGCGACGATCTCGCCGTCCCGGCGCGCCGTGCCGGCATGAAAGACGTGCGCCCCGGGAACCGCGGCAGCGCGCTCGAGCCCCTCGATGGCCTCGCCCCGCACCGGGCGCTCGGGATAGCCGGAACTCGCCAGCACCACGACCGCCGAGGCCTCCTTGCGGAAGTGGAGGCGGCTGACCGGGAAGCTGCCGCTGGCGCCGGCGGCGAGCAGCGGCAGCAGGTCGTCTTCGAGGCGCAGCAGCAGCGCTTGCGCCTCGGGGTCGCCGAAGCGGACGTTGAATTCCAGGACCTTCGGCCCCTCGGCGGTCAGCATGAGTCCGGCGTAGAGGACGCCGCGGAAGCGGCGATTCTCGGCGGCCAGACCCGCCAGGGTCGGCTTGAGGATCCGCTCGAGCACCTCGGCGGCCTGCGCCGACGGCAGCAGACCCGAAGGGGAATGGGCTCCCATGCCGCCGGTATTGGGACCGCGGTCGTCGTCGAGCAACCGCTTGTAATCCCGCGCGGTCGCGAAGGGGAGGAGCCGCTCGCCATCGGCCAGGGCGATGAAGGAGACCTCCTCGCCGGGGAGAAACTGCTCGATCACCACCCGGTCGCTCGCCACGCCGAACCGGCGCTCGTCGAAGAAGAGCTCGAGCGCCACCTCGACGTCCTCGGCGCAGGTGGCCACCACCACCCCTTTGCCGGCGGCGAGTCCGTCGGCCTTGAGCACCACCGGCAGACCGAAGCGCGCCGCCGCCTTCGCCGCCTCGGCGCGCGTACGGGTGACCTCGAAGTCGGCGGTCGGAATGCCGTAGCGGGCCATGAACTCCTTGGCGAAGACCTTGCTCCCCTCGAGCTCGGCGGCCGCCTTGCGCGGCCCGAAGACCCGCAGGCCGCGGGCCTCGAACTCGTCGACCAGCCCGAGGGTAAGCGGCAGCTCTGGACCGACGACCGTCAGATCGATGCCGATCTCCTTGGCGAAGCCGGCGAGCTCGTGGACCTCCTCGACGCCGTGCGGCACGCAGTCGGCCACCCCGGCGATGCCCGGGTTGCCCGGCGCGCAGTAGAGCTCGGTGAGCAGCGGGCTCTGGCGCAACTTCCAGCACAGCGCGTGCTCGCGGCCTCCGTTGCCGATGACCAGGACCTTCATGGTGTGGCGCCCTCCCTCTCCGGCTGCGCGCACTGCGCCGAAGCCACCGTGACGACATCGGCGACATCCGCGGCCGAACAGCCTCGCGACAGGTCATGGACCGGCCGGGCAAGACCCTGCAGCAGGGGCCCGATCGCCCGCGCCCCGGCCAGCCGCTCGGTCAACTTGTACGCGATGTTACCTGCGTCGAGGTCGGGAAAGACAAGCACGTTGGCCCGCCCCGCCACCGGGCTGGCGGGGGCCTTGCGGCCGGCCACCTCCGGGACCAGGGCGGCGTCGGCCTGCAGCTCGCCGTCGAAGGCGAACGGCGGCGCGCGGCGGGCCAGCTCGGCGACCGCCTGGCGGACCCGGTCGACCCGCGGATGTTCGGCGCTCCCCTTGGTGGAAAAGGAGAGCAGGGCTACCCGCGGCTCCTCGCCGAGCAGCGTCCGGCAGGAGGTGGCGCCGGCCCAGGCGATCTCCGCCAGCTCGGCGGGCGTTGGCTCGGGGACTACGCCCGCGTCGGTGTAGACGAGGGCGCGGCCGTCGGCGAGCAGCATGAGAAAGCAGGAGGAGACCAGCGACAGTCCGGCAGCCGGCCCGACCCCCGCCAGCGCGGCGCGGACGGTGTCGGCTGTGCTCGCCACGGCTCCCATCACGGCGCCGTCGGCGCCGCCGCAGCCGACCAGTGCTGCCGCCAGGTGGAGGGGATCGACGAGCCGTCGGGCCCGCTCCGCGGCGGAGATCCGGCGCCCGGCCAGACGCCGCGCCAGGTGGTCGCGGGCCGCGGCCAGGGAGG
>JAIOJQ010000103.1 GCA_019911865.1 Thermoanaerobaculia bacterium
CGCCGCCGGACGCTGGGAGGTGACGGTCGAGCGCGAGGGGTTCATGACCTTTCGCGGCGAGGTTTTCGTCGGCGCGGCCGGCCGGCCGCGCCTGATCAGCGGACTGCAGGAGAACGTCCCGGGCGCCACGGCGACGCTGCGCATCCGCTTCGAGCGGGCGCGCAACGCGCCGCGCGCCGTCGCCGTGGCGCCCGGGACGTTCTCCTGCAGTCCGCTGATCAGGCGCGGCCGGCCGGCCGCGCCGACGAAAACCTCGCCGCGAAAGGTCATGAACCCCTCGCGCTCGACCGTCACCTCCCAGCGTCCGGCGGCGAGACCACCGACGGCGGCCCGGCCGCGCGCGTCGGTTGCCACGCCGGCCGGGCGCCCGGCATCCAGCCGGTCGAGAAACGCGAACGAGACGCGTGCCCCGGCCACCGGTTTGCCGTCGGGGCCATCGACGCGGATTTCGAGGCCGGCCGGCCCCGCCCAGGGCTGGGCGACGAGCGGCGCGGCGCAGCAGGCGAGCAGGACGAGGAGGGCCGATCGGAGAGCGCGCATGCGCCGATCTTAGCCCCGTCCCTCAGAGACTCTCGGGGGGCGTCAGACGCGGGGTCGCGGAGTCGTCCGCCGCGCCCGCCACTTCCGGCGTGAAGTCCTCGCCCGGATTGACGAAACGATCGCTCTCGAAGCGGTACTGGCGGTCGTGCAACTCGCGGTAACGCCCGCCGCGGGCGAACAGTTCGCCATGCGTCCCGCGCTCGACGATCTCGCCCCCTTCGAGGACGAGGATCTGGTCCGCCGCGCGGATGGTCGACAGGCGATGCGCGATGACGAAGGTCGTGCGCCCGCGCCGCAGCCGCGCCAGGCCGTCCTGGATCAGCGCCTCGCTCTCGCTGTCGAGGCTCGAAGTGGCCTCGTCGAGGATGAGAATCGAGGGGTCGGCGAGCACGGCGCGCGCGATCGCCACCCGCTGCCGCTGGCCACCCGAGAGCTTCACCCCGCGCTCGCCGACGATCGTGTCGTAACCGTCCGGAAACCCGGCGACGAATTCGTCGCAGTGCGCCACCGCGGCGGCCGCCAGCACCGCCTCGCGGGCCGCGTCGGGCCGCGAGTAGGCGATGTTCTCGAGGATGGTGCCGTCGAACAGGAAATTGTCCTGGAAGACGGCGCCGAGCTGGCTCCGGTAGTCGCGCAGGCGCAGCCGCGTCAGGTCGCGCCCGTCGATCCGGATGCTCCCCGTGGCCGGCTTGTGGAAGGCGAGGATGAGGCCGATCAGGGTGCTCTTGCCCGAGCCCGAGGAGCCGACCAGCGCGGTCGTCGAGCCGGCCGCGGCGGCGAACGAGACGTCGCGCAGGACCGGCCGGCCCGGCTCGTAAGCGAAGGTGACGTGCTCGAACTCGACCTCGCCGCGCACCGCGGCGACCGGCTCGAGGTCGGCGTCGTCGGCGTCTTCGCGCCGCTCGCCGAGCACCTCGCGGATGCGGTCGAGCCCCGCCAGGGCCTCGGTGAGCTGGGTGCCGACCGAGGCGATCTCGCGCGCCGGCGCGGCCAGCATGCCGGAGAAGAAGACGTACATCACCAGTTCGCCGAGGGTCATCGAGCCGGCGAGCACGGCGCGGCCGCCGAAAATCAGCAGCACGGTCCCCATCACGCCGAGCAGCGCCGTCGAGCCGGCGGTCACCGCCGAGACTCCGGTCATCGTGCGCCGGACGTTGTCGAACAGCCGCTCCACGCCGTCGCTGAAGGCCCGCTCCTCCACCGGCTCGGCGGTGTAGGCCTTGACCACCCGCACGCCGCCGAGCGACTCGCCGAGCCGGCCGTTGACCTCGGCGGCGATCTTCGACCGCTCGCGGAAGATCGGCCGCAGCCGGCGGAAGGCGCGGGCGAGCGTCGCGGCGAAGACGGTGAGGACGACCAGATTGGCCAGCGTCAGCTGCCAGTTGAGCCAGAACAGGACGCCGAGCGCCAGCACCGCCGTCAGCAGACCGCCGGCGAGCTGCACCAGACCGGTGCCGACGAGGTTGCGGATCCCCTCCGCGTCGTTCATCACGCGCGAGATCAGCTCGCCGGTGCGGGTGGCGTCGAACCAGCGGGTCGGCAGATGGATGACGTGGGCGTGCAGCCGCCGGCGGATGTTGGAGATCTCGCGCTGCGCCGCGACGCCGAGCAGTTGCGACAGCGAGAAGGAGGTGGCCGCCTGGATCACCGTCGCCAGGCCGGCGCCGAGGGCGAGCGGCAGCAGCAGGGCGGCGTTGCCACGCCCGACCACGTCGTCGATCAGCAGTTTGGAGGAGGCCGGCAGCGCCAGGCCGCAGAGCCGTCCGATGACCAGCAGGACGAAGGCGCCGGCCAGGCGGTGGCGATGCTCCCAGACCAGCGACCGCGCCTCGCGCGCCGCGACGTCGAGCTTCTCGCGCCGGCTGCGCTCCCGCCGCGCCAACTCAGCCGCCCTTCAGGATCGCCAGGCCGGTGACCACCGAAAGAACGATGGCGCCGGCCGAGGCCGCCAGGCAGACCAGCGCCGCGGCGACGTGGCCGGGGCGCTCGCCGCGCAGCGGCTCGAGCAGGCGGGCCGCCAGAAAACCGCCGGCGAACCCCCCGGCGTGCGCCCAGTTGTCGATCCCCGGCACCACGAGGCCGAAGATGCCGCCCGCCACCACCCACCCCCAGACGACCCGCCGCATCTCGCTCTGCCCCGTGCGGTGGCCGTACTCGATCAGCGCTCCCAGCAGGCCGAAGATCGACGCCGACGCGCCGACGGTGAAGCCGGCGCCGACCAGCGGCCGCGGCAGGCCGGCGAGAAAGAAGCCGGCCGCCGAGCTGGCGAGGAAACCGACCACCGAGCCGGCGGTCCAGATGAGGATCATCCGCCCGGCGCCGTAGAGCCGCGCCACTGCCGGCGCGAGGTTGCGCACCCACATCAGGTTGAAGAAGATGTGCAGCAGGCTGCCGTGCAGCCAGGCCGCCGAGAGCACCGTCCACCAGCGGCCGTAGCCGAACACCGGGATGGCGCCCGAGGAACCGAGCACGAAGAGCGACGCGCGGTCGGGCGACAGGATCGACAGCAGGCCGCCGCGCGGCGACAGGGCGCCCGGCGACATCAGCAGCGACGCCAGGTAGAGCGCGCCGCAGCCGACCATCAACAGCTTGACGAAGCCGAGGTCGTCGCCGAGGCGGCGCAGCGAAGCGGCGAACCCCCACAGGCTCGGGTTGCGCGTGCCGCAACCGAGGCAGACCTCGTCGCGCACTCCGACGAGCCGCCCGCAGTGCGGGCAGACGATCGAGCCTTCACGCTGGCGGCGGAGCATCGGCGGGGAATCCTCCCGAAAACCGGTCCGGGACCGAAAGAAAAGCCCGGGGCCGCGAGGGCCCCGGGCCGGGAACGCGACGGGCCGAGACTACTGCTTTTCGCTGTAGGCGATCAGCGCCTGGGTCGCGCCGTCCTGCCGCGAGACGGTGACGTTGACCGTGCGGGCCCCCGCGGTGGCCGAGAGATTCGCCGTCTCGGCGCCGTCGATGTTCATCGTCGCCTTGCGCACCTCGAAGCCGGCGGCCTCGAGCTGCTGCTGGTAGAAGTCGCTCACCGCCGCCACGTCGTCGGCGCTGCTGACCGTGAAGGTGCCGCTCGCTTCGTTGCCGGCCGAGAAGGAGTTGATGCCGGCCACCTGCGCCCCGGGATAGGTCGGGATCCAGTCCGGCCGCGACCCCTCGTCGCCGGCGCCGAAGACCATCGTCCCCTCGCCGGTGGTGACCTTCATCGCGCCGCCCGCCTCGTCCCCCTCGAAGTCGATGCTCGCGGTCTGGCCATCCTGCTCGACGCTGAAGCGACCCGAGCGGATGTCCTCGATGTTGAGCGTCGTCTCCTTGCCGGAGTTCTTGTCGCGGAAGGTGATCGTCCTGGCGTCCTCGTCGGAGGCCACGACTTCGACCTCGGGATTGGCCTTCAGCGCCCAGAGGGTCGCGGTGTAGGCCGCGGCGTCCGGGTCGTCGGCCATCTGCTGGAACTTGTCGCCGACCTTCTTGGCGCCGTACCAGCAGGCGGCGCAGGTGCCGAGCCCGAGCAGGACGGCTGCCAACAGGCATCCGAGCAGGACCTTGATTCCGGTCGACATCCCCTTCTTCTGCGGCGGCTGGACGTACGGTTCACTCATGACTCGGTTCTCCGTGGCCCGGGCCCCTCGACGGGGCGCGGCGGGCCGCTGTTGACCTGCTGGGTAGCGTGGCTTCCCGGTAGCGTCGGACTGGAGCGGAACCATACCATCGCGCCGCTCCGGAGGGGTCGCCTCAGACGCCGGCGGGCAGGTCCGGCAGCTCGTTGACGTCGTCGGCACGGCGCGCCGGACCGCGCGCCGCGAGCACCTCGGCGACGCGCGCGATCGCCGCCAGCAGGGCGGCCGCCGGCGGATGGTCCTTCATCTCGGCGGCGATGCCGCGGGCCAGACCGTCCCACTCGCGTTGCGGAATGGTCGGATGGATTCCCGAATCGGCCAGGATCGCGACCTCGTGCTCGAGCATCGAGACGTAGAGCAGCAGGCCGGTGCGCTCGCGCGTGGCGAACACCTCGTGCCGCACGAAGGCCTCCCAGGCCGCCCCCTCGACCGTCGTCTCGAGACCCGCCTTGCCGACCAGCAGACGACGCAGCGGCGCCCAGCGCGCCGCCAGCGCGCCGAGCAGCATGCCGATCGGCACGAGGATCAGCAGCTCGAGGGCCGGCCCCCAGCGCGGCAGCACCGGCGCCTCGAGACCGGCGGCGAGCGCCCCGGCGACGGCGCCGAGCGCCGCCCCCTTCCAGGTCGCCAACTCGTGCCCCTCCGAGGCGGGCACCACCACCGGCACGATCTCGGCGCCGGTCGTCGCCTCGGCGCGCGCCACCGCGGCGCGCACCGCCTCCTGCTCGGCCTCGGACAGCAGCGGTCGGGAGTGGCTCACCGGGCGAGTCTACCCGGCCCGGCGGCGTGGCGGGGACAGCGGCGCCCGCTTCCGGTAAACTTGCCGCGCTCCCGGACCGACCATGAACGCCCGCCGCCAGCTCCGCCCGTTCGCCGCCGCCCTGCTCCTTGCCGCCCTGGTCTCGCCGGCGAAGGGAGCGATCAAGATCGTCGCCTTCGGCGACAGCATCACCGAAGGCTGGTTCGACGGCCTCAATCCGACCGGCTCGAGCGAGTGCATCGAGGATCTCGGCAAGCCCCCCGACCAGTGCGGCTACCCCGGCCGGCTGAGCAGCCGCCTCAACTCGCAGAACTACGACGTCCTGGTGCGCAATTACGGCAAGGGGGGCGAGAAGACGGTTCAGGGCTTGAGCCGGCTCCAGACCCAGGTCCTGCCGGCCAACGCCGACATCAAGTACTTCGTCCTGCTCGAAGGAACCAACGACATCACCAAGTGGCCGCAGTACAGCCTGGAGACGATCGAGAGCAACCTGCGCTCGATGGGCAATCTGGCTGCCAATCGCGGTGCTCAAGTGGTGATCTCGACTCTGATTCCCCGCTGGCCCAATGCTCCCGTCGACCCGAACAACATTCACGTCGAAGAGCTCAACGCGCGGATCCGCAGCCTGGCCGCCAACCGCGGCTGGCCGCTGGTCGAGGCCTACAATCACTTCCGCGGCCTGACGAACCTGTTTCCCAACTACTACCAGCAGTGGATGGCGTCCGATCCGGTCGGCCACCCGAACCGCTCCGGGCACGACCAGCTGGCCAACGTCATCACGCCGGTGGTCAAGGCGCTGCAGCCGCCGCGCGTCTCGCTCGCCAACCCTTCGCCGGTCGCCACCGGCGCGACGGTGACCTTCTCGGCCTCGCTGCCCGACCCGGTGAGCTGGCTCGAGTGGGACTTCGGCGACGGCGGCCGCGCCTGGGGCACGAGCGCGGCGCAGGCCGGCACGGTCCAGTACCGCTTCCTGGCGCCCGGCACCTACACGGTGACGCTGACCGCCACCGGTGTCGGCGGCAGCCGCACCGTCGCGATCACCGTCTCGGTGACCGGCACCGCCCCGAACTACGCCCGGCGCCTCTCGCTCGTGCCGCTGTTCGAGCGCGGCGACGGCAGCCTGGCGACCGACCTGACGACCCAGCTCTCGCTCGCCAACTCCGGCACCCAGGGGGCGCTCGCGATCCTCCGCCTGCTCCCCGAGGTGCGCGACGACGCGACCTTCGGATCGGGCAGCGCCCCCGAGGCGCGCGTCTACGTCGCCAACGGCTCGACGCTGGTCTTCGCCGACGCGGTCGACACGCTCTTCGCGATCGATCGCCGGCGCGGCGCCCTCGAGGTCGACTACTACCTGCCGGCCGGCGCTTCGACCGCCGGGCTTTCGGCCTCGGCGCAGCTGCGCATCGCCGCGCCGCCGGGAGTCTCCGACACCGTCCTCGATCGCCCGTCCTCGGGCTGGTCGACGGGCGAGAAGCAGCTCTCCAACCTCGACCTCGACAACGGCGAGACGGTCTTCGTCTCGGTGACCAACCTCGACGCCACGGCCTGCCGCGTCTACGCCGAGGTGCGCGACGACGACGGCGTCCACCGCGACTCGGCGGTCTTCGACCTCGAGCCGCGCGCCACCCGCATCCGCTCGCTCGGCGACATCGCCTTCGGCCTCCTCTCCCGGCCCGGCCCCTACGACGTGCGCCTGCTCGCCTCGACCTGCCGATTCGTCGCCCACGCGGTCGAAATCCGCCCCGGCGCGGGAACCGTTCTCGACTACGCCTCGACCCCCTGAAGACCCGGCCCTGCGCGGCGACGGGGTGCTAGAGTCCCGCGCCCGGTCGCGGCTGGCGTGACCGGGAAGCGGAGGAGATCGCTCGGGATGGCCAACATCGGAATGCCGCGCAAGTGGACGGTCGACGACTCGCTCGACCTCTACAACATCGCGCAGTGGGGAAACGGCTACTTCTCGGCCTGCGAGCGCGGCGATCTCATCGTCCAGCCCGGCGGCCCCGGCACGCCGTCGATCAACCTCAAGGACCTGGTCGACGAAGTGCGCCGGCGCGGCATCGCGCCGCCTCTGCTCATCCGCTTCTCCGAGGTCCTCAAGGCGCGCGTCACCCAGCTCAACGAGGCCTTCCAGCGCGCCATCTCCGAGTACGGCTACCGGGCCAGCTACCGCGGCGTTTTTCCGATCAAGGTCAACCAGGAGCGCTACGTCGTCGAGAAGCTGGTCGAGGCCGGCCGGCCCTACCACTTCGGCCTCGAAGCCGGCTCGAAGCCCGAGCTGCTGGCGGTCATGGCGATGCTCGACGACGAGGATGCGATCGTCATCTGCAACGGCTACAAGGACGAGGAGTACGTCGAGACGGCGCTGTTCGCCTCCAAGCTGGGGCTGCACGTCATCCTGGTGGTCGAGAAATTCTCCGAGCTCGAGCTCATCCGCACCGTTTCGGAGCGCACCGGAATTCGCCCCTCGATCGGCGTGCGGGCCCGCTTGTCGGCGCGCGGCGCCGGACACTGGGAGGCCTCGGGCGGTGACCGCTCGAAGTTCGGCCTCGGCGCGCGCGGCCTCGCCGAGGCGGTTCGCTACCTGCGCGACCACTCGCTGCTCGACTGCCTCGAGCTGCTCCACTTCCACCTCGGCAGCCAGATCTCCTCGATCCGCAACGTCAAGGAGGCGCTGCGCGAGGCGGTGCGCACCTATTGCGAGCTCTCCAAGCTCGGCGCGCCGCTCGGCTGGCTCGACGTCGGCGGCGGTCTCGGCATCGACTACGACGGCTCGCAGACCAACTTCTCCTCGTCGATGAACTACACGATGCAGGAGTACGCCAACGACATCGTCTTCGGCACCATGGAGCTGTGCGACGCCGACGGCGTGCCGCACCCGACGATCGTCTCCGAGTCCGGCCGCGCCCTGGTCGCCCACCACGCGATGCTGGTCGTCGACGTGCTCGGCGTCGGCGAATTCCGCGTCGGCGCCCTGCCCGAGAGCCTGCCCGAGGGGACGCCGGCGCCGATCCGCTACCTTTTCGACACCTGGCGCGAGGTGTCGCGCAAGAACCTTCTCGAGGCGCACCACGACGCCGCCGGCTATCGCGACGAAATCCTCTCGCTCTACAACCTCGCCCACCTATCGCTCACCCAGCGGGTGCTCGCCGAGGACATCTACTTCGCCCTCACCCAGAAGATCCTGCGCCTGGTGCGCGAGCTCGACGAGGTGCCCGAGGAACTCGAGGGGCTCGAGCGACAGCTCTCGGACACCTATTTCTGCAACTTCTCGGTTTTCCAGTCGCTGCCCGACTCGTGGGCGATCGACCAGCTCTTCCCGGTGGTGCCGATCCACCGGCTGCACGAGGAGCCGACCCGGCGCGCCGTGCTGGCCGACATCACCTGCGACTCGGACGGCAAGATCGACCGTTTCATCGATCGCCGCGACGTCAAACCGGTGCTCGAGCTGCACCCCTTCGGCGAGGACGACTACTACCTCGGCATCTTCCTGGTCGGCGCTTACCAGGAGATCCTCGGCGACCTGCACAATCTGTTCGGCGACACCAACACGCTGCACGTCACCCTCGCCGAGGGGGGCGGCTACCACATCGATCACGTGCTGACCGGCGACACGGTGACCGACGTGCTCAAGTACGTCAGCTACGACCGCGACGACCTCGTGGCGCGGGTACGGCGCGCCACCGAGCGATCGCTGCGCTCGGGCCGCATCACGTTCGAGGAATCGCGCACGCTGCTGCGCGTCTACGAGCAGGGTCTCGCCGGCTACACCTATCTGGAACGCGACTAGCGTCGCTCAGAGCGCCCGGGCGTAGCAGCGGCTCCACGGTCGTCCGACGTACGGACCGAAGGCGGGCACCGGCGCGTAGCCGCAGGCGCGGTAGAGCGCTTCGGCCTCGACCTGCCGGTCTCCGGTCTCGAGGAGCATCCGCCGCAGACCGAGCTGGCGCGCCGCCGCCTCGAGGGAGGCAACCAGCGCCCGGGCCGCTCCCCTCCCCCGCGCCTCCGGCCGCACGTAGACGCGGCGCATCTCGGCAGACCCCGGCGCGGGACCGGCGACGATGACCCCGCACCCCACCGCGACGCCGTCGAGCTCGACCAGGCGGGCGGCGAGAACGCCGTCGGGCAGCGCGCCGGCCGGCCGCGGGGGCATGTCCGGGTAGCGCCCAGCGAGTTCGCCGTCCAGCGCCACCACCAGGCCCGAGCC
>JAIOJQ010000104.1 GCA_019911865.1 Thermoanaerobaculia bacterium
CACCTGACCGACGGGTTCGACGTCCCGGAGAGCTGGGTGGTCGGCCTGCGAAGCGTCGAGGACCTGTTCCGCGACGGCTTCGAGAGCGGCGGGACCGGAACCTGGAGTCTCACGCTTCCGTGAGCGCCAGCACCGGCTCGAGCTC
This sequence comes from Thermoanaerobaculia bacterium, assembly GCA_019911865.1. GTDB lineage: Bacteria > Acidobacteriota > Thermoanaerobaculia > Multivoradales > JAGPDF01 > JACTMI01. The sequence goes on from JAIOJQ010000104.1 coordinate 146, forward strand.
GAAACGTCTCGTGCCGGAGCGCTCCGCGCGGGCCAGGAGCTCGAGCGGCCGCGCGCAGCAGGCGCGGGCGGACCGGGCCGCGGGCGGCGGCGGGAGAGGATGGCGGTTCCGCGGTGGAAACGTCGAGAACCCCTCCGGAGCGGACCTCGTCGGTCCGCCGCCCCGCCCCGAGGAGGCCCCGTGTTCCGTACCGTTCTGGTTGCCGCGCTCTGCGTTCTCGCCCTGCCCCGCACCACCCTCGCCGCCTGGGGGGAGGTCGACACCGGCTTCTCCGCCGGCGGCTGGATGAACCTCTGGTCGAACGTCTGGGCGCCGATCCCCGGCGCCCTGATGGTCGACACCGAGGGCCGCATCGTGACGGTCGCACAGGACGGCACCGGCGTCGTGAAGCTCGTCCGCACCTTCGGCAACGGCACCGTCGACACTTCCTTCGGCTTCCTCGGCTCGGCCAGCGTCACCGTCTGGGGCGCCTCGACCGTGCGCATCGTCCGGCTCCTGCCCTCCGTTGGCAACGGCGTCGTCGCGGTCGGCAACGCCGAGATGGTCGACGGCAGCTGGATCCTCGTCTTCCGGCTCCACGAGGACGGCTCGCTCGACGAGCAGTTCGGCATCGACGGACTGCGCCTGACGCGGGGCGGCGGAACCACTTTCGAGGCCTTCGCCTCCGACGCCGCGCTCAACGGCTCGACGAGCCAGCTGCTCGAGATCGTCGGCTGGCGCACCCACCCGACGGACGGCGTCGAGTGGGGCTTGCAGGCCATCCTCGATCTGTCCGACGGCGATGGCAGTCTCGTGGGCGGCTCGAGCTCGAGCCTGCCGTCCGTCAGCGAGCGCTGGCTGCGCATCGCCGACTCCGGGGCGGGCGGCCCCTGCCAGGCCATTCTCACCGAACGCGACGGTGTCCTGTCGGTGTTCGGCTTCGCCGGGACGTCTCCCGGCTGCGGCGATCCATCCTTCACCCTCCCGCTCACGCTGCCGGCCGCCCCGGGAGCGTCGTTGCGGGCCGCGGGAATCGTCCGCGCCAACAACGGCGATTTCGTCCTCGCCGCCTGGGTCGAGTCCGGTCTGCTCTCGAAGCCGACGGCCTTCTTCCGGACCGTGGGGGCGACCCCCAATCTGCGCCTGACCTGGGGCAGCCAGGGAATCGCCTGGGTGGATGCGGGCAGCCCCGGCCAGGTCGGCTTCCGGGCCGCGCGGCTGCACTACGACGCCGCGACCGACGACATCCTCTCGATCGGCACCGAGATCGGCACCGGCGGGCCGTTCGGCACCGTCGACCGCGTCCGTGCGGCGCGCCTGCTCGCGGCCAACGGCGCCCTCGACCCGACCGTCCCCACCGCCGGCGTGACCGGCCCCGACAGCGGCCGGCACCACCGCGTGCGCGACGTCGCGATCGTCCCCGGCACCTCGCGGCCGGTCGCCGCGGTCAGCACCCACCTGACCGACGGGTTCGACGTCCCGGAGAGCTGGGTGGTCGGCCTGCGAAGCGTCGAGGACCTGTTCCGCGACGGCTTCGAGAGCGGCGGGACCGGAACCTGGAGTCTCACGCTTCCGTGAGCGCCAGCACCGGCTCGA
>JAIOJQ010000105.1 GCA_019911865.1 Thermoanaerobaculia bacterium
GCCGGCTCGCGCTGCGCGAAGTACGGCAGGAGGGCCGGTCGATTCAGTCGCTGCCGCTCGCCGACACGCCCCGGCCGGTCCGAAACCGCGACCTCGAAGACGGACTTTGCCAGGTCCACCGCGATCGTCGTACTCTTGCCCACGGACTCCTCCTTTCAGGGAGCATGCGCTAATGACTCCGACGACTCTGGCACTTCAGATGCCTTTCCAGTCGAAGGAGGAGTCCATCTCATCATTCGAGCGGACGGGCCTCGACGGCCTCGGCCGCTTCGCGGCCCAGCGTGGTGCTCGCCCGCCGCTCAACTCAGATCCGTTAGAGCGCATGAGGGTCAGGACGGCGATCGCGCGAGTTGGCCTCGCCCTGGTACTGATCTTGTACCTGATGACTTGGGCAGTAGGGATCCCGCAAGTGGCTTCCGGCGAGTTGGATTTAGCAGTGCAGGGAGAGTTGAGATTCGCTGCGCAGGCCTCAACGCGCCCGTCTATTCATTACAACAGGTTTCGAGTAGCTTTCGCTCCGCTGCCGTTCGTTGTCGTTGCGTATCATGAGTTCTCGGGAAGGAATGTCGGCGGACAAGGTTGCTGGAAGGCCTATCTGTGGTGGTGGGGTAGGCACAAGGCAGTTTACGAGAACTGGACCTGGTGGCATTGAGTGGTCTATGCGCTCTAACCCTTCGCTCGAGCGGACGCGCTCCGCAGCCGTGGCCCGCTTCGCGGTTCGCCGCTGGTGGCGCGCCGCCCAACTCATGAGCCGTTAGCCGTCACTAGTTGACGTGAGTGGCAGATGCACCGAGACGCCGCATCGCTAGTCGCCGCCCTGGCCCTGGCCTTTCTTGCACCTCCTTCTCGTTCTGAGGCGGCTTGCGCCGGCCCCGCCACGTCATTTCTTATCGAAGCAGAAGTGGTGGACTGCTCGACGCCTGAACCGCTGATCCGCGAGAAGGTTGAACGGTTCACGGAGAGGCGCCGGAAGGCCCTTGCGATAATGGCTGAGTCCATAGGCGAATCTCCAAAGGCGATAGATCAAGCCGAGACCGAGGCGTTTGTCCAGGAGCGCCTTCAGACTGGCGATGTCGTTGCGACACTCCTGATTCGTCGAAGTCGCCGCTTCACGGGTGACTCGAACGTGCCCAGCGCCGATGGCGATTGGCAGACCATCGAGAACCCGAAACCTGAAAAGTACCTTGTGAGCATCGGTACCAGGGGGTGCAGTGCTCTACCAATTGGAGAAGAAGTCCTGCTTTACGCGCCGTTTCAATGTTGCGACACTTATCCTGGCTCCAACAGCTGCATGCTCCATCTACCGCTAGCGATCGATGTACCGGAGGCTCTTCTTGAGCATTCTCGCAGTGACGGCTAACAATTCGTATCTGGACTCCTCCCGCAAGTAGCGCGCCGCGCGGTTTTTGACGAAGGGCAGGACTGCAGTCGTATCTACGGCCTCTCGTTGGAGCCCCACAGGCTCCGGGCCAGGATGAAATCCGCGCGCGGGGAGCCAGTCGCTCGCAGCGGCCCCGAAGGCCAGAGTAGTTATCGGCTCGATCCCCGCGTCGGTCTCTACCGAATCGTCATCTCCGTTTGGGCGTCGCAGTCGTCGGTCGGAGGTCTTCTCCTCTCAGGCAGCTTTGCTTCTGGTTTCGAAGTTTCTCTCCTGTGTCGCCGTGGCCCAGGCGAATCGGGCGAGCTTGTTGGCAAGCGCGACAGTAGCTTTGTTGTGACCGAGACGCTGCGAGGCTTCGAGCGCCCAGGACCGGACGGAGTCGGGCTCACGCTGCTGCGCTGCGGCGGCGAGCACCGCGCGGGCCCCGTGGATCAGCATCATGCGCAGGTAGACGTCGCCGCGCTTGGTGATCGCGCCGAGGCGCCGCGTGCCTCCGGTGGAGCGCTCGCGGGGCGTCAGACCGAGGTAGCTGGCGAAGTGGCGCCCGCTCGGAAACCGGCGCAGGTCGCCGACGAATCCGGCGATCGCGGTCGAGGTGAGCAGGCCGATGCCGGGGACCGAGCGCAGGCGCTGCACCAGCGGATTCCGCCTGCCCAACGCTTCGAGCCGGCGCTCGATCTCGGCGATTCTGCGCTCGAGTTCGCGGATCTCGGTGACGAGCTCGAAGGCGGCGAAGCGCAGCGACTCTCCGAGCGGGCTGTTGACGTCGCCGGCGAGCTCGAGCGCGCGAGAGACGAAGCGAGACGCTCCGGCTGGGATCGCGATGCCCTGTTCGCGCAGCAGACCGCGCAGAGTGTTGATCCGTGCCGTCCGC
>JAIOJQ010000106.1 GCA_019911865.1 Thermoanaerobaculia bacterium
GAGGTGCAGCTCGCCGGCGAGGAGGATCGCCCCGTCCAGCCGGCGGTCGATGGCGAGCGCCCGGCAGAGCCTTCCCGGCCCCCCCGCCACTTCGCCGGCGCGCGGCGGCTGCTCCAGGCCGCGCAGCGCGCGCATGCGCGCCTCCCCTTCGACCGCCTCGCCGGCGCGCAGCAGCACCGCCTGACCCGAGTCCACCGCGCCGACGACGACGTTGAGACAGTCGTGGATTCCGTAGATCCTGTAGACGTAGGCGTGCCCGCCCCCCAGGTACATCGAGCGCACGCGCGGCGTCCGCCGTCCACCCCACGTGTGCGCCGCCCGGTCGCCCGCACCGAGATAAGCCTCCACCTCCACCAGGCGCAACACCAGCCGCTCCCCGTCGAGGTGGCGCACCAAGTAGCGCCCGAGCAGGTCGACCGCCACCTCCTCCGGCCCCCGTTCGAAGAACGCCACCGGCAACCCCGCAAACCTCCCCATCCCCGCCATCCTAGCCGGGGACACACAAAGGGGACACACAAAGGGGACACACAAAAGGGACACACAAAAGGGACACACAAAAGGGACACACAAAAGGGACACACAAGAACTCAGGTCTTCAGCGCATCCAGCGATTTGCGAGCCTGTGACGGGAGGTGAGGAGGTCCTGGACCGGCGGCGAGCGACAAGGACGAAACGCTTCCAGAGAAGAGACCGCCGGATCCGGGGACGAGTTCGCACCTCTCGTAGGCATCGGGCGGAGCTGCTCAGTACTCGCCCGCTGCCCCCGACTCTTGCCTGTCCCTCTCACTGAGATTTGGTCTTTGCATTCAATCCATTGCTCTCCGTTCTTGGCGCGCCTACCTGCATTCCGGGCGTTCAGCCGGTCGACCCACGAGAATCCGTTGAGCGCCAAGTTTGTGTGTCCCTTTTGTGTGTCCCCTTTGTGTGTCCCTTTTGTGTGTCCCCGCAGGGGGATAGGATTCGTGGGTGCGGACGATCCTGATCACCGGCGGTGCCGGGTTCATCGGCAGTCATCTCGCCGCCGAGGCGTTGGAGCGTGGCGAACGGGTTCTGGTGGTCGACAATCTGGTCACCGGGCGGCGCGAGAACGTGCCGCCGGGGGCCGTGTTCCTCGAGCGCGACCTCGCGGCGCCGGGGCTCGCGGCGATCCTGCGCGACGAACGGGTCGACGTCGTCTCGCATCACGCCGCGCAAGCCAACGTGCGGGTTTCGGTCGACGATCCGGTCCACGACGTCGAGGCCAACGTCGTGGCCGGCGTGAAGCTGATCCAGGCCTGCCGGCGCGCCGGTGTGCGGCGGATTCTCTTCGCCTCCTCGGGCGGCACCGTCTACGGCCAGCAGGAGCGTTTTCCCTGCGACGAGTCGCACCCGACCCGACCGCTCTCTCCGTACGGCTGCTCCAAGCTCGCCGTCGAGCACTTCCTCGAGGCCTACCGGCTGACCGGCGAACTCGATCCGGTGATCCTGCGCTACGCCAACGTCTACGGACCCCGCCAGGATCCGCGCGGCGAGGCGGGAATCGTCGCCATCCTGGCCGAGAAGTTCCTCACCGGCGAGGCGCCGAAGATTTTCGGTGACGGACTGCAGACGCGCGACTACGTGCACGTCGGCGACATCGTCGCCGCCAACCGGGCGGCGATCGAGGGCTGGATCCCGGGCATCTACAACGTCGGCACGGGCATCGAGACCTCGCTCGTCGACCTCTACCGCGCCGTCGCCGCCGGCCTCGGCCGGTCGACCGAAGCCGAGCACCTGCCGGCCAACATCGCCGAGCTCCACCGCAATAGCCTCGACGCCGGACGCCTCGAGCGCACGTTCGGCTGCCGACCGTCCCGACTCCTCACCGACGGGCTCGCCGCGACCCTCCCCTGGTACGTCGCGCAGTACGGCCGATGAGTCCCGCGACAGTATCCGGCTGGCCCGAGCTGTGGGCCGTGCTGCCGGAGGCGTTCGCCGGGGCGTTCGATGCCGCCCACCCCTGGGAGCTGCTCGCGGCGCCGCTCGACGCCGTACTCGCGGCGCTGCCGACGCAGGCGATCGAGATCGCGCTCGATCCGCGCGTCCATCTCGGCGGCGACCGGATCGCCATCGGAAGCGGCACCCGCATCGCGCCGGGGGCCGTGCTCGAGGGACCGCTGCGCATCGGCCGGGATTGCGAGATCCGGCCCGGGGCGTACCTGCGCGGCGGCTGCTGGCTGGGAGACGGCTGTGTGGTGGGCGCCAGCGCCGAGCTCAAACGGGCGATTCTGTTCGACGGCGCCCGGGCGCCCCACCTCAACTACGTCGGGGATTCCGTCCTCGGCCGCGAGGTCAACCTCGGTGCCGGGACGATCCTGTCGAACTTCCGCCACGACGGCGGCGAAATCACCATCCCGCTCGCCGGCGAGCGCATTCCCACCGGGCGGCGCAAGCTCGGTGCCCTGCTCGGCGACGGCGTCGCCACCGGCTGCAACTCGGTGCTCAACCCGGGGACGATCGTCGGCGCCCGCACGCAGATCTACACAGGCGTCCAGCTGCGCGCCGGCGCGTACCCCGCCGACTCGATCGTCAAGCTCCGTCAGCAGCTCGACATCGCCCCGCGAGGCCGCGCCTGAGCCACAACCGCCGGGGCGCCGCGCTCACTCGGGCGGCGGCTCCACGCCGTAGGCTTCGTCGGCCGGCGTCTCCTCGGCCGAGCCCTCGGCCGTGGCGTTGATCCTGGCCCGCTCGCGCTCGAACTCCTCGTAAGCCTTGACCGCATCCTCGCCTCTCGCGCCGGAAGCCCGCGCCTCCTCGAGCCGGCGCCGCGCCTCGTCGGCGTCCGCCTCCATCTGCCGCGTCCGCTCCGACTCCGACACGTAAGCCGGGTCGCCCGTCGCCGAACCCCCCGTCCGCGCCGGCGGCGCGCCGCTTCCGCCTCCCCCGCAAGCCGTCAGCAGCAGGGCCGCGAGGCCCGCAATCCATCGATGGCTTCTCATCGCGTCCAGCGTAGCAGCCCGGCCTGCGAAGCGCGCGCACCTTCGATCCCGACGACGACGAGCTCGCCCCGCACCGCGCGACACCATCGAAAGGGTGAAGCATTGCCATGTCGGTCTGGACCGATCGCGTCCTCGCTGACTCCCGAGTCGTCCGCGTGGGAGCGCTCGCGCGGCGCGACCGCCCCCGGGGCTACCGGGCTACTCCTACTCTTCGAACGCTCCCGTGCCGCACAGGCTCGGGACGTCGCAGAAGTACGCCGCCTCGAAGTTGTCGACCTGCGGCGCGACCGACGCCGAAGTTGCCGGCGTAGCGATCGTGGCGCGGGCAAAAGTGCCGGACCAGTTCTGACCCAGCGGAACCGGTGTCTCTGGAATGCGGTCCCCGTCAACGTAGAGCTCCGCAAAGGTCAGCTCCGGCTCACCGGTCAACCACCAGAGCACGGGGCGAACGAGCCGCAACCGAATGGTCTTCTCGGTTCCGGCATTCGGCAGCGCTACGTCCACGAGCGGCTGGTAGGAGAAGGTCGGATACCCGATCAGAACCAGGCGGAGCCGGTTCGAGGCGCCGTCCACTTCGACGACGAGTTGATGTCCACTCGTCGTTCGCAATCCGAACTGCACCAGCGATGGGCCGGCGGTCACCGTCGCCCGCACGCCGAGATCGGTCCACGCCGCGGGCTCCGCGAGCGGCACCCACGCCGACATCGCGGAGAAGAGATTGGTCGGGTGGAGCCAACCCATTCTGAGTCCCGTGTGGAGCTCTTCCGTAGATGAGACAGACGCATTCGTAGCGCTCCAGGAGTCACTTCCCCCTTGCCTCGCGTCTGGAATCTTGCCCCCGAGCGGGTTTCCTGGCACTCCCGTCAGGTACTCGTTGAACGCATCGCGCACGACGCTGACGGGGAGATTCTGCTTCAAGAACTCGGCCATCTCGATCTGCCAGTCCTCGCCCGCGCCGTTGGGCCAGCTTCCTTGCACCGCCTCGTTGATGACCTCGTACATCACGTTTCCGATCGCGCCCGTCTCCCGCGCGACGCGGGCGAGATAGGGGAAGTGGAAGTCCTCATTGGCGTCGGCCAGGATGAATCCCGGCGGCGGCACGCACGGCGCCAACTCGGGATCCTCGAGCAAGTGGCCTTCGCCGAGCGGCGTCGCACAGAACTCGGGCTCCGGAAACCGCCCCGTCGAATCGCTCTCCGTGTTCTTTAGTCGATTGTAGGGGCTCTGACTGAAGTCACCGTTGATGCCTGCCGTGTTGACGACGCCGTGCCGGTCGAAGACCGAGAGCTGAACGACGATTCCGTGATCTGCTGCCGACTGCACGAATCTGCGCAGATAATGGTAAAAGTCCTTGTTGGCCCCTTCGAGGTTGTAGTTCTGGTTTCCGAGGGTACCGGGAAACGGAGTGGGCCCCTTGCCGGAAGTGCAGCTGTTCCCCGCTTGAGCGACCCATTGATCGACGGCCCAGATCCGCGTGAAGTTGATCCCCTTCCAGCGCAAGTCGCGCGTATAGTTGGGCAGAGTCAACCGATCTCCCAACGCGACCGCCCCCATGGCACCGAAGCCGAGCAGCGTTATCGCTTGATCCTTGCCCTTAGTGGTCGACCAATTGAGGCGATCGGTGTCACCTGGCCGGTAGATGAGCCCATTGGGAATCGTCACCGAGGCCGCCCGGCAGGCTTCGCTAACGTTGGCAAAGAGGTCTGCGATCGCCTTTCCGTCATCGGGCCCTCCGCCCCAGGTCCCGTAGCCGCTGAGGCATTGCCCCTGCATCCCGACATCTTCCTCGAGGAAGTTCTCGTAGTGCTCGAAATGGAGGCGACCGTGATAGGGACCTGGGAGTCCTGGCTTACCATCGCGTGTCGCGTCGTCGCAGACGACCTCCAACCACTGGTCGACGCTCGTGGCTTTCGCGCGCTCGGCGTCGGTCGAAACGATCTTAGGGCGGCCTGTCCATTGATAGTTGCAGATCGCCTGGCAGAACTGCCCCTTCTTGGGTTCGTGAGTGCCATCGGCTTCGTGAAAAGCCTTGACATGAAAGGCGAACGCATCGACCGGCACACTCGACTGCGCGGCGTTCGCGAAGGGGAGAGCATCGATGTTGAGGCAGCCACTCCAGTTCCAAGGGTCGGCACCGGCCTGATCGCAGCTGGCGTTGTTAACGGTCTGGTGCTGATTGATGGTAACGATGCCATTGCCCGCGGCGAGCGGAGATGCGATGATGAACGACAGCAAGGCTAGGAGAGGCTTACTATGCCCCCCCCCATGGAACCTGACAGAAGCAGGTATGCGTGGCGTCGTCATGAATGGCTCTCCTTTCGTCGCGCAACGCAACTGACGGCCTTGGTCGGCAGCCACAAGCTGCCAGTGGCCGCGCAGCTTCGCGAAGGCGCAAGCGGTTCTTGGCGGAACCGTAACGCCACTTCCGCATCCTGTCAATGGATGTCGTCATTGCGTAACTCCGAGCCGCGCCGCCGGCTCCTCCTCGCCCTCGGCTTCCTTTCTGGCGTGTTCTTGGCGATCCCTTCATGGGCCGATGGACCTGTGCCAGTCGAAGGCAGCGAGAGCCGTGTAAACACCGATTCACAGGGCTACCAGAGCCAAGCACGAGTAGTCGCTGCCCCTGACGGCGCCTTCATCGTCGCCTGGACCGACTATCCACCTCAGGGGTACCCAGACCCTGGCCATATCGAGGCTCGGCGGTTCACTGGGGATGGCCTCCCAGTCGACTCGACCGACCTGCGAGTGAGTCCTGCCGCCAACGCCCTCCGCGCTTGGCACTCCGATGTCGCCGCCACGGCCGAAGGCACTTTTCTCGTAGCCTGGGAAGGCGGGTACGGCGGGTATCCGGGACCGGAACTCGCCCGCGAGATTCGCGCGAGGCGCTTCGGTCTTAGGGGCCAGGCGCTCGACGATCCGCCGATCGCCGTGAATACAGAGACGGTTTCCAGCCAGAACCATCCCGCTGCTTCGCCGACGGCCGACGGCGGATTCGTCGTCGTCTGGGACAGCGACGATTCCTATGTCAGAGGTCGGCGCTTTCGCGCGAACGGCGAACCGGTCGACCCGGAAGACCTCTCCCTCTCTCCCCTTGCTGACCAATCGCTCAGCCCCGCCGTGGCCGCGCTTCCCGACGGTGGCTTCCTCGTCGTCTGGGAGAATTGGAACGGGTTCGGTCTTCTCGCGCGGCGCATCGCCGCGGACGGCACGCACGCGGATCCCGTGCCGTTCTTCGTAAACACGACCAACGACGGCTACCAGTACGACCCGCAGGTCGCATCCGATCCGAGCGGCGATTTCGTCGTTGTCTGGGAGAACTACGATTACGGCGCTGCCGGGCCGGACGTCACAATCCGCGCGCGACGATTCGCTGCCGACGGCACCTCCCGGGACCAAGAGGACTGGCTGGTTAGTACCTCGCCGACCGCAAATCACGGCGAAGCGGACGTCGCTGTCGATGCCGAGGGAAACTTCGTTGTCGCTTGGACCTCGTTCACCAAGCCCGGCCTGCCGTCCGTCGACGCGACAGTGATGGCCCGCCGCTTCAGGAGCGATGCGTCGCCAGCCGACGCCATCCCGATGCGACTTTCTACCGACGACGGACCGTACGTGCACGAGGCCCAGCCTTCGGTCAATGCGATGCACGACGGCGACCTCCTCGCGGTCTGGTTGAGACTCCAACAGGGCGGACCGGAGGAGGCGGACGTCTGGATGCGCCGCTTCGGGCGGCCGACGATCGCGGTGACCGCGGGTGGCGGCACCGATCCCGCGATTCCCTGCTCGCTGGTCGAGGCGATCACGGCGGCCAATACCGCTGTGGCCGCGGGTGGCTGCCCGGCCGGCAACGAAGGGGCGGTGATCGAGCTCCCGCCCGGAGGATCGTTTCGCTTCTCGACCGCCACGGAAGGAGTGAACGCCCTGCCCGTCATCCGCCGATCGGTGACCATCCGCGGCAACGGCTCGCGGATCGAGCGCGACCCGGCGCTACCCTGCCCGGGCGTGCCCGACCTGCGCCTCTTCGAGGTCGCCGACGGCGGCATCCTGACACTCGAGGACGTAGAGCTGCGTGGCGGTTGCTCGGGCGGGGCGGGAGGGGCGGTTCTCGCCAGCGGCGGAACCGTCATCCTGCGCAAGACAAAGATCACCGGCCATCGCGCCGGCGGCGACGGCGGCGGTGTTGCCGTCGTCGATGGCAACCTGTACGTCCATGACTCCGTCGCGGAGAACAACACGAGCGGCGGCGCCGGCGGCGGATTCTCGGTGACCGGCGGACCCGGAGCCCTGCGCATCGAGCGCTCGACGGTCGTGGGCAACTCGGCGTCGGCTGGTGGAGGCCTCGAGGTCAGCTCGAACCGCATCGGCGCAGTCTCGCAGTCGACCTTCGTCGGCAACAGTGCGGGCGGCGCGGGCGGCGGAGTCCGGCTCGACCACGCCGGGGCCAGGCTCGATCTCGATCACGCCACGTTCACGGGCAACTCGAGCGGCGCTCACGTGGCGGCCGGCAGGCTGCGCCTTCATGGCACGGTGATCGGCGAGAGCTCGGGCGGCAGCGATTGCAGCCTGTCGGGCGGTGAGGTGCTCGCAATGTGCGCGAACCTCGACACCGACGGCTCCTGCGCGGCCCTCGGCGGGGCCGCTATCTCGACCGTCCCTTCCTTCGATCTGGGCCCCCTCGCCGAGGGCGAAGGCCCGACGCCGACACGCTTTCCGCTCGCTCAAAGCCCTGTGCTCGACGGTGACCCGGCATGTGAGACGGCTCCCGGCGCGCCCCTCGGCAGCGATCAGCGGGGCTTGCACCGGCCCGCCGACGACGACGGCGACGGCCAACCCGAATGTGACCTCGGCGCCGTCGAGCGCGGGCCGATCTTCCTCGACGGATTCGAAAGCGGATCGGCCGCGCGCTGGTCCTCGCACCAGTCGCCGATCGGGCCCTTCGGGATGTCGGAGCGGTGCTCCGCGCATGTGGAGGGTCGGGCCGGCACTGCCGCAGCGTTCCGGACGGGCGACCGTCTCAGGGCCTGGCCGGCGGGCAGGTGACGACGACCACCGTGCGGTCGTCCTGCGGCGCGGCGTCGCCGCAGAAGAGCTCGACGTCGGCCAGCATCGTCTCGACCATCTCGCGCGCCGGCCGCCCCGCCAGCGAGCGGGCGAGGGCCACCAGCCGGTCGATGCCGTACTCCGCCTCCTCGTCGCCGGGCTCCTCCGAGGCACTCGCCTCGATCATGCCGTCGGTGTAGAGAACGACGACGTCTCCCGGTTCCATGCGCACGAAACCGCGCTCGTAGGTCGCGTCACCGATCGGTCCGAGAACCGCTCCGCCCTCGCGCAGGAAGCGCACTTCCCCTTTCGCCGAAAGGTGGAACGGCGGCGGATGGCCGGCATTGACGTAGATGAAGACGCCATTGAGCTCGAGCTCGCCGTAGAAGACCGAAACGAAGCGGCTGGTCAGCGCCGACCTGTGGATGATCTGGTTGAGCCGCTCCATCGTGCGGACGATCTTGAAATCGCGCGCCAGTCCCATGCGCAGACCCATGTAGACGTCGCGCACCTGCAGCGCCGCCGGCAAGCCGTGCCCCGAGACGTCGGCGATCGCCAGGCCGAGAATCTTGTCGGTGATCGGAATGAAATCGTAGAAGTCGCCGCCGACCATCTCCATCGGCCGCGTCTGGCCGTGCAGATCGAAGGCGCCGTAACTCGGGATCCGCTTCGGCAGAATCGAAGCCTGGATGCGGCGCGCCTGCTCGAAGACCTCCTCCATCCGACCCTGGCGCAGCTTCTGGTTGAGCGAGTGGCGCAGCACGCCGAGCGAGTAGAGAACGTCGTCGCGGTGGATGCCCGGCGCGACGTCGAGGGCCATCAGAAAGTCCCCTTCACCAAGCTCGATCGCGGCGAACCCCTGGACACCCAGCTTGGCTTCGAGCTCGCGATCCATCCGTGGATCGTCCGGGGTCATGTAGACGACCCCTTCCTCGAGCAGCAGCCGCACCGGTTCGTAGGCCTCGCTCACCCGCGTGCCGATCAGCTCGTCGTGCGCCTCGGGGAAGGTCGACGCCAGCTCGTAGACCCCCTCGGCGTAGCGGTAGAGCCTCCCACCGTGCAACCCCAGCGCATCGTGCAGATTGCGCACGATTGCCTCCGCGAGGCTCTGCAGGCGCAGTCCGGTCTCGCCCGACGCTTCGATGTCGGCGATCACCTGTTCGACCTTCTTCATCAGCTGGCGATAGTCCGGCGGGCGCGCCTCGACGCTCGCGCTGGAAGACGACTCCACGGCGGCTCCCTTCAACCCCGGTCGATCAGGGCTTTGACGATGCGATCCTGCGCGGCGCGCGCATCGGCGCTGCTGCGGACCGAGTTGCAGAGAATCGAGAAGGCATAGACGCGCCCCGAGGACGCCTTCGCGTAGCCGGACAGCGTCGTCACTCCGTTGAGGTAGCCGGTCTTGGCGAAGACGTTGCCGCGATACGGCGCGTCGGCCAGCCGGCGGCGCCAGGAGAGCCCCTCTTCACCGCTGTGCGGCAGTGAACGGACGAATTCCCGACCGAACGTGTGGAAGTACATGTGGCCGAGCAGGGTAGTCATGGCGCGCGGCGTGGCGCGGTTGCCGCGCGACATGCCGGAGCCGTCGGCGAGCTGGAACTGCGCCGGGTCGATGCCCAGCCCGGCCAGAAAGCCGCCAATCGCCATGGTGGCGGCCGACCAGCTCCCCTGCCCCTGCCGGCGCAGTCCGAGCAGCTTGGCCAGGCACTCGGCGTAGAAGTTCTGGCTCCGCTTGTTGGTCACCGCGAGGGTCTGCGTCAGGTCGCTCTCGTGGCGGGCGATCTCCTGCCAGGCGCCCGCCGGCAGCCCGTGCACCGGGCGCACCCGGCCGCCGACCTCGATTCCCGCCTCCGCCAGCGCGGCGCGCAGCGCGGCGGCGAAATAGGCCGTCGGATCGTGCACGGCGACCCACACCTCCAGCGGCCCCGAACGCCGTCCGATGCGGCCGCTGACCACCAGCACGTCCTCACCGTCCTTGCGGGTGACGTAGAGGCTGCCGCTCTTGTCGCTGGTGCGAGCGCTGTTCTCGATGCGGAAGTAGTCGAGCTTCGGCACCGTCTCGACGACCGCTGGCGAGCCGGGGCCGCGCCCGGGGCGCACGCGCACGAGGACGCAGTTGTCGGAGAAGGAGAGCGCCTCGACCGGCGCCTCGTACCAGGTAGTCAGCTGGTCGCGCGGCCAGTCGGGGTGGACCCGCGGCCCTTCGAAGATGCCGTTGACCAGCACCAGATCCCCGTCGATTCGCCGCACCCCACGCGCTGCGAGTGCCGCCGCCCAGGGGCGGAAGACCGCGAAGACGTCGCCATCGTGAAAGCGCCCCGAAAGGTTGGGGTCGCCGCTGCCGACGATCGCGAGGTCGCCGCCGAGCGTCCCCGCCTCCACCGGGCCCTCGATCAGCGCCCGGGTGACGAAACGGAAGTCGGGCCCCAGCTCGTCGAGCGCCGCCGCGGTAGTCAGCAGCTTGGTGTTGGAGGCGAGAATGCGTGGCAGATCGGCCTGGAAGGAGTAGACCTCGCGCTTGTCGACCAGGTCGACGACGTGCACGCCGAGCGCCGGCGCGGCGCGCAGCGCCGCCTGGACCTCGCGCCCGAGCGCCTGGTCGAGCAGGCTCCTCGCCGCGGCGCCGGGCAGGTCGCCGGAAGGCGCCGACACCGGGGCGGCGCCCGCGCGCAGCGCGACGAGGGCGAACAGGAGAACGGCGAGGAGACGCTGGAGAACCGACACCGGCGGAGGAATCCTAGCCGGTCGGCGCCTGCGCCGGCCACCCCCCCCGAAGTCGGCTCCGTCGAAGGCGGCTCGCGACTTCCTCGACGCCTCCGACAGCGCGTCGATCAGCCGCTGGTCCGAGCCTCAAGCCTCGCCGAGGTAGGCGCTGAAGATGCCGAGCTCGACCCGCCGCTCGGGGCGCTCGAGGCCGACCCGGCCGAGTGCCTCCACGATCGATTCCGGTGGCACGCACCGGTCGATGGTCTCCCAGTAGTAGGCCATCAGCTCGCGCGGCTTGACTCCCCCCAGCCGCGACAGCGCCGGCACGACACGTCCAAGCCAGAGCTCGAGCGCGCGGTAGGCGAAACGCGAAGAGGGGCGAGAAATCTCCAGTACCAGCACGCGGCCGCCGGGACGCAGCACCCGCCGATACTCGGAGAACACGGTTTCGAGGTCGGCCACGTGCCGGAGTGCGTAACCCATCGTCACCAGATCGAAGCTCGCATCGGCAAAGGGGATCGCTTCGGCCGTTGCCTGCACCAGCTGCCGAACTCCGCGCGCCTGCGCCCGAGAGAGCATGCCGGCGCTGGGATCGAGGCCGACCACGAATCCCTCGGGACCGACCTGGCGCGTGGCTGCCTCGGCGAGTACGCCCGTTCCGCAAGCGACGTCGAGTACCCGGGCCCCGCGATCGAGCCCCGCGGTGCGCAGAATCCGCGCCCTGTACCAGTGACCCGAACCCAGGGAAAGCGCCTGCGTGATCCAGTCGTAGTGCGCTGCCGAGTGGTCAAACCAGTCGCGCACACGACGAAGCCGCTCCTCTTCGGTGCGGTAGTAGCGGTCGAGGGGGGGGTGGGGACGCACGGGATTCGCAGAATTTCCGCCCTTCAGGAACGGGCGCCACATCCTAGCCCGAACCGGGCCGCCACCTCATCCGGGCCCGCAGACCGGCTCTTGCCAGTCGGCGAGCGGCGGATGCGGGCGCAGCGTCATGGCTCGCGCCGCCGGAAGGGGAGCACGTCGCCCGCGCTCGGCGGGCGCGCTGCGGGCTCCTCGTCCGCTCCCACCTGCGTCGCAGGCTCCTCCCCGGTGGCCTCGCGCGCGTCCTCCGCCCGGGCGGCGACGAACTGGGTGAAGTCGAGCCCGAAGGGCACCGAAGGGTCGAGAAACGCGGTGAGCGCGGCGAAGGGGACTCGCAATCGCTCGTAATCGCTGCCGAAACGCAGCGTCACCATGAAGCCATCCTCCTCCACCTCGAGGTCCCAGAACTGGTTCTGCAGCACGATGGTCAACGTCTCGGGATACTGCGCCAGGAGTCGACCGGGAATCTCGACTCCGGGATCGGTGGTGCGAAAGGTGAGGAAGAAGTGATGCTCGCCCGGCAGCCCTTCGGCGGCGGCGAGCTCGAGCACTTCGCGCACCAGGCCGAGCGTGGCGCGGCAGAGCAGGTCGGGGTAGTCGATGGAACGGGTCACAGGAGGATTCCGGCGATGGTCGCCGTCTGGAAGCAGGCGAGCGAACCGGCGATCATGGCGCGCAGGCCGAGGCGCGCCAGATCCGCCTTGCGCTCCGGCGCCATGGCCCCGATGCCGCCGATCTGGATGGCGATCGACGAGAAGTTCGAGAAGCCGCACAGTGCATAAGTGGCGATCACCTGTGCCCGCTCCGAGAGCTGACCGGCGGCGATCATCTCCTCCAGGCGGACGTAGCCTACGAACTCGTTGACCGCCGTCTTGATGCCGATCAGCGTCCCGACCTGACCGGCCTCCGCCCATGGTACGCCCATCAGCCAGGCGAGCGGCCGTCCGAGAAAGCCGAGGATTCCGTTGAGCGAAAGCTCCGGGTAACCGATCCAGACGCCGAGCTTGGCGAGCGGCCAGTCCACCAGTGCGATCAGCGCGACGAAGGCGATCAGCATGGCACCGACGTTCAGCGCCAGCTTCAGGCCGTCCGCGGCGCCGGAAGCCGCCGCGTCGATCGCGTTGGCCCACGGCCGCTCGACGACGATGTCGACCTTGCCGGCGGTATGGCTCTCTTCGGTCTCGGGAAACATCAGCTTGGCCATCACCAGCGCCGCCGGAGCCGACATCACCGAGGCGGCGAGCAGATGCTTGGCCTCCACCCCCATGCCGACGTAGGCCGCCATCACGCCGCCGGCGATGGTGGCGAAGCCGCCGGTCATCACCGCCATCAGCTCCGAGCGGGTCATCGACGAGACGAAGGGCCGGATCAGCAGCGGTGCCTCCGTCTGGCCGACGAAGATGTTGGCCGAGGCGGAGAGCGACTCGGCACCCGAGGTTCCCATCAGCCGCACCATGATGCGGGCGAGAAATCCGACGATCCGCTGCAGGACGCCGAAGTAGTAGAGGATCGTGATGAAGCTGGAAAAGAAGATGATCGTCGGCAGTACCTTGAAGGCGAAGTAGAACTCCTTGAACTTCTCGCCGAAGACGAACGAGGCGCCCGCATCCGTGAAGTCGAGGAACTTCGTGATCAAGCCGCCCATGACGTCGAAAGTCGCTCGCCCGAGTTCGGTGCGCAGGATGATCAGCGCGAAGATCAGCTGCATCGCGGTGCCGACCAGCACCGGCCGCCAGCGCACCGACTTGCGGTCGACCGACAGCAGCCAGGCGAAGCCGAGCATCGCGAACAGACCGACGAACGAGATCCACCGCTCCATCCGCTTGCTCCCCTGCCGGATCGCCCGGCGTCACTGGCCATCGTGCGGCGACGAGAGTATCCGCACCCGGCGCGGGGCCGCAACCGCGCGCGGATAGACTGCCGGCCGCGATGTCGCCACGATTCGACTCCGTCACGCGGGTCCTCGAGCTGGCCGTCGCCGACCTGCTCGAACCGCAGCTGCTGCGCTCGATCGGCTTCGGTAACCGCGGCGGCTTCGAACGCATGTGGCTCGGCCAGGCGATCCACGGCCGTTACCAGGAGGAAGCCCTCGCCAGCGACGGCAGCTATCGGCGCGAGGTCTCCCTGCGCGCCGAGCTCGAACACAAGGGCTGGCGCGTGGTGATCTCGGGACGGGCCGACGGCGTGCGGCGCGACGCCGACGGTGTCCGCGTCGTCGAGGAGATCAAGTCGGTGCGCCGCGAGGGTCAGCTCTCCACCACGGCGCGCGAGCTCTACGAGCGGCAGGCCGCTCTCTACGCCTGGATGCTGGCGCGCGAAAGCGACGAACCGGCGCGCGCCGAGCTGCTGCTGATCGCCATCGGCTCGGATGCCGTGGAGAGGATTCCGCTCGAGATCGATTTCGACGACCTCGAGCTGCGGGTCCGCAAGCGTGTCGTCCAGCTGCTGCGCGAGCACGACTCGCGCCAGCGTGAGCGCGAGGACCGTCACACCGCCGGCCTGGCGCTTGCCTTTCCGCACGGTGCGTTGCGGCCGGGGCAGCAGGAGATCGTCGCCGCGATCGAGGAGGCGGTCGAGGGAGGATCGCACCTGCTGCTCGAAGCGCCGACCGGCATCGGCAAAACCGCCGCCGCCCTCTGGCCGGCGCTGCGTCATGCGCTGACCGCCGACAAGCGCCTCTTCGTCCTCACCGCCAAGAACCTCCAGCAGGAGATGGCCGTGCGGGTGCTGCGCATGCTCGCTCCCGGCACCGGGCTGCACGGCCTCCGGCTGCGCGCCAAAAAGCGCATGTGCGCCAACGGTGAGGTGATCTGTCACGAGGACTACTGCCCCTTCGCCCGCGAGTACGCCGCCAAACTGAGCCGCAGCGGCCTGATCCATCAGTTGCGGGGCGAGGAGCCGGTACTCGAGCCCGACCTCGTCTTCTCCGCCGCCGCGCAGGCAGAGGTCTGCCCGTTCGAGGTCTCGCTCGACCTCGCCGGCCGCGCCCAGGTCGTGGTGGCCGACTACAACTACGCCTTCGACCCCTGGGTGGCGCTCGCCGACTTCGGACCCGAAGGGGACCTCGCCGACACCATTCTGGTGATCGACGAGGTGCACAACCTGGTCGATCGCGGGCGCGGCTACCTGTCACCGGAGCTCTCGGCGCGCCGCGCGCGCCAGGCGGCCGAGTCGGCGGCGCACGGTGGCACGGCGGTTCACCGCCGGCTCGAGGAGGTGGCGCTGGCGCTGGCGACGGTGATCGAGGAAGTTGCCGCCGGATCCCTCGCCGAGCAGCCGGGCGAGGCGAACGCGACGATCGAGACCGTGCTCCCCGAAGAGCGGCTGTTCGGCCTGCGTCCCGCCTTCGACGAGGCATTCGTCGCCTACCTGGAGCATCAGCGCGAGAACAAGAGCTTCCGCGCCGAAGATCCGTTCGTGGCGGTCTACTTCGAGCTGCTGCGCTTCCTCACCACGCTGGGGCGAAGCGACGACGCCCTGGCCCGACTCGCCGAACGGCGCGACGGCGACCTCGTGGTGCGCATTCTGTGCAAGGACCCGAGTCGCCACCTGGCGGAGGTGATCGGGCGGACCCACGCCACGATCGGCCTCTCCGCCACCCTCTCGCCGCCCGAGTTCTACCGTGACCTGCTCGGCTTCGAGAGCGCCCGCACGGTCGCGGTTTCGGTGCCCGATCCGTTTCCGCCGGCGCATCGCCGGGTAGTCGTCGACACCTCCGTTTCCACCACCTGGCGCGACCGGACGGCGAACGCCCCGCGCCTCGCCGAGCGGCTCGCCGCCTTCGCCGACGCGGTACCCGGCAACTGCCTGGCGCTCTTTCCCAGCTATCAGTTCCTCGCCGACGTCGCCGGGCGGCTCCGGCCGTCCCGCAAGCGCGTCCTCGTCCAGCAGCGCGCCGACACCGAGCGCGACCGCGAAGCGCTGCTCGAGGCGCTGCGCGGCGCGGTGCTCGGCGACGTCCTGCTGCTCGCCGTTGCCGGTGGCGTCTTCGCCGAGGGGGTCGACTACCCGGGAGACATGCTGCGCGCCGTCGCCGTCGTCGGCCCCTGCCTTCCGGTACCGACCCTCGATCAGCGCCTGCTCCAGCAGTACTACGAGGACCGATTCGAGCGCGGCTTCGAGTACGCCTTCGTCGTCCCCGGCATGACTCGCGTCGTCCAGGCAGCCGGACGCCTCATCCGCTCCGCCTCCGACACCGGAGTCATCGCCCTGTTCGATCGCCGATTCCTCGCCCGCCCCTTCCGCGATCACCTGCCGGCCAGCTGGGCATCGTCCGAGGAAGAAGCCGAACGCCTCGCCGGCGACCCCGACCGCGCCGCCCGCGACTTCTTCGCCACCCTCCCCTGACCCTGGCCGGAGGAAAAATTCAGTCAGAGGCAATTTCCCGGCTTCGCCAGAGGCAGGCGGCGGCGCGGAGAGGAAATTGCCTCTGACTGAATTTTTCCTCCTGGGTCAGAGCCAGCGCTTGCGGCGGAACCAGAAGAGCATGACGGCGGCGACGCCCGCCATGAGGCCGAGAGACATCGGATAGCCCCACGTCTCGTCGAGCTCCGGCATGAAGGTGAAGTTCATGCCGTAGATGCCGGCGATCAGCGACAGCGGCAGGACGATCGCCGAGAAGACCGTGAGTACCCGCATGATCTCGTTGGTCCGCTGCGCGACTACCGACAGCCAGGTGTCCTTGACGTTGGTCAGCAGATCGCGCTGCTGATCGATGTCGTCGATGAGCCGCAGCACGTTGTCGAGCGTGTCGCGAAAATTGAGCGCTCCCGTGTCGCCCAGCCAGCCTGCCCGCGAGTTCGCGAGGTGCTGAAAGACCTGACGATGCGGCAGCATCGTGCGTCGCAGGGTCGACAGCTGACGCCGCATGGCGAGCAGCAGCTCGAGCTGGTCCTTGTGCGGTTCGTCGACCACCTTCTCCTCGAGTTTTTCGACCTCGTTGCCGATGGACTCGACGAGCGGGAAGTACTGGTCCATCATCTCGTCGCAGATCGACCACAACAGTTGCGCCGCGCCGCCGGGCAGCTGGCGGCCGTGGTCGACCACCCGCCGGCGAACCGTTTCGACGCCACGCAGCGGCGCGCGATGCACGGTGACCAGCCGGTCGGGCGACAGGAAAGCCGCGAGCTTGATCGTCGGCACGTCGTCGTACGAGGGATCCCGCTCGGCGTTGAAATCGATGCCGCGGGCGATCAGGAACAGAGTCTCGTCGTACTCCTCGATCTTCGGCTGGTGGTGATGGGTGAAGGTGTCTTCGATCGCCAGCGGGTGAAATCCCCACTTCCCCAGCAACTCCTCGAACTGCGGATCGCTCCCCTCGAGGTCGATCCAGATCGACTCTCCGGCCTTCGCCGGACGATCGAGCAGCTCCTTGCCCCCGTGCTCGATGCCGCCGTCACAACGCAGGACGCGGATGCGCGGTTCGGTCATCGCGGAAATTGCCTTTGACTGAATTTCCGGATCAGAGGCCGAGGCGGGTGAGGTCGGCGAGGACGGCGCCGGCGCTCGCCGGGCGGTTGGCCGGGTCCTTTTCGAGGCAGCGCAGGATGAGCTGCTCGAGGCCCGGCGGGATCTCGGACCAGTAACGGCTCGGCGGTACCGGCGCCTCGCGCAGGTGCTGCATCAGGATCTCCATCGGGTTGGCGCCACCGAAGGGCAGGTGGCCGGTGAAGATCTCGTAGAGCACGACGCCGCAGGCGTAGACGTCGGCGCGCTGGGTCGGCTCGCGGCCCTCGATCTGCTCGGGAGCCAGATAGTGCGGCGTGCCGACCACGAAGCCGGCCTGGGTCTGCCCGGGCTCCATTCTCTCGACCGGCCGGGCGAGGCCGAAGTCCATCAGCTTGAGGTTGCCGAGCGAGTCGAGCAGCGCGTTCTCAGGCTTGATGTCGCGGTGGACGATGTCGAGCTCGTGCGCCGCGGCGAGGCCGGAGAGCAGCTGACGGGCAGCGCGCAGTCCGGCCGAGAACGGCAGCCGGCCGCTCTGTTCGAGCATGGCGCGCAGGGTGATGCCGCGCACGTACTCCATCGAGATGAACGGCACGCCGTCGATCTCGCCGAAGTCGTGAGTGCGCAGGACGTGCGGATGCGTGATCCGCCGCGCCAGCTTGAGCTCGGTCTTCAGGCGCTCGACCAGTGCCCGGTCGCCGGCGACCTCCTTCTTGATCATCTTCAACGCCACGAGGTCTTCGAGCTCGCGGTCGCGCGCCTTGTAGACGACGCCCATGCCGCCCGAGCCGAGCACCGAGATGATCTCGAAGCGCGAACCGAGCAGCGAGCCCGGCCCGATCCCCGACAGCGTCGGCATCGGCGCCACGCCGGACGCCGGAAGCTGCGGCAGTCCGGCGAGCCTTGCCGCCTGACCGGGCTCGAGCAGGTAGAGCGCCTGCGTCGAGAGCAGCCCGCGCCGCGGCTCGAGCGTCAGGCCGGCGCGCTCGAGCGTCCCCGTCGCCTCGCCGTGCACCGCCGCCGAGATGACGATCTCGCCGGCGTCGGCCTCGCGCAGCATCCCCTCGGCCTGCTGCAGCTGGACCCCGATCAGCACCCGTTCGCTGCCGCTGCCCCAGGTCACCGGTCCCGCGAGTGCCTCGCCGGAGACCGCCGCGATGGCCGGCGCCTCCGCTTCGTCGAAGGCGTTCTCGCGTTCGGCGACGGCGGCGAGGATCGCCGCCGCCGCGGCTAGGGCGCGGTCGCATCGACCCTCGTGCTCGAAGCTGACGATCACACGGTGGCCGGCGACGTCCTCGAAGCGACCGCGATGAGCGGCGGCGACGCTGGCGATCTTGCGCACGTCGCGACCCAGGCGGGCGAACGCCTCGGGCGGATCGGCGCCGACGCGCGGCCTGAGGTAGCGCCGCAGCTCGACCACCAGCAGCGCCACCCGGCGCTGGTCGGCTCGCCCCTCGGGACCGCGCGGCATCGCCGCTCCGTCGACCGCCGCGCCGTCGGGAAGATTGCGCGACAGCTTGGCCACGTACTCGGCCATGTCGCGCCGCTCGCGCAGGTCGCCGAGCAGGGCGTTGAAACCGTTGGCGAGCGACAGCACCTCGCCCGAGCCGCCCGGCGGAAGGGTGATGTCGTAGTTGCCCTGCCGCGCCTCGCCCACCGCGCTCACCAGCGAGGCGATCGGCCGCGAGACGCGCCGCGCCAGCAGCCAGGCGATGCCCAACGCGGCGAGCAGCGCCGCGCCACCGACGGCGAGCAGCAGGTTGCGGATCTGGCGGTAGCCGGCCAGCTCGCGGTCGAGCGAGGCCAGCGAGACGACGGCGCCGACCGCCCGATCCTCGGCGTCGGCCAGCGGCACCAGGCGGGTCACCCAGCGCTCACCGGCCAGCCGCAGCTCGGTCTGCACGTCTTTCTCTCCCTGCCCGGCGACGCGGGAGAGCAGGTTTCCCATGCCGCGCAGCGCCGTGAGCACGCGCTCGCTCTCCTGCGGCGTCAGCGAACTGGCGACCGCCCGGTAGTCGTCGCCGGCGAGAAAGATCACTTCCGAGCCGGTGCCGCGCTTGATGTCGAGCGCCCGCACGTCGGTGACCTGATAACCGAGGACGAGCTGGCCGAAGATCCCCTCGGTGGCGAGCGGCGTCGCCACGGCCTCGTAGACCCGCCCGCCGTCGATCCAGATGCCGCTCCCTTCGTAGTCGGCCATCACCTTGCGGATCAACGCGCGGCCGGCGAGGCTGCCGCCGGCCGCATCGGGTTGGTCGGTGCGCGCCGCCAGGTTGCCGAACGGGTCGGTGACGATCGCCAGGTCGAAGCGCAACTCGCTGCGCCGCTCGTCGAGCTGGTCGAGGATCGAGAAGCGGTCGCCGGCGAGGATCGCCTCGGCGAGGTAGGCCTTGAAAGTCGGGCTTCCCGCCAGCACTTCGGCGAGCAGCTGGAGCTGATCGAATCGCTGCTGCTGCTCGGCCGCGATCAGGGCGGCCGAGCCGAGGATCCGCTCGCGCGCCGCCCGCGCCGCCACCCGCTCACCGAGCACCGAAACGACCGCCACGGCGACGCCGAGCGACAGCGCCAGCACCAGCGCCGTGCCGAGGAAGATGCGGGTGCCGAGGCTCAGGCCGCGCCGCGCCTCAGTCATAAGCTCCCCGCTTGTAGGCGCGGCCGTACTTGTTGCGGTGCGGCGGAATGCGCGGCTGGGTGACGTCGAAGGTGAGGTTCAGGGCGCCGCGGGCCGGTACCGAGAGCGGCAGGCTCACCACCTCGCCGCGCTCGTGCCAGAAGCTGAGCTTGCCCGGGCCGGCCGGCACGCCCTCGAGGCGGAAGCTGCCGCTGGCGTCCGGGGCGGCATAGTAAGGCGTCGGCACGACGACGACGTTGGCGAACATCGCATGGTGGACGTTGCAGAAGACGCGCACGATGCCGGGCTCGTTGAAGGTGACGCTCTTGCCGCCACCCTTGCCGACCAGCCCGACGTCGAAGCCGTTGCGTCCGGACACCGAGAAGGCGTTGTGCAGGATCGGATCCTGGTTCGAGAAGGCGACGCTCGAACCCACCGGGACGACCACCGTGCGCGGCGTGAACTGCTTGCGCAGGGTGGACATCTCCACCCCGACGGCCGGCGCGACCGGCTCCGGCCGGGCCGGTTCGAACCAGACCACTGCCTGGGTCAGGTCGAGCGACCGGTCGGTGGCCCGCCGGCCGTTCTCCATCAGCTCCAGCCGCCCGGTCAGGGCGTGGGTTACCGGCGGCCGGACGGCTGGCGCCTGCGCCGCGGCTGCCACCGCCAGCGCTCCCGACGCCCAGCCGACCACCGCGAGCCGCAGCACCTTTCGACGCATCTTCATGGGGCGAACGCGCGGCAGCATAGCACCGGCTCCCGGGTCCGGTTCCCCCGCCGTGACATGCCGGCATCCGCCGCCACTCCGGGTTGCCGTGCGAGAATCCGCAACGTGGATCTGATCGAGAGAATCGCGGCGTTCGTCGCCCGCCGGGACCATCCGGTGGCGGAGTTCGAGGCGCTGGCGCTCGAGGCCTTCGCCTTTCAGTTCGAGCGCATCGCCCCCTATCGCGGCCTGTGCGAGCGGGCCGGCCGCACGCCGGCGACGGTCACCTCGTGGCGCGACGTGCCGCTGGTGCCGGCGGCGGCCTTCGCCTCCGTCGAGCTGGCCGCCGCGCCGGCGGTCGAGACCTTCCGCTCCAGCGGCACCACCGGGGCCACCCGCAGCATCCATCGCCACCCCTTCCCGCAGCTCTACCGGGCGGTGATCGAGGCGACCTTCCCCGCCTTCTGCCTGCCGCGCGGCGACCGGCCGCCGATGCTCTCGCTGGTGCCGCCGCGCGACGTCGCCGGCGACTCTTCGCTCGCCTTCCTGGTCGACCACGTGCTGACCACCTTCGGCGGCGCCGGCAGCGCGTACGGTTTCGGCGCCCGGGGCGTCGAGGTCGGCCGCTGCCGCTCCTGGCTCGGCGCCCACCAGCGCGGCGGCCGTCCAGTCGTGGTGCTGGCGACCGCCTTCGCGCTCGCCGACCTCGTCGACTTTCTCGAGCGCTCCAACCTCCACTTCCGCCTCCCCGCCGGCAGCGTCGTCTTCGAGACCGGCGGCTTCAAGGGGCGCTCGAAGACCCTGTCGCGCGACGAGCTGGCGGCGCGGGTCACCGCCTGGCTCGGCGTGCCCGCCGACCAGGTGGTCGCCGAGTACGGAATGACCGAGCTGACCAGCCACGCCTACACGGCGAACCTGCTCGGCGGCCATCGCGATCACTTCGTCGTACCGCCCTGGATGCGCGTCCGCGCCCTCGACCCGGCAACGCTCGCCGAGCTTCCCGAGGGCGGCGACGCCCGGCCCGGCCTGCTCGCGTTCTTCGACCTCGCCAACGTCGGCTCGGCATTGCACGTGCTGACCGAGGACCTCGGCGTGGTCGACAACGGCAGCCTGCGCCTGGCCGGACGCGCGCCGGACGCCGACCTGCGCGGCTGTTCGCTGCTCGCCGAGGAGCTGGGACGCTAACGCGGCGCGACACGCCGGCGCGGACCGGTGGAATCCTGCATCGCGCCGGCGCCCGGGCTCGGGCAGAATGCGCCGCATTCAGCCTTTCGTCAGGGGGAACCATGGAACCGCAGGCCGCACCTCGCCGCCGGAACCCGTTCGTCGCCGTCGCCACCCTGCTCGCGCTCGCCCTCGCACCGGCGCTGCTCGCGCAACCGGTCGATCCGACCTTCGAGCTGCGCGCCGACCTCTTCCAGGCGAACTTCGACTCGAGCGTCCGCTTCGACTCTCTCGACCTCGGCCTCGGCACCTCGCTCGACCTCGAGGAGGATCTCGGCGTCGAGGATTCGGCCGACGTCCTGCGCGCCGAGCTGGCGCTGCGCACCGGCCGGCGCGGCCGGCTGACCCTCGACTACGTCACCTTCGATCGCGAGGGCTCGGCGGTGGTCGGCCGCCAGTTCCGTTTCGGCGATTACGTCTTCCGCGCCGACGCCGCAGTCTCCAGCTCGACCGAAACCCGCTTCGCGGCGCTCGGCTGGCGGTACGCGCTGGTCAAGAACGCGACCTCCGAGTTCGGCCTCTCCCTCTCCGCCGCCTGGGTGGAGATCAGCGCCTCGGTCACCGGGCAGGTGGTGATCAACGGCTTCCCCAGCCTGGCCGTGTCGGAGAGCGGCGACGTCGAGGGCCCGGTGCCGATGCTCGGCCTGCACGGCGCCTGGTGGATCGGCGACCAGTTCCGCCTGTCGGCGGCCGGCCGCTATCTCGAGATCGAGGATCTCGACGGATGGACCGGCAGCGCCCTCGACCTGTCGGCGCGCTTCGACTGGTTCTTCCTCGACCAGCTGGGTATCGGCGTCGGCTGGTCGTCCACCGAGCTCGAAGCCGAGAATCTCGACCCCGAGGAGGACGGCCTGACCCGGGCCGACTCCTCGTTCGACGGACTGCGCGTCGGGTTGACCCTCGCGCTCTGACCGGCGGGCCACCCGGCAGGGCGGCCGGCGCGAGCCGCGGCGAGTGACCTGCGAAGCAGGCTGACGCGGCGATGCCGGGCTAGTTCCCGGCCTTCTGCCAGAGCCCGAAGCTGTTGCCTTCGGGATCCAGGAACCGCGCGTAGGAGCCGAACGTCCCGATCGGAGTGGGCGGCGCGAGAACCGTGCCGCCGGCAGCCTCGACGCGCGCCAGGACGGCGGTGAGCGGCTCGCCCTCGATGTCGACCATCACGGTCAGCCGGTCGACCAGCGCTGCGCCGCCGTCGCCGCGCTCCAGCACGCCGCCACCCGGGCGGCGCGGATCTTCCGGCGCCAGCAGGCGCAGGTAGCGCGGGCCGTCCCACGGCACCTCGGCGCTCTCCCAGCCGAAAACATCGAGAAAGAAGCGCGCCAGCCGGTCGGGGTCGCTGGCGGGAATCTCGTAAAACGAGAGCGTCGCACGCGGCATGGGAGCGCAGCGTAACATCGCGCCATGCCGGGCTCCGGACTCGCCGATTTCGCGCTGCCGCCGGGCCTCGCGCCGCAGCGCGTCGACGTGCAGGCTCCCGGCTTCACCGCCGGACGGTTCGACGCCCCGGGGCTCGCGCGGCTCGCCGAACGACTCGCCAGCCGCGGCGCACAGGCGCTCGCCGGAGTGCCGGTCGAGCGACGGCTCGCCGCCTGGGACGACGCCCTCGCGGCGCTGCTCGACCCGGAGAGCGACGAGCGTCGCGCCCTCTTCGCGCCGCTCGCCGCGACCGCCCGGCTCTCCGCCGAGGGGCTGAGCGAGGCGCTCGAAGTGGTGCTCGGCGGCTGGCGCGGCGAAGCCGCGGCGCGCCTGGCAGCGCGCGCCCCGCTGCGTTCCGGAGACCCCCCGCCGCCAGGTGGCGGCGTCGTTCTCGCCGGCAA
>JAIOJQ010000107.1 GCA_019911865.1 Thermoanaerobaculia bacterium
AAGAAGCGGGGAGGTGACGTCTCACCTCCCCGCTCTCCGGATGGTCGGGTGTCCGGAATCTCCGGACTCAGTATCCACGGCTTGCGGGTCTCCGGAATGGCGGAAGTCCCCGGGCGTGGATCTCGGCGCTCAGCTCCCGAGCCGATCCGCCGGTGTGCCCCCGGAGTCCGCGCGGCCGTCGCCGAACCGCGGCCCCGAGGGCATTCGCTTGTCCGGTGGCGTCGTCATCGAGACCTCCTGGTTCGTCGGTGTTCGAGGGCAACGGTACGCCGCGATTCGGCGCCTGTCAATGGACTCGGGACTTTGCAATTCCGGCGCCGGTTCGGCGATGCAACGGCGATGCCGCACCGCGCGTCGGATATTCTTGCGACACCGGTCGCACGCTGTCGAGCTCTCGTCGCGGGCGAGCGTCCGCGGCTCGATCGACCGGCGCGCCGCACCCGACCCGAGGAGCCTCGATGACCACGACCGCCGCCACACCGCTCGCCTTCGCGCCCCCGACCGCTCCCGGTGAGGGGCTCGGCCGGATGGTGACCACGCTGGTCGGCTCGGAGATTCTGCGCATCGCCGGCGAAGTGCGGGCCCTGCAGGCGGCCGGCCAGCCGGTGCTCAACCTCACGGTCGGCGACTTCGCGCCGCGCCAGTTCCGCATCGATCCCGAGCTCGAGCAGGCGATCGTGCGCGCTCTGGCAGCCGGCGAGACGAACTACCCGCCGTCGGACGGCCTGATGCCGCTGCGCGAAGGGGTGCGCGACCTCTATGCGCGCAGCTTCGGGCTCGAGTATCCGCTCGCCGGGATCCTCATCGCGAGCGGCGCGCGACCGGTCATCTGGGGCGCCTACCAGGCGATCCTGGATCCGGGCGACACGGTGGTCTACCCGGTGCCGTCGTGGAACAACAATCACTACTGCCACCTGACCGGGGCGCGTCAGGTCGCCGTCGCGACGCGACCCGACAACGGCTTTCTGCCGACCGCCGAAGAGCTGGCGCCGCACCTGCCCGGCGCGACGCTGCTCGCCCTCAACAGTCCGCTCAACCCGGCCGGCAGCGGCTTCGGCCGCGAGCAGCTGGCGGCCATCGCGCGCCTCGTCGTGGCGGAGAACCGGCGCCGCGGCGCCGCGGACAAGCCGCTCTACCTGCTCTACGACCAGATCTACTGGCTGCTCGCCGACGACTCGGCGCCGCACGCCACGCCGGTCGAGCTGGTCCCCGAGGTGGCGCCGTACACGATCTTCGTCGACGGCATCAGCAAGGCGTTCGCCGCCACCGGCCTGCGCGTCGGCTGGGTCGTGGCGCCGCCGCACCTGGCGGCGCGCATGCGCGATCTGCTCGGCCACGTCGGCGCCTGGGCGCCTCGCCCGGAGCAGGTGGCCACCGCCGGGATCCTCGCCGATGCCGGGCAGACGGCGCGGCTGGCAGGCGCCGTGCGTGCCGGCGTGGTGGCGCGCCTCGCCGAGCTCGAACGCGGCCTGGCGCGGCTCGTCGCGGCGGGTCACCCGGTCCGCTACCTGCCGCCGGCCGGGGCGCTCTACCTGTCGGTGCACTTCGACCTCATCGCCCGCTTCGGCAACAACCGGGGCATCCGCAAGTTCCTGCTCGAGGAGGCCGGTTTCGCGGTCGTCCCCTTCCACGCCTTCGGCACAGCGGACGACAACGGCTGGTTCCGCCTCTCGGTCGGCGCGGTCGGGGTCGAGGAGATCGCGCCGGCGCTCGAGCGGGTCGCCGCAGCGCTGGCGCGGCTCGGCTGACAACGACGACGCGCGGCTGCGCCGCGCCGGACGCGTGCTAGCGTCCGCCCGCTCTCCATGACCGAAGAACGACTCCTGCGCCGGCCGATCGCGGCACGCGGCACGCGCTGGGCGGCGGCGATTGCGGCCGCGCTGGCGCGGTGGGGCGTGGCGCCCAACGCGATCTCGGCGGCGAGCATTCTCTTCGCGGCCGGCACGGCGACGGCGCTGGTCGCCGCCCGCGGCGAAGCCGGTGGCGCGCGCGCGGCCTGGCTGGTCGTGGCCGCGCTGGCGATTCCGTTGCGCCTGCTGGCCAATCTTTTCGACGGCATGGTAGCGGTCGAGGGGGGCAGGAAGAGCGCCTCGGGCGAGATCTGGAACGAGCTGCCCGACCGCATCTCGGACACCCTCTGTCTGGTCGCTGCCGGCTGGGCGGTGCCCGCCGTCGCCTGGGCGCCGCTCGCAGGCTGGAGCGCGGCGCTCGCGGCGGTGCTCACCGCGTACGTGCGCACGCTCGGCGTGGCGGCCGGTGCCGCGGCCCAGTTCATCGGCCCGGCGGCCAAGCAGCAGCGCATGGTGCTGCTCGCCCTGGCCCTGGTCGCCGCGGCCGGGGAGGCGATCACCGGCGCCGCCGACCGCGCGCTTCCCTGGACGCTGCTGGCGATCGGCGCGCTGTCGCTGCTCACCGCGGCGCGGCGCGTGCGGCGCATCGTCGGCGAGCTCGAGGGATGGCGGTGAGCCATCCGCTCGCGCCGCTGCTGGTCGCCGCGGTCCGGCTGCTGTGCGGCGCTCACGCGCGCTGGGTCGGCTGCGCGCCGGAGGAGCGTCAGCGCGTCTACGTCGCCAACCACGGCAGCCACCTCGACACCGTCGTCCTCTGGTCGGCGCTGCCGCCGGCGCTGCGCGCGCGCACCCGGCCCGTCGCCGCCGCCGACTACTGGAGCCGGGGTCTGAAGCGCCGGCTCGCCGAGCGGGTCTTCCGCGCGGTGCTGATCCCGCGCGGAGTCAGTGACGCCTCGCCCGCCGAGCGCGAATCGAACGCTCGCGCCGCGGTCGAGTCGACCGCCGGCGCGCTATCCGACGGCTCCTCGTTGATCCTCTTCCCGGAGGGGACGAGGAACCCCGGCCCCGAGGTCGGTCCGTTCAAGCCCGGCATCTGGCATCTCTGCCGGATGCGACCCGGACTCGAGCTGGTTCCGGTCTGGCTCGACAACCTCAAGCGTGTGCTGCCCAAGGGGGAGTTCGCGCCGGTGCCGTTTCTGGCCAGCGCGACCTTCGGCGCGCCGGTCGTCCTCGGCGATGGCGAGGAGAAGGGGCCGTTCCTCGAGCGACTGCGCGCGGCGGTGGTGGAGCTCGGCCGGCGATGATCGCGCGCTTCGACCCGGAACTGGTCGCGGTCTTCGGCGGCCTGCTGGCGCTGCTGGTGGTGGCGACGGTCGCCGGCGCGGTGCTGCGGCGGCGGGTGCGCTCGCCCGGCGCGCGCGCCACGGTCGACAACGCCTGGCAGCGCATCCTCGCCTGGTGGGGGATGTGCGTGGTCTTCGCTGCGGCCACCGCCATCGGGCCGCTCGCTTCGACGGCGCTGTTCGCGCTGCTCTCCTTCCTCGCCCTGCGCGAGTTCGTCACCCTGACGCCGACCCGGCTGGCGGATCACGCGACGCTGGTGTGGGGCTTCTTCGTCATCCTGCCGCTGCACTACGTCTTCCTCGCGGTGCGCTGGTACGGCATGTTCGCCATCTTCATCCCGGTCTACGCCTTCCTCTTCGTGCCGATCCGCGCCGCGCTCGCCGGCGACGTCGAGCGCTTCCTCGAGCGCACGGCGAAGATCCAGTGGGGGCTGATGGTGGCGGTCTACTGCGTCAGCCACGCGCCGGCGCTGCTGATGCTCGACCTGCCGGGCGGCCCCGGCGAGAACCCGAAGCTGCTGCTCTGGCTGGTGGTCGTGGTGCAGCTGTCGGACGTCTTCCAGTACCTCGCCGGCAAGTCCCTCGGACGGCGACCGGTGGCCCCGTCGGTGTCGCCGGGCAAGACCCGGGAGGGGCTCGTCGTCGGGGGCCTGGCCGCTACCGGCGTCGGCGCCGCGCTCGGCTTCCTGACACCCTATCGGCCGCTGGCGGCGGCGGGCATGGCGCTGCTGCTGGTCTTCCTCGGCTTCGCCGGGGGCCTCACCATGTCGGCGATCAAGCGCGACGCCGGGGTCAAGGACTGGGGCAGTTCGCTCGCCGGCCATGGCGGCGTGCTCGACCGCATCGACTCGCTCTGCTTCTCGGCGCCGATCCTCTTCCACCTGACGCGCTGGTTGCTGCGCGACGGGGCCTGAGCGGACGCAACAAGGGCCGGACCCCCTGCGGGATCCGGCCCCCGGGTGCGACGGCGCGCCGCCTCAGCGGCGCTTGGCGAAGCCGGTGACCACCAGGGTGCCGGAGCGCTGGTCCTTCTTCAGCTTGACGATCTGGTGGCGCTCGGCGTCCTGCAGCAGCTCGGTGAAGGTGGAGTAGCCGTAGTAGCCCTCGTTGAAGGACGGCTTCTTGCGCTGCATGGTCTGCTTGATCAGCGAGCCGAACAGCACGTCCTTGTTCTCGCGCTGCAGGGCGAGGATGGCGTCGATGAGCAGGGTGAAGACCTCGGCCTTCTTCTTGGTGAGGCCGGTGAGCTCCGGTCCCTTCTCGCGGTCGCGCCAGACGTCCTCGTAGTAGACGAACTCGTCGCAGTTGTCGACCAGCAGATTCGAGCTCGAGTTCTTCACCCCGATGCCGATGACGTACTTGTTGTTCTCCTTGAGCTTGGAGACCAGCGGCGAGAAGTCGCTGTCGCCCGACAGGATGACGAAGGTGTCGAGGTGTTCCTTGGAGTAGGACAGATCCATGGCATCGACGACCATCTTGATGTCGGCCGAGTTCTTGCCCGAGTAACGCCGCTGCGGGATGTCGATCAGCTCGATGGCCGCCTCGTGGAAGGCGACCTTGAACTCGCTGTAGCGCTCCCAGTCGGCGTACGCGCGCTTGACGATGATCTTGCCCTTCTCGAGCAGCCGCTCGAGCACCAGGTTGATGTCGAAGCGCTTGACCTCGCTGTCGCGCACGCCGAGGGCGAGGTTCTCGAGGTCGCAGAACATCGCCAGCTTGCGCTCCTCGACCGCCGGAGCCTGGCGCTGGGCCGCCGAGGCGCCGGCGAGCGATTCGACCAGCTCGCGCGCCAGCCCCTCGTAGTCGTCCACCTCGTCGTCGTCTTCGTCGTCGTCTTCCTCGACGCGCGAGCGGGCGCGCGTCGAGGTCTCCTCGCCGCCGGCGGCGGCTTCGCCGGAAGCCGCGGCGCCGGGGCGC
>JAIOJQ010000108.1 GCA_019911865.1 Thermoanaerobaculia bacterium
ATCCGCGCCGGCCGCGCGCCGCAGCCGCCGGCGCCGCAGGCCGGCGACCCGGGCACCTTCCTCGCCGTCGCCTTCCCCGACGATCAGATGCAGATCCTCCCCTACCACCGCGTGGTGGCGGACCTCGCGGGGCGCGACGCGGCCGGCTTCGCGGCCGAGCTCGAGTCGCGCTTCCGCTTCGTCGAGGACGCCCCGCAGCCGACCGCGCGCGGCCGGGTCTCGGTCTACCTGGCCGGACGCTGGCGCACCTTCTGCCTGCCGGACTCCCCCGACCCGGCGTCGCCGATCGCCGGCCTCGACTGCAACCTGCTGCAGGAAGGCGTCCTCGCGCCGCTGCTCGGCATCGCCGACCCGCGCACCGACAAGCGGATCGATTTCGTCGGCGGCATCCGCGGCACCGCCGAGCTCGAGCGGCGGGTCGACTCCGGCGCCGCGGCGGTCGCCTTCGCCATGTACCCGGTCACCGTGGCCGACCTGTTCGCCGTCTCGGACGCCGGTCAGGTGATGCCCCCGAAATCGACCTGGTTCGAGCCCAAGCTGCGCGACGGCCTCCTCGTCCAGGAGATCTGAGCCGATGAAGATCCTGATCGCCGACAAGTTCGAGCCGAGCGGCGTCGCGGGGCTGCAGGCCCTCGGCTGCGACGTGGTCCACGAGCCCGACGCCGCCGACGCGGCGCTGGTCACGGTGCTCGCCCGCGAGCGTCCGACGGTGCTCGTCGTGCGCGGCACCAAGGTCGACGCGCGAATGCTCGACGCGGCGCCGCTGGCGCTGGTCGTGCGCGCCGGGGCCGGGGTCAACACGATCGACGTCGCCGCCGCCTCGGCGCGCGGCATCCACGTCGCCAACTGCCCGGGGCGCAATGCCATCGCCGTGGCCGAGCTGACGCTCGGACTGCTGATCGCCGCCGATCGCCGCATCCCCGACGGCGTGGCCGACCTGCGTGCCGGGCGGTGGAACAAGAAGGAGTACTCGCGGGCCGCCGGCCTCGCCGGCCGCACGCTCGGCGTGCTCGGGCTCGGCTCGATCGGCGTCGAGGTGATCCGCCGCGCCGCCGCCTTCGACCTGGCGATCGTCGCCTGGAGCCGGCGCTTCGCCGGCCAGGCGCGGCCGCTCACCCTCGCCGAGGCGCGCAGCCTCGGCCTCGAGGAGGTCCACCAGCGCCGGCCGATCCGGCTGGCGCCCGATCCCGCGGCAGTCGCGGCGGCCTGTGACGCCCTCACCGTGCATGTCGCCCTGTCGGCGGAAAACCGCGGCTTCGTCGACGCCCGGGTGCTCGGGGCGCTGGCGCCCGGTGCCATCTTCCTCAACACGGCGCGCGCCGAGGTCGTCGACGGCGAGGCGCTCGCGGCGGCGGTGCGCGAGCGCGCGCTGCGGGTCGGGCTGGACGTCTTCCACCGCGAGCCGGCCGGCGGCACGGGGGAGTTCGACGACCCGATTGTCGCCCTGCCCGGCGTCTACGGCACCCACCACATCGGCGCCTCGACCGAGCAGGCGCAGGAGGCGATCGCCGCGGAGACGGTGCGCATCGTGGGCCAGTTCGTCGCCAGCGGCCGGGTACCCAACTGCGTCAACCTGGCGCGGCGGACCGAGGCGACCCACCGGCTGGTGGTGCGCCACCGCGACCGGCCGGGCGTCCTGGCGCACGTCTTCGAACGCCTGCACGAGGCGGGGCGCAACGTCCAGGAGGCCGAGAACATCGTCTTCGCCGGCGGTGAGGCGGCGGTGGTCTCGGTGCAGATCGACGGCGAGCTGCCGGGGACCGTGCTCGCCGCGATCCGCGACGGCCACCCCGACGTGCTCGACGCGCGCCAGCTGGCGATCCGGGCCGACTGATCGCGTGCCGGAACCCCTCGTCGTCTCCGAACCCGAGCGCTTCGGCCCGCCGGGCGCCGCCGAGTTGCTGATCGAGGTGCCTCACGGCGCCACCGAGCGCGCCGACTTCGAGCGCCTGCGCGCCCGGCTGCGCGGTCCCCTGCCGGCCGGCCTGGCGGCGTACTTCCACGTCAATACCGACGAGGGGGCGCCGGAGCTGGCGCGCCAGGTCGCCGCGCGCCTGGGGCGCGCCGGGCACCGTGTCCTCGTCCTGCGCTGCCGCATTCCGCGCACCTTCATCGACGTCAACCGGGTGGTCGACGAGTCGGTGGACCCCGGCATGAGCGCCGGCCTGCCCGCCTACATCGGCGACCCGGGCGACCGCGAGCTGCTTCTGGTGGCGCACCGGCTCTACTCGGTGCAGGCCGCCGAGGCCTACCGCGAGGCGTGCGCGGGCGGCGGCCTGGCCCTGGCGCTGCACACCTACGCGCCGCGCAGCGTCGAGGTCGAGGTGGACGCCAGCATCGTCGCGGCGCTGCGCCGGGCTTACCGGCCGCAGAACTACGCGCGGTGGCGGGTGCGGCCGCCGGTCGACCTGATCACCGAGACCCCGACCGGGGAGAACCTCGCGCCCGCCGCCCTGGTCGAACGGCTGCGCGCCGCGCTCGCGGCGGCGGGCATCGCGTCGGCCGAAAACGCCAGCTATCGCCTCCATCCGGCGACCACCGGCCACCGCCACTCCCGGGCGTATCCCCGCTCGGTGCTCTGCCTCGAGGTCCGCCGCGACCTGCTGGGCGTCCCCTGGCGGCCGTTCGTCGAGTCGCGGATCGGGCCGCGCAAGGCGGCCCGGATCGCCGCCCTGCTCGCCGCGGCGATCGCGGCTGAACTGCGGGCCCCGGCCCCGTAGAATCCACCCGGCGGCCTGCTCCGCCGCTTCCTCCGGAGATCCCCATGTCGAACCACACCGCGCGTCTCTTCAACTTCTCGGCCGGCCCGGCCGTCCTCCCCCTTCCCGTCCTCGAGCAGGCTCAGCGCGACCTGCTCGCCCTGCCGGGCGTCGGCATGTCGGTGCTCGAGATCTCGCACCGCTCGAAGCCTTTCGAGGAGATCTGCTTCGCCGCCGAGGAGGACTTCGCGCGGCTGGCCGGCCTGCCCGCCGGCTACAAGGTCCTCTTCCTCCAGGGGGGGGCGACGCTGCAGTTCTCGATGGTGCCGATGAACCTGCTGCCCGCGGGCGGGCAGGCCGACTACGTCGACACCGGCGTCTGGTCGGCCAAGGCGATCCAGGAGGCGCGCAAAGTCGGCCAGGTGAACGTCATCGCCTCGTCGAAGGGGACGAACCACGACCGCGTCCCCGCCGCCGCCGGGATCCGCCCGACCGCGGCGCCCGCCTACGTCCACATGACGTCGAACAACACCATCTTCGGCACGCAGTTCCACTTCGTGCCCGAGGTGGCGCCGGAGATCCCGCTGGTCAACGACGCCTCGTCGGACATCTTCTGCCGGCCGGTCGACTTCTCGAAGTTCGCGCTCGTCTACGCCGGCGGACAGAAGAACCTCTCGATCGCGGGCATCACCGTGGTCGTCGTCCGCGAGGATCTGCTCGAGCGGGCGCCGCAGGAGATCCCGGTCTACCTGCGCTACGCCACGCACGCCAAGGAGCGCTCGCTCTACAACACGCCGCCGGTGTTCGGGATCTACATCCTCCACCTGGTGCTCCGGCACCTGCTGGCCGAGGGGGGGCTGGCGGCCGCCGGGGCGCGCAACGAGCGCAAGGCGGGCAAGCTCTACGCGGCGATCGACGGCAGCGGCGGCTTCTACCGCGGCCACGCGCAGCCGGACTCGCGCTCGTGGATGAACGTCACCTTCCGACTGCCCTCCGAGGAGCTCGAGAAGCGCTTCGTCTCCGAGGCCACCGCGCAGGGGCTCGACGGGCTCAAGGGGCACCGCTCGGTGGGCGGCATCCGCGCCTCGATCTACAACGCCTTCCCCGAGGCCGGCGTCGACGCCCTGGTCGGCTTCATGTCCGACTTCCAGCGCCGCGCCGGCTGACCCGGGCGGTTCAGGCGCGGACGCGCCGCGCCACCAGCCGGTCGTAGAGCAGCATGCCGATCGTCGAGGCGACGCCGATGGCGCCGACCCAGTACCACATGCGGTGCGCCTCGGCGAACCCCGGCCCCGGAGTGAAGACCTCGTCCACGGTTCGCCCGACGTAGTGGGCGACCAGCCGGCCGCTGGTGAAGCCGGAGATGAAGGTGCCGATCGCCACCGGCAGGAAGGCGAACCCCATGTAGGTGCCGATCTGCTCCTTCGGGGCGAGGTCCGCGACGTACTCGTAGTACCGCGGCGCCTGCGTCGCCTCGCCGATCGCGAAGATGGCGATCGCGACGATCGTCATGGTGAGGGTCGGGAAGGCCCCCATGACGAACCAGGAAGCGCTGGCGAGCACGAAGCCGGTGGTCATCGCCGCCAGCGGCGAGAGCCGCTTGGCGATCGCCGCCGCGGGGACGGTCACCAGGATGATGGTCCACGCGTCGACCGTCTCGATGATCTCGAACTTGCCGAATTGCAGGACGTCCCGCACGTAGAAGGGCAGGGCGTAGAAGATGTGCCAGAACATCGCCCAGAAGCCGGAGAAGATGACCAGGAAACTGACGAAGCGGACGTTGCGCAGGACGAGGAACATGTCGGCCAGTACGCCGGCCATCGACTTCGGCGGCGCCGCGTCGGCGGGTCGCGCCGGCTCGCGGAAGAACAGCAGCGTCGCCAGGACGAGGGCGAGGCTGGTGAGCGACGACATGACCAGGACGTACGAGATGCCCTTGCTCTCGCGCACCTGCATGGCGAGGATGGGTCCGATCGCGCCGCCGAGGTTCACCAGCGTGTAGTAGATCGAGTAGCCGAACGCCTTGGTCTCCGGCGTCGTGGTGCGAGCCACGGTACCGACGATGCTCGGCTTGATCAGCGAGCCGCCGATCGCGGTGACCAGCAGCGCCAGGATCATCCAGGCCTCGGCACCGAGCGCGTCGACCAGCGGCTTGCCGGCGGGCAGCCCGCCGAGGCCGATCATCAGGTAGCCGAGGCAGAAGATGGCGAAGCAGGCGACCAGGCTCTTCCTGAACCCGTAGCGGTCGACCACCGTGCCGGCCAGGATGGGCAGGAAGTAGAGCAGTCCGTTGAACAGGCTGCCCACCAGCCAGCCCGCCTTCTCCGGTCCGAGTCCCACCTGGTCGGCGACGAAGACGGCGAGGATCGCCTTCGATCCGTAGTAGGCGAATCGCTCGAACAGCTCGAGGATGTTGGCGACCCAGAACGAGCGGGTGAAACCGCGCAGCTTGATCATCGAACCTCCCGCGGAATCAGGCAGTCGCCGCGCGCACCTTGCGCAGCGGCAGGACGACCAGCAGCCAGACGATGACGCCCAGCGCGGCCAGCGACGCCCACGCACCGCCCGGCCCCTCGACCCAGGCGAACTCGTGGACTCCGAACAGCAGCTGGGTCAGCGACGAGAAACTTTCGAAGGCGAGCACGACGCCGGCGAACAGGACGCCGGTGAGCGACTCGCCGGCGATCAGCCCCGAAGCGACCAGCGAGCCGAAGTTGTCGAAGTTGTCTCCGGCGATGCCGCGGCGGGCCGCCAGCCTGTCGGCCATCCACTTCAGGCAGCCGCCGACGAAGATCGCGCCGGTGGTCTCGAACGGCAGGTACATGCCCACGGCGATCAGGGTCGGAGCGGGCGCCTTGATCAGGATCAGCGCGACGGCGAACAGCATGCCGAACAGGATCAGCCCCCACGGCATCTCGCCGCCGACGATCCCCTGCGCCAGCTGAGCCATCAGGCCCGCCTGCGGCGCCGAAAGCTCCGGGTCGCCGATCCCGATGCCCCCCTGCTTGATGTTGGCCTGGTGCAGCCAGAGCATCGGAAAGACCAGCACGAACGATGTCGTCACCGTCGCCACGATCTCGGCGATCTCCATCTTCCTCGGCGTGCCGCCGAGCAGGTGGCCGACCTTCAGGTCCTGGATCAGGCTGCCGGAGACGCAGATCGCGCAGCAGACGACCGCCGCGACGCCCAGCACCGCGCCGACGCCCTGGAGTCCGGTCACGCCGAAGGCGACCATCAACAGCGCCGAGAGCACCAGCGCCGAGAGCGTCAGCCCCGAAACCGGCTGGTTCGAGCCGCCGACCAGACCCACCAGATAGCCGCCGACCGCCGAGAGCAGAAAGCCGAGCGCCAGCATCACGACGCCAGCGATGATCGCCCCGGGCAGGTTGTCGGTGAACTTCCAGAACAGCCAGATCAGCGGGATGGTCAGTCCGGCGATGCCGAGCAGAATTCCCCGCGCGTCGAGGTCGCGCTCGAGACGCGAGACCTCCGCGTCCTTGCTCCCCTTGTGCAGCGCCCCCCGGAAGGCCGAGGCGATCGACTTGCGCATCCCCCACATCGTCTTGGCGGCGCCCACCAGCATCGCTCCGACCGCGATCGGCCGCACGATGTTGTACCAGACCGTGAAGAAGACCTCGGTGGTCGGCGGCGCCGGGGCGCCGGCGACCGCCAACTGCTGCGGCAGGTCGGGCGCGACGAAGACGATCATCGGGATGAACACCAGCCAGGCCAGCACGCCGCCCGAGAAGTTGATCGCCGCGAGCTCGAAGCCGATGATGTAACCGACTCCGATCAGCGCCGGCGAGATCGACGGCGTAGCGAAGGTGAAGGCACCACCGTGGCGCACCTCGCCGAGCGCGCCGCGCGAGGAGTCGAAGTGGCGGATCAGCGAGGCCGGCAGGTCGCGCAGCACCTCGATCGATTCGCGGAACAGCCGGAGGCCCGCCGAGTCCTTGAACACCTGGATCAGCATGCCGAGGCCCATCGCGCCGAAGACGTACTTGGCGCCGGTCGCCCCCTCCTGTCCGGCCTTGACGATCGCCGCGCAGGCCTTGCTCTCCGGGTACGGCAGGCCGGCGTCGACCGCGAGCGTGCGGCGCAGCAGCGTGATGAACAGCACGCCGAGGATACCGCCGAGCAGCAGGATGACGACCGTCTCCCAGTAGTTGAAGGTCGTCCAGAGCCGCTGCCCGTCGACCGACACGAGCAGGAAGGCCGGGATGGTGAAGATGGCGCCGGCGGCGAGCGCCTCGCCCACCGTGCCGGCCGAGCGCGCAATGTTCTGTTCGAGGATGGTGCCGCGGAAGAAGGGCAGCCGGAACGCCGCCAGGGCGAGGATCGCGGCCGGGAAGGTCGCCGAAACCGTCTGGCCCGCCTTGAGGGCGAGATAGGCGTTGGCGGCGCCCATCATCGCGGCGAGCACGATGCCGAGCAGAATCGCCTTCCAGGTCAGTTCGGCCATGTTCGATCCGGCCGGCACGTGAGGTTCGTGCTGCTGCGCCATCCTCGGGTCCCCCTTCCGCCACTTGCAGGTTTCGGCGGGCGATCCTACTGGAATCGACGCCCGGACCGTGCGATTCCCGTGCCGGGGCGCCGGACACTCGGCGAGAACAGAATCAAGGACAAGAGCAGAGACTCAGCCGGGAAGGACAGGACCAGGGCCGTGGCGGCACGAAGCTGGGGGTGCTCCGGCGACGCGACAGGCGGAAGAAGCAAATGCTCAGGGAAGGGAAAGACAGGTCCGGGGCCGCGGGAAGCTCGGCGGCAAGCACAGCCCGTCGATTACGTGCTGCCGGGTCCGGCGGCCGGTCGACGACGTGGCGACCGGAAGTCCGCCGTTGGCAGCCTCTGTCTTTTCCTTCTTTGGAAGCTTCGCTCCGCGGGCTTTCCAAGGGCGTCGCGCCGAGCGGCAGCGAGGGGAATCGGCGAAACTGGAGACGGAAGCTGAAATGGTCGGGGCGAGAGGATTTGAACCTCCGGCCTCACGGACCCGAACCGTGCGCTCTACCAAGCTGAGCTACGCCCCGACCTGCCTCGGGTTCGCTCCGCCGACTCGGGTCGCGGCGGGAGGTGGGCGGACGCCCCTCCGAGGCGGGCAAGAGTATCGCCGCGACTCGTCGCCGGTCAAGGTGCCCGATCGCCTGCTGCTAGGATTCCCGGCAACCGCCCGGGAGGTTCGCGCATGCCCATCCGCACGCTTTCGGAACTGATCGGAGCGACGCTCCGCCGGGACAAGCCCGACTGTTTCCTGCACAAGGTCGACGGCCGCTACGTGCCGATCCCGACCCGCGAGTTCGCCGCCCGCGTCCGTCGGCTGGCCGCCGCGCTCGACGCGGCGGGCGTCCGGCCGGGAGACCGCATCGCGCAGATGGCCGAGAACGGCCCGCACTGGCCGACGGTGGACTTCGCGGCGCTCGCCCTCGGGGCGGTCCACGTGCCGATCTACCCCACGTTGCTGCCCGAGGGGGCCGCCTACATCGTCCGCGACAGCGGCGCCCGGATCCTCTTCGTCCAGGGGGCCGAGCGGACGGCCGGTCTCGTCGGAGTGCGCGACCAGATGCCCTCGGTCGAGCGCATCGTCGTCATCGGGGAGCCGCCTCTCGCCGACGGGGTGACGGGATTCGAGGAACTTCTCGCCGGGGCACCCGAGATTCCGGATGCCCAGTTCGACGCCTGGCTGGCGCGCGCCCGCCCCGAGGACCTGGCGACCCTGATCTACACCAGCGGCACCACGGGCGACCCCAAGGGGGTCATGCTCACCCACGGCAACCTGGCCTCCAACGTCGAGGCCTCCTGCAAGGCGCTGGCGATCCAGCCCGGCTGGACGGCGCTCTCTTTCCTGCCGCTCGCGCACTCCTTCGAGCGCACGGTCACCTACATCTACCTCAACCTCGGGGTCTCGATCGCCTACGCCGAATCGGTGCAGGCGGTGGCGCAGAACCTCGCCGAGGTGCGGCCGCACATCTTCGTCTCGGTGCCGCGCATCTACGAGAAGGTGATGGCGCGGGCCTGGGAGACCGCGCGCGCCGCCGGCGGCCTGCGCCACGCGATCTTCCGGTGGGCGGTCAAGGTCGGGCGCCAGCATGTCGCCGACCGGATCGCCGAGCGCCCGCCGTCGCTGCGCCTGCGCATCGCCGACAAGCTCGTCTTCGCGAAGATCCGCGCGCGCCTCGGCGGCCGGTTCGAGATGGCCGCCTCGGGCGGCGCGCCGCTCGCCCGGGACGTGGCGGAGTTCTTCTGGGGCGCCGGGGTGAGGATTTTCGAAGGCTACGGCCTGACCGAGACCTCGCCGGTGCTGACCGTCAACCGGCCGCGCCGCGCCCGCCTCGGCAGCGTCGGCGAGGCGATCGAGGGGGTCGAACTGCGCATCGCCGAGGATGGCGAGATTCTCGCCCGCGGCCCCGGCATCATGCGCGGCTATTTCGGCAAGCCCGAGGCGACCGCCGAAGTGATCGATGCCGACGGCTGGTTCCACACCGGTGACATCGGCAACCTCGACGCCGACGGCTATCTCTTCATCACCGACCGCAAGAAAGAACTCCTGGTCAACGCCTACGGCAAGAACATCGCGCCGGCACCGATCGAGAACGCGCTCAAGGAGAGCCGCTGGATCTCGCAGGCGGTCGTGGTGGGCGACCGGCGCCAGTACCTCTCGGCGCTGATCGTCCCCGATTTCGAGGCGCTGCGAACCTGGGCGGCAGGACAGGGGATCGCCGGCGAGCCGGCGACGCTGATCGCCGAGCCGCGGGTTCGTGCCCTGGTCGCCGCCGACGTCGCGGCGGTCAACTCCCGCCTGGCGCGCTACGAACAGGTGCGCAACTGGGACCTGTTGCCGGCCGAGTTCACGCTCGAGGGCGGCGAATTGACGCCGACCCTGAAGGTGAAGCGACGGGTGATCAACTCGAAATACAAGGAGCTGCTCGACCGTCTCTATGCCGACGCCGAGGCCGGGGCGGGCTGAGCCGATGGAACCCGCTTTCCGCCTGGCCGTCGACGAGACCGGCTTCGCCGTCCTGACGTTCGACCTGCCCGGCAAGCGGGCCAACATCTTCACCCGCGAGGTACTGGCGGAGTTCGAGGCGCTGCTCGCCGAACTGCGTGGACGCACCGACATCCGCATCCTGATGCTGCGCTCGGCCAAGCCGGGCATCTTCGTTGCCGGCGCCGACGTCGAGGAGATCGCCCGGGTCACCGACCCGGAGGAGGCTGCCGCCGGCTCGCGGCTGGGGCAGCGCCTCTTCGCCGCCTGGGAAGCGCTCCCCTTCCCCACCGCCGCGGCGATCGCCGGCACCTGTGTCGGCGGCGGCACGGAGCTGGCGCTCGCCTCGACCTGGATCGCCATGGCGGACGGCGATGCGGCGCGCATCGGCCTGCCGGAAGTGCGACTCGGAATCCTGCCGGGCTGGGGCGGGTGCACCCGGTTGCCGCGGCGGGTCGGCCTGCCCGCGGCGCTCGACCTGATCCTGACCGGCCGCACGCTGGCGGGAGACCGGGCGCGCAAGATCGGCCTCGCGGACGCCGTGCTGCCAGCGGCCGGCTTCGACGAGCGGGTCGCGGCCTGGGTG
>JAIOJQ010000109.1 GCA_019911865.1 Thermoanaerobaculia bacterium
GCCAGGTGGCGCGGCCGCCGGAGGCCGGTTCGCCGGCCGGCCCTAGCTGGCGCTCGAGCGCGGCGCAGATCGACTCGGCGCCGGCCAGCCGGCAGGCGAGGTCGTCGCAGACGTGGGCGACCAGCGGCGGGCGCGGCGCGGTGGCGAAGAGGTGGTAGAAGGTCGCCACCCCCCAGGCCTCGGCCGGCGGCACGGTCAGGCTGCGGCAGACGTGGTTGAGTCCCCCCTCGCTGATCCAGCCGACACGGTCCTGCAGCGCGTGCAGGGCGGGCAGCAGGAGGTGTCGCCGCTGGCGCGCCGCGTGTCCGCCGCGGGCGAAGCGTCCATCGAGCGTGCTGCGCCCGCCCCCTTCCCAGCCCGACGCCGGGGCGCCGAGGACGGCGTCGACCGCGGCGCGCTCGTCGTCGGTCGGCTCGGCGCCCTGGATGCGCAGGTCCATCGGTCAGGCTCCCAGCCGTTCGATGCGGATCGCCGAGGCCTTGAACTC
Organism: Thermoanaerobaculia bacterium; assembly: GCA_019911865.1. Classification (GTDB taxonomy): domain Bacteria; phylum Acidobacteriota; class Thermoanaerobaculia; order Multivoradales; family JAGPDF01; genus JACTMI01. Next base: position 488 of record JAIOJQ010000109.1, read on the forward strand.
GGCGGTGCCCGAGCGTGGATCGGTGGCGTCGATGGTCAGCACGTTGGTCGCCACCTCTTCGGGGAAGTGAAAGGTCATGAAGGTCAGCCCCGGGCGCAGCGCCTCGTCGACGTGCACCGGCGCGACGACGCTGCCGCGCCGCGAGGAGATGCGCACGCTCTCGCCCTCGGCCAGGCCGAGCCGCGTCGCATCCTCGGGGCTGACGTCGATCGTCTCGCCGCGCCGCCGCGGGTAGACGTACTTGCCGGTCTGCACGCCGGTGTTGTACTCCTCGAGCCGGCGGCCGGTGGTCAGGCGGAGCGGGAAGTCGGCGTCGAGACGGTCGACCGGCGGGTCGTGGCGCACCGGGCTGAAGGGCGCCGGCGAGCCGACGATCGGGCGCTCCCAGAGGCGCGAGTGGAGGAAGCGCTCGCCCGGGTGCGACTCGTCCCAGCAAGGCCACTGCAGGCCGCCCTCGGTCTCGAGCCGGGCGTAGCTCATGCCGGCGTGCACCGGCGAGACGCAGCGCAGCTCGTTCCACACCGCCTCCGGGTCGGGCCGTCCCCAGTCCTGGCCCAGCCGGCGCGCCAGCTCGAAGAGGATCTCCAGGTCGTCGCGCGCCCCGTCGGGAGGCGCGATCGCGCGGCGCACCCGCTGGACGCGCCGCTCGCTCGAGGTGACCGTCCCCTCGGACTCGGCCCACGCCGCGGCAGCCGGCAGCACGACGTCGGCCAGCTCCGCGGTCGCCGTCCAGACGACGTCCTGGACGATCAGCAGGTCGAGCCCGCCGAGCAGGCGGCGGGCGCGCACCTGGTCGGCCTCCGAGCGCGCCGGATTCTCGCCGATGACGTAGAGCGAGCGCAGCTCGCCGTGCTCCATCGCGTCGAACATCTGCGACAGGTGCCAGCCGCGGCGCGGCGGGATCGGCCGCCCCCAGACCGCCTCGACCCGGCCGCGCAGCTCGTCGTTCTCGACGTGCTGGAAGCCGGGCAGCCGGTCGGGCAGCGCCCCCATGTCGCCGCCCCCCTGCACGTTGTTCTGGCCGCGCAGCGGGTTGAGCCCGGAGCCCCAGCGGCCGACGTGGCCGGTGAGCAGGGAGAGGTTGATCAGCGCCACCACGTTGTCGACGCCGTTGTGGTGCTCGGTGATGCCGAGCGTCCAGCAGATCATCGCCCGCCCGGCGCGGGCGTAGGTGTGGGCGATCTCGCGGATGACCGCCGCCGGCACGCCGGTCTCGCTCTCGGCGCGCTCGAGCGTCCACTCCTCGACCGCGGCGCGGTAAGCGTCGATGCCCGTGGTGGCGTGTTCGATGAACTCGCTGTTCTCGAGGCCGGCGGCGAGGATCTCGCGGCCGATGGCGTGGGCGAGGGCGATGTCGGAGCCGACGTCGAGGCCGGCCCACAGGTCGGCCCAGCGCGCCGAGCTGGTGCGCCGCGGATCGACGGCGATCAGCTTCGCCCCGCGGTGCACCCCTTTGAGCAGGTGGTGAAAGAAGATCGGATGCGTCTCACGGGCGTTCGAGCCCCACAGCAGGACACACTCCGTCTCTTCGATCTCCTGGTAGGAGCTCGTGCCGCCGCCCGCTCCGAACACCGTCGCCAGACCGGCGACGCTCGGGGCGTGTCAGGTCCGGTTGCAGCTGTCGACGTTGCTCGAGCCGAGAACCGTGCGGGCGAACTTCCCCGCCACGTAGTTCATCTCGTTGGTGCTCTTCGAACAGCTGAAGAGACCGAACGAGCGCGGGTCGCCACCCTCGACGAGGGGGCGCAGACCCGCGGCGGCACGATCCAACGCCTCGTCCCAGGTCGCCGGGCGGAGCGGTCCCCCCTTGCGATCACGGACGAGCGGCTGCGTCAGGCGTTCCCTGCCGTTCATGGCGCTTAAGCTAGCATGCCGGCGTGAGCGTCGAGAGCCCCGCGCCAGAGAGTGTCGCCGCCGCGCCGGTCGTGCGCTGGCGGGGCGGCGCGGGCGTCGCGACGAGCGACCGGCTGGCGGTCGAGGCGCCGCTCGAGCTGCGCCTCGACGGTCGCCCGTTCACCGTCCTGATGCGGACTCCGGGCGACGACGAGGAGCTGGCGGCGGGGTTTCTCTTCAGCGAGGGAATCGTCACGGCGGCGAATCAGATCCGCGCCCTCGCCCGGCCGCCCGACCTGCCCGGCGAGACGTGCCGCAACTTCCTCGACGTCGACCTCGCGCCGGAGGCCGCCGGGCGGCGGCGCGAGCGCGGCTTCTATGCGTCGGCGAGCTGCGGCGTCTGCGGCAAGAGCTCGATCGCCGACCTGGCGATCGTCGCGCCGGAGATCACCGCGTCGCTGGCGATCGATCGCGCCCTCCTCGGACGGCTGCCGGCACGGCTGCGCGAGCGGCAGGTGGCTTTCGCCGCGACCGGCGGCCTGCACGGCGCCGGACTGTTCAGTGCTGCCGGCGAAGCGCTCGCCGTGCGCGAGGACATCGGCCGCCACAACGCGGTCGACAAGCTGATCGGCTGGGCCCTCGCCGGGCGCGGCCTGCCGCTCTCCGACGTCGTGCTCGTCGTCTCGGGCCGGCTCGGCTTCGAGATCGTCCAGAAGGCGGTCGTCGCCGGCGTGCCGGTGGTCGCCGGCGTCGGCGCCGCCTCGACCCTCGCCGTGGCGCTGGCCGAGCGATTCGGGCTGACCCTCGTCTCGTTTCTGCGCAAGGAGGGTTTCAATCTCTTCGGCGAGACCTCGCGAGTCGTCGGGACGGACACGGCGCCGTGAGGCCAGGAGCCGGACGAAGGAGACGGCTCGCCGCCCTCGCGCTGCTCGTTCTGGTGGCGGCGCTCGGCTGCGGCGCGGAGAAGACGGCGCGGCCGCCGGATCTGATCCTGATCTCGATCGACACGCTGCGCGCCGACCGGCTCGGCTGCTACGGCCATCCGCTGCCGACCAGCCCCGAGATCGACCGCCTCCGCGCCGGCGCGGTGCTCTTCCGCGAGGCCATCGCGCAGGCCCCCTCGACGCTCGCCTCGCACGCTTCGATGCTGACGTCCGTGCCGCCGGTGCGCCTCGGCGCGTCGTTCGCCCGGCGCCGCGCGCTGCCCGAGAGCGCCGTCACCGTCGCCGAAGTGCTGCAGGCGGCCGGCTACCGGACCATGGCGCTCACCGCCGCGGGACAGCTGGCGCGCGAGTTCGGCATCGGCCAGGGCTTCGAGGTCTACCGGCCGCGCTCCGAGCGGCAGCAGGCGGGGGCCTTCTGGCCGAGGGTCGGCGCCGCGCTGTCGCTGCTCGAAGCGCCGGATCCGCGGCCGGTCTTCCTCTTCCTGCACACCTACGAAGTCCATCACCCCTACCGGCCGGATCCGGCGACGCTGGCGAAGTTCGATCCCGGTTATCGCGGCGGGCTCGGCGAGCGGATCCCGGTCGGTCTGATCGAGGGGATCAACCGGGGCGAGATCGCCATCGACGCGGCCGACCTGCGGCACATCGAGCGCGCCTACGAAGCCGAGATCGTCTCGGTCGACCGCGCCGTCGGTCGGCTGCTGGACTGGCTGGCGGCCAGCGAACGGTTTCGCGACGCGGTGGTCGTGGTGACCTCGGATCACGGCGAGGAGTTCGGCGAGCACGGCAAAGTCGGCTGGCACTCGCACACGCTCTACGACGAGCTGCTGCGCGTGCCGCTGTTGATTCGCCTGCCGGGGGGCGAGGCGGCGGGCGGCGAGGTGACGCTGCCGGTGCGGCTGCTCGACCTCGCCCCCACCCTGCTCGAGCTGGCCGGCGTCGAGGCGCCGCCGGAGTTCGAGGGGCGCAGCCTGCTGCCGCTCGTGCGGGGCACCGCGACGCGCGAACTGGCCGCCCTGGCGAGCCTCGACGACGGGAGCGACGCCTCGCACGCGCTGCGCCTCGGCGGCTGGAAGCTCTGGGACGGCCGCCTGTTCGATCTCGCCAGCGACCCCGGCGAGCGGATCGATCGCGCGCCGGACCATCCGGCGCGGGCCGCCGTGCTGCAGCGGATGCTCGCTGCCGAGCTCGAGCGGCGCTTCGCCGGCGAGGCACCGGCCGCCGAGATCGACGCCGCGGCCGAACAGGAGCTGCGCGCGCTCGGCTACCTCTGAGCCCGGCGCCCCGCCCGCAGGGGTCGGCGGCGATGGCGGAGTTGCGCATAGCATGCGCCTCCGGGAGGAGTCATCCGAATGAGTTCGCCGTCCACCATCCGTCCGATTCTCGAGGTCGCCCGCGACCTCGGCCTGCGTGATTCCGATCTCATCCCCTACGGCTACGACAAGGCCAAGGTGCGCCTCGGAGCCCGCGCCGCCTCGGGGCGCCCGACCGGCCGCCTGGTGCTGGTGTCCGCCATCACGCCGACCAAGGCGGGCGAGGGCAAGACGACGATCTCGATCGGCCTCGCCCAGGGGCTGGCGAAGATCGGCGAGCGCGTCGCCCTGGCGCTGCGCGAGCCTTCGCTCGGGCCGACCTTCGGCGCCAAGGGGGGCGCCACCGGCGGCGGGCGCTCGATCGTCGTGCCGGCCGAGGACATCAATCTCCACTTCACCGGCGACTTCCACGCCATCTCGGCGGCCAACAATCTGCTCGCGGCGATGGCCGACAACCACCTGCAGCAGGGCAACCCGCTCGGCCTCGACCCGCGCCGCATCCTCTGGCGCCGGGTGATGGACATGAACGACCGCGCCCTGCGGCGCCTCGTCATCGGCCTCGGCGGCCCGACCGAAGGGGTGCCGCGCGAGACCGGCTTCGACATCACGCCGGCCTCCGAAGTGATGGCGGCGCTCTGCCTGGCCAGCGACGAAGCGGACCTGCGCCTGCGCCTCGGGCGGCTGCTGGTCGGCCTGACGTACGACAAGCAGCCGGTCACCGCGGCCGACCTCGAGGCGGTCGGCGCCATGATGGTGATCCTCAAGGACGCCCTGATGCCGAACCTGGTGCAGAGCCTCGAGGGGGTGCCGGCGTTCGTCCACGGCGGCCCGTTCGCCAACATCGCGCACGGCTGCAACTCCGTGGTCGCCACGCGGATGGCGATGGCGCACGCCGACTGGACGATCACCGAGGCCGGCTTCGGTGCCGACCTCGGGGCCGAGAAGTTCCTCGACATCAAGTGCCGGGCGGCAGGGCTCGACGTGGCGGCGGTCGTCCTGGTCGCCACCGTGCGGGCGCTCAAGCTGCACGGCGGCGTGAAGTTCGAGGAGCTCGGCCAGCCCGACGAGGCGGCGGTCGAGCGCGGCCTCGCCAACCTCGGCAAGCACGTCGAGAACGTCCGCGCCTTCGGCCGCGACCCGGTGATCGCGATCAACCGCTTCGCCGCCGACAGCGACGGCGAGATCGCGGTCGTTCGCCGCTACTGCGAAGGGCTCGGGCTCGCGGTGGCGACCGCCGACATCTTCGCCCGCGGGGGCGACGGCGGCCGCACCGGCGGCTGCTCCAGCAGCCCGGCACGTCGATCGCCGAGAAGGTCGAGACGATCGCCACCCGCGTCTACGGCGCGCGCGCGGTCAACTGGACGCGCGAAGGGCTGCGCGACCGGGCCGAGGCCGAGCGGCTCGGCTTCGGGGCCCTGCCGGTCTGCATGGCCAAGACCCAGAGCTCGCTGTCGGACGATCCCAAGGTGCTCGGGCGGCCGCGCGACTTCGACGTCACGGTCCGCGGCGTGGTCGTCTCGGCCGGCGCCGGCTTCGTCGTCGCCCTGCTCGGCGACCTGCTGCGCATGCCGGGGCTGCCGGCCTCGCCGCAGGCCGAGCGGATGGACTGGGTCGACGGCAAGGTGGTCGGCCTGATGGGCGCCTGAAGCCCCGGGGTTTCTGCCGGTCGATCGGGCCGGAGCGGGCGCCGCGGTGGCGTTCCGTTCCGGCCCGGACTGCGTCAGGATGTCGTCTCCACATCGAGGAGATTCGAAATGAGCCGCTACCCGAACGGGATCGCTTCGCGCATCGCCACCACCGTCGTCGGCCTGACGCTTCTCGCCGGGAGCGCCCTCGCCAGCCAGCCGGGCGCCGACAGCCCGCAGGCCCTCGTCGAGCGGGTCAAACAGGCGGCCGAGGCGAAGAACCTCGCCGAGATCGCCAACTGCCTCGACCCGAAGTCGCGCACCGAGATGACGCAGGGGCTCTACATGGCGGCGACGATGGTGGTCGCCTTCTCGCAGATGGGCCTCGAGATGGGCGCCGGCATGGGCGAGGCGCTCGCCGAGGACGCCCCCGCCGAGGACAAGGCGGCCCGGGAGGCGCAACTCGCCGTGGCGCGCAAGGAGGTCGACGACCTGCGCCTGCGCTACAACGCGCTGGTCGGCAAGTACGGGCTGCCCACCATCCCGGGCGAAGGGGAGGCGGAGCCGGCCGAACTGCCAGAGGCCGAGCTCGAGACGCTCTTCGCTCAGATCGACCAGGGGGCGTTTCTGACCGACACCATGGCCTTCATCGAATCGATGCCGGGCACCGAAGAGAAGCCGGCTGGCGAAGGCCCGATCAAGATCGGCGACGGCGTCCTCTCCGATCTCGTTACCGACGGGGACACGGCGACGGCGATGCTCGACGACGAGCCGGTGCGCTTCCTGCGCGTCGACGGCCGCTGGTACATCGACGGATCCTTCCAGCCCGAGTCCGAAGCGGCGCCGGCGACGGTCGCCGAGTGACGGTCAGGGCGCCCGGTCGAGGCCCAGGATCCGCCCGATAGAGAAGGTGACGCCGACGTCCGGCGTGTTGTCGAAGTTGGCCAGATTCTCGGTCAGGCCGAGGCGCAATACCGTGTCGCCGCGTCGCCACTGCACGCCGAGCGTCGCCTGCAGTTTGTCGGCGGCGAGCTCCTCGAGCGGCGTCTCGCGGATGGTGCTGCGGCTGCCGTAGAGCTGCAGGACGAGGTTCGCCCGCCGGGTGAGCCGCGTCTCCCAGCCGGCGACCGCGGTAGGAATCCACTCGTCGTCGGCGAAGGCGCGCTCGGGGCTCGAAACCCAGACCTGGGCGAGGCTCAGGTAGAGCGCGTTGCGGCGGAAGAAGCGCTGCAGCGAGAGCTGCAGGCCGTAGTCGGTGGTGCCGGTCGACACCAGGCGCCGACGGTCTCGCACCACGAGCTTGAAAGCGCCCTCGACGACGACGTTCCACCGGCGCGGGCGCTCGAACGGCGTCCACCGCAACCCGAGGACCGGGTCTCCGAAGTCGGCCGAGGGGGCCTCGGTGACGACGAACTCCCCTTCGCCGATTCCGGCGACGATCACCCAGTCGTCGCGCCGACCCAGGTCGCGACCGCCGTTCGACAGGCCGGCCGCGCCGTGGAAGTCCTCGATCGTCTTGTCGAGGAAGCCGCCGCCGAAGAAGTACCAGGGCAGCTGCACGTAGAGGCCGAAGCGCTCGGTCATCCGGTAGTGGAGCGTCGTGTCGACGAGGCCGAACTCGCCGTCGACCAGGTAGGCGTCGCCCGGCAGGGCGAGAATCGCCGCGACCTCCTGCGGACCGATGCGGCGTCGCTCGGTGCCGCCGGCACTCAGCAAATCCTCGACGTTGCGCGACATGACCCAGGTGTTCTGATAGGTCAGGTTGACCTCGAGGCCGAACGAGCCGGGCGGAAAGTCGACCGCGTGCGCCGGCAGCAGGTCGAGCCGGTTGAGACCGAACGGCGTCATGTCGCGCACCCGCAGCAGGCCGAGCGTCGTCCACTCCCCTTCGCTGGTTGGCGCGGCGGCGGATCGCCCGGCGACCGGATCGGCGGGCTGCGCGGCGACGGGCGCCGGGGTGAGCAGGATCCCGAGAAGGGCGAGCGCGAGCGGCGGAGCGAAGGGCGCGATACGTGGCATGGGCGGAGGAGGCCTTAGGATGGCACGACTCGTCGACCCGGCCGCCCCGATGACCTCCGAAGCCCCGCTGCCGCCCGATCCGGGCCTCGCCCGCTACCTCGCCGCCGAGGGAGAGGAGGCGCGCGAGCGGCTCGGCGAGCTGCTGGGAGAGGTCGCCTCGCCCCTCGTCTGGAAGGTGATCCGGCGCCAGCTGGGCGGCCGCTCGAGCGGCTTCGCCGAGGAGGACCTCGAGGACCTGCACGCGGCGGCGCTGATGCGCCTGCAGCTTCAGCTCGAGGCGGTGCGCAGCGGCGAGCGGGAGGCGATGGCCAGTCTGCGCGACTACGT
>JAIOJQ010000110.1 GCA_019911865.1 Thermoanaerobaculia bacterium
CCGCGGCCGCTCGGCGGTCACCGCCGCCGACCTCGCGCTGCTCGACGAGGCCTTCGGCGCGCGGCCGCGGCCGCTGCCCGCGCGGCCGTTCGTGGCGCTCTACGGTCCGCTCAACTTCGCCCTCGCGCACCACCCGACGGCGGGTGCCGGATTCAGCCGCCAGGCACTCGCCGACCCGCCGCCGCTCGCCGGCGGCGGGGCGGGCTACCCGTCCGAGCGGATCGCCACCCTGCCGCCGCCCGACCTCGCCTTCGCCTACCCGCCGCACAACCGCCTGGTGGTCGACGGCTACCGCGTCGGGCTCGCCTGGATCGCCGCCGAGCCGGTCCGCGAGCTGCGCCGCGCCGCAGCCAAGCTCGCCCGCTTCGCGCGCGGCGCCACGCTCGGGCTGAGCGGCTGGAACCTGCCGCTCGGCCTCTCCGGCGTGCGGCCGTCGGTCGACCTCACCGTGCCGCCGGCGGGGTCCGGGGCCGCGGTGATGACGCTCGGCGTGCTGCTGGTGGCGCTCGCCGGGTTCGTCGCGGCGGGCGAACGCCGCCGTGCGCTGATCCCCTGGCTGTTCTGGCCGGCGAGCAAGCTGGTGGTCACCGTCGCCTTCTTCGGCTACGCCCGCCAGGGCGCCGCGGTGATCCCGGTCGTCGCCCTGCTCGTCGCGCTGGCGGTCGACCGCCACCTCCTGGCGCCGCTGCGGCGGCGCTGGCCGCGCCTGCGCCCCGGCCTGGTCGCCGCCGGCTTCGCAGCGCTGCTGGTGGCGCTCGAACTCGCCCGCTTCCTCGCTGCTCCCGGGCTCACCGTCGACGGCCGGCAGATCCTCGCCGGCGACCCGTTCCCCGCCGACGATCACGCCGACCGCCGCATCGAAGTCTCCGCCGCGACGGGGCGTTAGACTCGGCGCCGTGCACGGATTCCGCATCGACGCGCACGGCGGCCCCGAGGCGCTGGTCTGGCGCCAGCTCCCCGAACCGGTCGCCGGCCCCGGCCAGGTGGTCGTCGCGGTGCGCGCCTGCGCGGTCAACCACCTCGACCTCTGGGTGCGCAACGGCGTCCCCGGACACCGCTTTCCGCTGCCGCTGGTGCCGGGCAGCGAGGTCTCCGGCACCGTCGCCGCGTTCGGCCCCGGCGTCGAGGGGCTGGCGCTCGGCGACCCGGTCGTGGTCGGCGCCGGCGTCTCGTGCGGCGAGTGTGTGCGCTGCCTGGCCGGGCGCGACGAGCTCTGCCCCCGCTTCGGCCTGCTCGGCGAGGACCGTGACGGCGGCTACGCCGAGCGGGTGGCGGTGCCGCGGCGCAACGTCTTCCCGCTGCCGCGCGGCCTCTCGTACGCCGAGGCCGCTGCCATCCCGCTGGTCTTCCTGACCGCCTGGCACATGCTCGCCGCGCGCGCCGAGCTGCGCGCTCACGAGGACGTGCTGCTGCACGCCGCGGGCTCCGGAGTCACCACGGCGGGCATCCAGATCGCCCGCCTGCTCGGGGCGCGGCGGATCTTCGTCACCTCGTCGTCGGCCGACAAGCTGGCGAAAGCCCTGGCGCTCGGCGCCACGCACGGCCTCGAGACCGGCGCCGGCGACTTCGCGCGCGCCGTGCGCGAGGCGACCGGCGGCAAGGGGGTCGACGTCGTCTTCGATCACGTCGGCGGCGCGACGCTCGAAAACAGCTTCAAGTGCCTGGCGCGCGGCGGCCGCATCGTGCTGTGCGGCGCCACCGACCGCGCCACCGCCGAGGTGCCGCTGCGCGCCGTCTTCTTCAAGAACCTGTCGCTGCTCGGCTCGACGATGGGCTCGCTCGCCGAGCTCGCCCACCTGCTCCCCTGGTTCGAGAGCGGCGAGCTGGCGCCGGTCGTCGCCCGCATCCTGCCGCTCGGCGAAGCGCCGCGGGCGCAGCAGCTGCTCGCCGACCGCGCCGTCTTCGGCAAGGTCGTGCTGGCGGTCGGCGACGGCGCCACCGACGTGCCGCGGCCCAAGGAGGTCTGAGATGGAGAGTCGCGAGTTCGTCGCCGGGCTGGTGGCCGAGATGCGGGCGCTCTTCGCCCGGCTGGGCGAGCAGGGCGCGCTGGAGGCCGAGGCGCAAGGCTCGGTGGACGTCGTGACGCTGCTCGGCCTGGCGCTGCGCAGCGAACTCGAGGCGGCCGAGCTCGCCGGCTTCTGGATGGCGACCACACCCGAGATCGACGCCCGGCTCGTCTTCGGACGCCAGTGCGGCGACGAGATGCAGCACTACCAGCTGATCTGCGACCGGCTGCGCGAGCTCGGCCGCGAGCCGGAGGCCGACCCGCTGGCGGCCGGCTTCAGCCCGCTCTACCACTACGTCAAAGGGCTGCGCTCGACGGTCGAGCGGATGGCCGCCGGCCCGTTCGCCCGCGAGGCGATCGCCGAGGTGCGCAACGAGCAGTTCATCGCCCTGTGCGAGCGACTCGGCGACGGCGCCACCGCGCGGCTCTATCGCGAGGTGATCCAGCCCGAGGAGATCCTGCACCACCGCCTCGGCCGGGAGTTCCTCGAGCGCCACTGCACCACGCCGGCGGCGCAGGAGGCGGCGGCCGCCGCCGCGCGGGCCACCCTGGCGATCGCCGACGAGCTGTCGGCGCTGGCCGAAAAATCGACCGGGATGCGAACCATCCCCGTTTCCTGAAACGCTGCGGAGGGATCCCCGTGGAAGTCAAGAACGTCGCCGTACTCGGCGCCGGCACGATGGGACGAGGCATCGCCCACGTCGCCGCGCTCGCCGGTTTCGAAACCGAGCTCTACGACATCGACGGCAAGTGCCTGGCGCGGGCCGAGGAGTCGATCCATCGCAACCTCGACAAGGGGGTGGCGCTCGGCAAGCTCGACCCTGGCCTGGCCGAGGCGGCCAAGCAGCGGCTGGTGCTCGACGACGACCTGGCGGCAGCGGTCGAAGAGGCCGACCTGGTGATCGAGGCGGCGCCGGAGTCGATGCGGATCAAGATCGACCTCTTCCGCGAGGTGGCCGCGTTCGCCCCCGACGACGCCCTGTTCGCCTCCAACACCTCGTCGCTGTCGATCACCGAGATGGCGGCCGCCTCCGGCCGCGCCGATCGCTTCGTCGGCCTGCACTTCTTCAATCCGGTCCACCTGATGAAGCTGCTCGAAATCGTGCGCGGGCACGAGACCTCGGAAGAGACGGTCGACACGGCGCGCGAGGTCGGCGAGCAGATGGGCAAGACCTGCGTCGTCGTCGCCGACGTCCCCGGCTTCGCCACCTCGCGCATCAACGCGCTGATCGGCAACGAGGCCTTCCGCATGCTCGAACAGGGGGTCGCCTCGGCCGCCGACATCGACACCGCCGTGAAGCTCGGTCTCAACCATCCGATGGGGCCGTTCGAGATGGGCGACCTGGTCGGCCTCGACGTCCGCCTGGCGATCCTCGAGCACCTCCACGCGACGCTCGGCGAGACCTTCCGGCCGTCCAACCTGATGCGCCGCTACGTCCAGGCCGGCCGCCTCGGCCGCAAAGTCGGCAAAGGCGTCTACACCTACGACCCGGAGGGACGCCGGCTGGACTGAGATCCCGCCCGGGCTGCAACGTGGGCCCGAGGACGGACGCGAGCCGCCACCGGCGACCCGCGCCGGTCGTCACTGAAGGCGGAACCTGGTGGTAGCTCCGAAATGGGAAGCCGTGGGTCGGCCGCCGAGGATCGCCGGCTCGAAGCGCCAGCTCCGGATCTTTTCCACCGTGATTCCCGCAAAGCCCGGGTGTGTGGCTTTCAGGACCGTGGGGCAGCGAGTCTCGCCGCTCGCCAGCACGACCAGGCGCATGACGACATCGGCCTCGAGCCTGCGCAAGCGAAGATCGTCGGTGTACTGCGGATTCTCGTATTCGATGGCCTTCGCCGGCCGGTACTCACCGCCATCGGCGAAGAGCGGCGGCTCGGCGTTCTCGTCGCCGCCGAGCGGCGGGATCTCGTGCCCGGCGGCGCGCAGCGCATCGACGCACGCCTCATAGTCGGCGTTGGCGATCAGGTCGACTCGAAGCTCCCGGGCCAGGCCCCTGACGCGCGCGCGGTCGCCGCCCGCCGCCTCGTATGTGGCGAGGAACCGGGAGGCGAGGTGGCCGAAACCCATCTCGGCATAGACCTCGGTCAGGTATCGGTACGACTCGCGCGCCGCCCGGCTGTCGAGGCGCAGGGCCTCGATGAGGGCAGCTTCGATGGCCGGCACGGGGCCGCCGGTGCGCAGCAGCGCGAGACCGTGCGCTTCGGCGGCCAACGCCCGCTCCCGGTCGGTCCCGGCGCGCTCCCGCGCGCGGGCCGCGAAGGCGAACGCCTTGTCGACCTGGTCCGTGAACGCGGCCGCCACCGAGGCGCCGACGAGCGCGTCGAACGAGGCGCCTCCACTCCGACGATCGGCCTCCTCGAAGTGCTTCAGGGCGCGCTCGAACCGATCGTTCTCCAGCGCGGCTCTCCCCCGCTCCAGCGCCAACTCGACCCGGGCGTCCGCGGCCTTCGCCGGCATAGACAGCAGGCAACCCAGCAGCACGGCGAGCAGAGCCAGCGAGCGAGATCGGGAGACTGCGGCAAGGGTTGGCATCGTTCCGCCGATCCTAACCGATCGACCCGGGCGCCCGAGACGGAATGGATGCCTCTGAGGGCGAAAGCCGGAAGGCAAAGGCCAAAGCCCAATGAATGGAAAAGCAAGAGGGTGGGAGCAGGAGCCGGAAGTGGGAGGCGGAAGCAGCAGGCGAGGCCCTGGCGGCTCTGCCAGTGCCGTCGAGACCCGCGAAGCAGAACCCGGAGTCGGCGCCTCTTCCTTCTGCGGAAGAGGCCCATCTCAACCCAGCCGCAGCCCTTCCGCATTCCGCGCCCATGACGACCATCGCGATGACTACCTGCAGCCGGCATCCCATCGCCCGGAGTCCACGACTTCTTGCGTCCGTCATCTGCAATCTCCCTCGTGTTGTTCAGGAGGTAAGACGAACGTGGAGCACGCTTCGAACAGGGAGATTTCCTGTGCTAGCGTTAATCCACAGCTTCTCGTGGGCAGGTCAGCGGAGGGGAGGCCCGTCGGACGGCGCGACGGTCCATCTGAGATGCATCGTTCAGACCGACGTCCAGTTCAGAGGGAACGAGAGGATCCAGTCGCGCCGACCGAGGATCAGCCCCGAGTCGAATTCCGGGGCAGAATCGGCTTGCAGTGGTCCCGGGTTTCGTCGCTTTCGCTCCTGCGCCGAGCCAAGGACGGCGACGAACGCGCGGTGAGCCGCCTCTTCCGTCGCCTGCTGCCCGGAATCCGCAGCTGGGCGAGACGCAAGCTGCCGACCTGGGCGCGACAACGCCTGGAGACGGACGACCTGGTTCAGGAGGCTTTCGTCAATCTCCACCGGCACCTGAAGGACATCGATCCGCGACGCCGTGATGTCCTGGTCGCCTATCTCAGGCAGTCGATCCGGAATCGGATCCGCGATGAAGTGCGACGAGCGGGACGAGTCGAGGTGGGTGGTGTCGAGGTCGCCGAGCCTGTCGCGACGGTTCCTTCACCAACCGAGGAGCTCGAGGAAAAGGAGCAATTGCGGCGCTATCGGGCTGCGTTGGCGCGTCTCTCGGAGGACGACCAGCACCTCGTGGTGGGACGACTCGAACTCGACTTCAGCTACGAGCAGCTCGCGTTGAGCACTGGTCGGGCGACCCCCGATTCCGCGCGCGTCGCCGTTCGCCGCGCTGTGGTGCGGCTCGTCGAAGAGATTGCACGTGACTAGATCGCGCGTGCTCGCGCAGCTGGTCGCAGCGGTAGCCGATCGCGAGAGCGTGGACTGGGAGCGCGTCGCAGCCGCAAAGACGGCACCTGACCAGGCTCGGCCACTCGCCGCTCTCCGCCTCGTGGACCGCGTAGCCACCGATGCTTCGGGTTCGCGAGTGTCGGGGCGCGATGCGACTCGAACCCCCCGAGCTCCCATGTGGTCCTTCGTCGTGCTGACGGTGGCTGGACTCCAGAGCCTCCTCGCTCTCCTCGCCCCAATCGTCTGGACGCGTTCCGAGTATCCGATTCCCGCTTCTCTGGTTCATGTGGTCCTCCTGGCGTTCTGTGGCGGTGGTCTCGTACTCGTGCTCTCCGGTCGCCGGGACGCACGTACGTACTATCTGGGCGGGTTCTTCCTCTGTTTTGCCTCCGCCGCTGCGTTGCGCTTTCTGCCGGTCGCGGCACCGCTCGTGCAGGTCGCGGCAGTCGCGAGGTTCTTGCAGGGTCTCTACCCAGACGCCATGGCTCCATGGTTTCTGTGGCAGTTCGTACGACGGTTCCCCCGGGTGGTCCGCTTCGAGACCGGAGGCCGCATCATTGACGTCGCGACAGGCCTCTCACTGCTGTCCGGGGGAGTTCTCTTCGTGGCCAGCCTCGTGGTGACTCGGGCGCAAGAGACCACGCTCGCTGAGCTGCTCCACCCTCTCGCGCGAAAAACGGGAGGCCTCTACTGGCTGGTGCTCTCGGCGTTCCTCCTGGGCGCACCGGTGGCCGCTTGGTGGCGAGCTCGCCGAGCGGAGGCCGATGAGCGACGGCGGACGCGGTGGTTCGTCTCGGGCTTGGCGATCGGCATCCTGCCCTTGTTTTCCACCGTCTTTGCCGAGTCGGTCTCGCCTACGATCGCCAGATTTTTCGCTGAGCCGAGTCACCGCTACGCGCAGGGCGTTGTGCTCTATGTCCTGCTCCTCACGATTCCTGTCACGACGGGCTACGCGGTGCTCGCGCACCGGATCCTGGATTTGCGTTTCGTCCTCCACCGCGCCGCTCAGCATGCTTTGGCCAGGAGCGTCGTGTTCCTGCTCGCCGCGATCCCGTCCGTTGCCGTCCTGCTCGGCCTGGCGCGGCGCCGTCACCTGCCGCTCAGCGAGGCGATCAGTTCCCCGTCCGTCTTGTGGCTTGGCACCGCTTCCGCGCTTGGCTGGCTCTGCTACGCGAATCGCAGACGCCTCCTGTCGCGACTGGAGCGGCTACTGGTGGGCACGAGAGAGGACGCCGCGACCGTGCTGGCCCGCTTCTCGAAGGAGGCGGGCGAGTGCCGGCAGGCTGACGAGCTGGAATCCTTGCTCGAGCGGCGACTGGGTGAAGCCGTCACGGCGGAATCCGCGGCGCTGGTGCTGACCCACGGCGACGCGCGGGCGCTGCGCGCCGCACGAGGACACTATCCGGACCTTCCGGCTGACAGCGGCATCGTGGAGTTGGCCAGGGTGCCAGGGGGTTCGATCGTCGTAGCGCCCGAGGTGCGGAACAGCATCTTTTCCTGGCTCGTCGAGGATGACCAGCAGTGGGTCGTCGCGACGCACGCCTGTCTCGTGGCTCCACTTCATGCGCCGGGTGATTTCTTCCGCGGCATTCTCGTTCTCGGCCCGACGCGAGGCGGTGCCGGCTACATGCCAGTTGACCTGCGGGTTTTGGCGGCGTTTGCTGCCACGACGGTGCTGGCGCTCGAGCGGGTCGAAGCGGACCCTGGCGCGCCGATGTCAACCTCCCGATCCGGGCCGGCCGCGGAATGTTCCGCGTGCGGCATCGTCAGCGAGGCACGAGATGGGAATCCCGCGAGAAACCGCTTCGGACGCTGCACCTGTGGCGGTGCCCTCCGGCCAGCCCTTCTTCCGGCATGCCTCCATGGCAAGTTCGAAGTCGAGCGCGTACTCGGCCGCGGCGGAATGGGTGTCGTCTACCAGGCCGTCGATCTCGAGTTGGGACGCAGCGTAGCCCTCAAAACCCTGCCTCAGCAAAGGGCACACGCAATCGTTCGAATGCGCCGCGAGGCCCGCTCGATGGCCGGTTTCCTCCATCCCAACCTGGCGCTCATCTTCGGCCTCGAGGCCTGGCGAGGCATTCCGGTTCTGATAGTCGAATACCTCGAACGGGGCACCCTCGCGCATCGCCTGCCACCCGGGCTTCCCCCTGCCGAGGCCCTCGAACTCGGCGCAATCCTCGCCAACGCCCTGGCGGCGATGCACGCGAGAGGCTTCCTGCATCGCGACATCAAACCCCAGAACATCGGCTTCGCCGCCGACGGCACGCCGAAGCTCCTGGACTTCGGCCTCGCGCATCTGGCCTCGGAGGCGATTGCGGACTCCGAGGATGCCCCTTGCGACGACGAGTCCCTCTCGGGCCAACGCCTGACCAGGACCGGCGGAGTGGTGGGTACACCGCTTTACCTGTCGCCGGAAATGCTCCGGGGCGAGGCCCCGTCACCGGCTCAGGATCTGTGGGGCCTGCACCTGGTCGTCTGGGAGGCCATCGTCGGCTGCCATCCGCTCGCGCGACTGCCCCTGCGCAAGGCGCTGCAGCAAGTCGAGCGCAGCGGCCTGCCCTTCGATGAGCTCGCGGGCAGCGTGCCGGCGCCGGTGGCTTCGATGCTCGGCTCGGCGCTGCACCGCGATCCTCGGCGGCGGCCGTCGACGGCCGAGGAGGCTCGAGCATCGCTGCTCGCGACCCTGCGTCTGGTCTGAGGCGGCCGTCGAGCCGTCCCCTGTTCGAGATCGGAGTGTCGTTCGTTCTCTGTTTGAAGCGGAGCCAGCGTGGCTCCGAAATCTCCAACTCGAGGAGAGGTGCGATGAGCCCGACGCCTGCAGCCAAACGCAAGACCCCGTCGAAGCGCTGGTCGGTGAACAAGGCTCTCAAAGAGACCATCGACGAAATCCGGAAGGGATGCTCGATGCCATTCGCTCCGGGAGGGCGCAAGGCGCTCGATCAGTACTACCGGAAGCACTACAACAAACAGCAAGGCAAGATCTCGTGGCCGGCTGTTCGGCGAAAGATCCTCATCCTTGCCCGGCTGGTCGGCCACGTCGCGAGCCTCATCGAGCTGTGGAGAGCGCACGCGGCCGGGCAGAGGATGCCGAAAACGGTGAGCAAGAAGGCTCTCCTCATGGCGGCCGACTTTGTCGCCGCCGCCAAGCTCTGCCCCGAGAACGCTGTCTACCCTCAAGGGGGTCTCTGTCCTCCCCCGTGCAAGGCAAGCGGAGGGTGCAGCGCTGCGAACGCCTCGGCGTTCAAGAAGTGGCTCCATGGCGTTCCCTCGAGCGAGAGCGTTTCAGCGAGAGCCCGGACGAAGAAGTGAGGAAGAGGAACATGACCACGCAAATTCGAAAGAGGATGCTGCGACTTGCCCTTCTGATGCCGCTGATCTGGAACCCCAGTTCTTCGGCGGCGGCCGAGAACCTGTCGGTTCGAGCCAGCTGCGAGGTTCCGGAGTCGAGACGCGACCGGCCGCTCGTCGCGATCGACGCGAACACCGGAAGGATCCGGTCGATCGACTCGGTCCATTTTCCGCTCGGAACTCAGGTGGAGGTCGTGGTGTTCAACAAGAACCCCTTCCTCTACCTCTACGAGTACGAGGTCGTGTCGCGGGATCTCGAGGCGGACATCATTCGGGATGGCCTGAAGCTCGCTGGAGTACAGGAACCGTCGACGACTGAACATGGACAGCCAGTAATCCAGCTCAGAGCAATGAGTTCCGATCGTGCGTGCAAGAAGTTTGCGGGGACGGCATGGGAGGAGCCATGTCAGCGACTTGAAGCGGCCAATCGCCTGGCGGACCGGATTAGAGAGATCAAAAGCGCCGTCGGCGCTCACTCCGCATTCCTCGAGCTGGCCGACAAGCAGCCGAGAAACTCCTCAGAGTGCAACGCTCTGAGGAACTCTGCACAAGTGGCGGCCTCGGAGACGCCCGTTCTGATCGAGCTCCGCAGCGATGGGGGAAGCAACTTGCGCCGTTTACAGAACGCTGTAGCGACAAGCCTCGACGCTTTTCCGGGAGCCATCGCATCCCTCGAATCGCCGGAGTGCTCGGCGGATCCGAAGTGCAAAGAGCCCGCTACGCTCCTTGTACGTCGTGCGATAGCCGTCAGAACCACGCTGGAGAGGGCGGAAGAGGTCCTCGATCAGGCTGCCTCCCTTCCCGATCCGGCGGTCGACCGCGAGCTCATCCTGCAGGTACTCGGCAACGAGGTTGCTTTCGTCGAGACGTTCTCGCTGCCGAGGCGGGAAGACCCCACCGGCTATACCGTCAAGATCCTTCGGAAACAGCGTGAGAGCGGCAAGTCGATGCCGGAATTGACGGCTGGCGAGATCCTGGTGGGCACCTCGCGATTCACGATTTCCGGAGGTATCGGAGTCAGCTTCGCCGAAAGCCGCACCTTCGGCCGACAGTCCTCGCTGGGGCCGGATGGCAGCCTCGTTCCCGTCTTCGCGGTCACCGAAGAGTCCGACTCTCGCGTCGCTGGCGTATTCCAGCTCAACGGCTGCCTCGTCCGGTGCGACGAGTCGAGGGCCCGCATCAACTGGAGTCTCGGTGCCGGTGTCGGTGCCGGTGAGAAGGCAGCGGACCTCAGCCTGTTCACCGGACCGAGTTTCGGCTTCATCGACGGCAAATGGCTGCTGACACTCGCGTATCACCAGCGCGAGATCCAGAAACTCAACGGCTTCGTTGTGGGCGATCCGATTCCGGAAGGTCTGCAGGATCCGCTGCCAACACGCACCGAGACGGTCGGCGCTCTCCTGGTTACCGTCACGTACAAGGTGCGGTAGAGAGGAACTCCCGGTGTCGCATCACTCTTCGATCAGCGGTTCACGTTCGTCCAGCCGGACGCCAGCCGTCTCGAGGTCGTGGAATGGGGGGACCAACGCCGGGCCGCGCTCGAAACGCTGGATGACTGCACGGTGATCAAGAACCCGGGTGCAGCGGTCTCTGCTCTTCCATGGGAGCCTCTCGCCTTCGCCTCTCGTCGTCGCCGCTCGTCGCCGTCGGCGTGCCGCCACCTCCTTCGTCCCTGAACTCCGTGAATCCGTTCATGGAGATCTTCGCCTTCGCCTCTCGCCGCGCTCTGCGCGGCAAGGCGGCGGTCAGAAGGTGGCGGCGGGGCGCCAGCCGGCGGCGGCGGCGGATTCGCGCGGGCCGGGGTCGGTGGTGAGCCAGGCGTGCCCCTCGCCGTGCCCCTCTTCGGCGGCCGGGCGGAAGGCCAGCTCCAGCCGCGGCTCGAGGCCGCAGCGGGCGTGCAGGTCGAGCAGCACCAGCGAACGGCGCAGGCAGGGGCCGCCGTCGACCGGCAGGCGCCCGGCGAGGCGGCCGACGTAGCCGCTCCAGCGCTGCGGATCGGCGAGG
>JAIOJQ010000111.1 GCA_019911865.1 Thermoanaerobaculia bacterium
AACTGCCGGAGCTGCGGAAAACGCGGAGAAGCGCGTTTCCCGCAGCTCCTTGGAAAACGCTTCGCGTTTCCCACAGTTCCCACAGGCCCTATGCGACGACGAGAAGGTCAACCTGGTGTCCACAGATTCGGGGCAGGCCCAACCGGCACGAACGCAGGATCGTAGCGACGGTGGCGAATCCGCTCCGCCGGCCGGTGTGCCGCTCCGGCCGCCTACGGTTCCCAGCACGCCACAAACTCCGAGGGAGTCCACGAGCCCGCCGGGACTTCCGTTGTCAATGTGCTCGCCTCCGGGGGCAGGTCACACTGGCCCGCCGTTGACTCACCGCCGACGAGCGTATCCGGACCGTTCCGATTCAAGCTCTACGGAGCGCTCACGGAGCCGGCCAGCGGATCAATCTGCAGAAATCTCCCCAGCTGTGAATCGAAATGCCTCGCGTGCATGTAGTCGAGGTCGTCGTTCGAGCTCGCGGTGTTACACAGGTCGCGCTCGTGGCCGGTGAAGCGCATCTGCTCTAGCGGGGCGCAACGTCTTCGTCCTGCGCCGGCGGCGGGAAGAATGGGTACGGTCCCTGTGCGATCTCGATCTGTAGCGACTCGCAGAGTGCGCGAATCATCGCGTCCTGCGATTCGAAGTCCACCAGCTCGAATACCCGGTTGTTTTCTCCAACCCTGTAGTCCACCGACAAGCCATACTCGTACAGGTAGACCCGAACCTCACCTCTCGAGCAAGAAGCTTCTCCGAGCACGTACTGCATACCGAGCACTTGGCGAAATACAATTTTCCCACCCATCTCTTGAATGGCCGCAGTAACCGCGTCACCTGCTCGCCGCTGCAACTCAGTTAGCATTCCGAGAGTCCTTTCGTCCGGTCCTCACCCTCTCCGCTCGGCAGCAGTTCCTACTTCGGGCAGATGCCCCTCTCGAACGCATGTCCGTTCTTGGACGCCCATCGCTTTACCAGTGGCCCAGCCGCCCTCCAAACGAACTTGCCACCACTCATACTTATTCCGTATCGAATGTACCTTCTGGTATTCAGGAAAGTTCCTGGCTGGAACAGCGCTTGGCCCAGCCTGGTAACAGCAAATCCACTCGCGCCAGCCTGCGCCATTAGTATTGGATTCGTAGCAGGGTTGACCTGCAGTCCGTAGCCCAGTGCGCCAGCGCCCGACACTCCAAGAAGGTACATTCCAGCAGTTCCGGCCATGTGCAGGTTAATACCCTGCTTGTTTGCGCCGACATCGGAAAGCATGGAGGCGAGGGTCGAGTCATACGAATTCCACGAATCCAAGTATCTCGCTTGCGCCGGGCTCAGCTCCGCGCACTCCTCTCCGGGAGGATCCTTGGGCGGATCTTCCGGAGGATCTTCCGGCCCACCGGTTGGCGGCGTCGGGTTCGGCGAGCCTGTGGGCGTTCCTTTCCGACCAGGCGTCCCGCCCCAGCCATATCCACGGTCTGTCAGCTGAGGACCTTGGCCGCCTCCCGTGCAGCCGAAGACTACCCAGGTTGTGTTGACCTGAACGCCACCTGCAATGACAGTGGTATGAGGCGGGTCTTCCTTGTACCCACAATCCCATGCCATCCTCAGCATTCCAGAAGGGTCGGTGTAGTTGATGGGGTTGCTCGCAACATACGCATACCGATTCAAGCTCTGCGGCGCGCTCACGGAGCCGGCCAGCGGATCAATCTGGAGGAATCTCCCCAGCTGCGGGTTGTAGTGCCGCGCGTGCATGTAGTCGAGGTCGTCGTTCGAGCTGGTGGTGTTCCACAGGTCGCGCTCGTGGCCGGTGAAGCGCATCTGCTCGTCGTCGACGGTGCCGTTGAGCTGCTTGCCGAACGGGTAGTAGATGAAGCCCGGCAGGTTCGCT
>JAIOJQ010000112.1 GCA_019911865.1 Thermoanaerobaculia bacterium
GGCTCGCGCAGGTGACGCAGCCGCACCGGCTCATCGCCGCGCAGCACCGGGCGCGCCGCCGCGGCGAGCGCCAGCGTGCCGTACCCCTCGCCGTCGGTGGCCAGGAAGCCGCGCGCCACCAGCTGGCGGAAAATCTCCGACCACTGCGCCGCCGGCAGGTCCGCGCCGATGCCGAAGACCGGCAGCCGGTCGTGGCCGCGCTCGACGGCGCGTTCGGTCGCCTCGCCGCGCAGCACGTCGACCACGTGGCGGGCGCCGAAGCGCTGCCCCGTGCGGTAGACCGCCGACAGCGCCTTGCGTACCGGCTCGGTGGCGTCCCAGGTCGCGACCGGCTCGAGGCAGTTGTCGCAGGCGCCACAGGAACCCGGGTGCTCCTCGCCGAACCAGCGCAGCAGCACCTGGCGGCGGCAGGCGACGGTTTCACAGAGCGCCACGACCGCCTCGAGCTTGCGCCGTTCGACCCGCTTGCGCGCCTCGTCGGCCTCCGAGCGCTCGATGCGGGCGCGGGCCAGCACCAGGTCCCGCAGCCCCCAGGCGAGCCAGGAGTCGGCCGGCAGCCCGTCGCGGCCGGCGCGCCCCGACTCCTGGTAGAAGGCCTCGAGGCTGTCGGGCAGGTCGAGGTGGGCGACGAAGCGGACGTCCGGCTTGTCGATCCCCATGCCGAAGGCGACAGTGGCGACTACGATCACCCCCTCGTCGCGCCGGAAGCGGTCCTGGTGACGCTCGCGCACCGCCTTGTCGAGCCCGGCGTGGTACGGCAGGGCGTCCCGGCCGTGCGCCACCAGCTGGCGCGCCGTCGTCTCGACGCCGTCGCGGGTGCGCCGGTAGACGATGCCGCTCGCCCCCGCCGGCTGGCCGGCGAGGAACGCGAGCAGCGGCTCGCGGCCGCGCTCGCGCTCGACGATGCGGTAGTGCAGGTTCGGCCGGTCGAAGCTGGCGGCGAAGATCGACGCGTCGGGCAGCAGCAGCCGCTCGGCGATCTCGCGCCGGGTGGCCGGGTCGGCGGTGGCGGTGAGCGCCACCCGCGGTACCTGCGGGAAGCGCTCACGCAGCGCGCCGAGCTCGAGGTACTCGGGGCGGAAGTCGTGCCCCCACTGCGAAACGCAGTGCGCCTCGTCGATGGCGAGCAGTCCGAGCGTCGCACGCCCCAGCAGCTCACCGAAGCGCGGCGTCACCAGCCGCTCGGGAGCGACGTAGAGCAGCTTCAGCCGCCCGGCGGCGAAGTCGGCTTCGACCCGCCGCGCCTCGCCGGCGTCGAGCGTCGAGTCGAGCCGTGCCGCCGCCACGCCGTTCTGGCGCAGCGCGTCGACCTGGTCCTTCATCAGCGCCAGCAACGGCGAGACGACCACCGCGGTCCCTTCGCGCAGCAGCGCCGGCAGCTGATAGCAGAGCGACTTGCCGCCGCCGGTCGGCATCAGCACGAGGGCGTCGCCGCCGGCCACCAGGTGGCCGACGATCTCCGCCTGCCGGCCGCGGAAGTCGGCGTGACCGAAGATCTCGCGCAACAGGCGTCGGGCCTCCTCGGGCGGCGGGGCGCTGGTCACCGCGCCATCGTAACGGACCGTCCCCTCTCTCATCACCGCAAGAGGACGCGCGAAGGGCTGCCTCGTCTCGCCTCTGCTACGCTTTCGCCGTGCCGAAGGTCGACTTCTTCTACCAGCGCCCCGGCTGAACCAGCTGCCAGAGGACCCGGGCGGTCCTCGCGCAGAGGGAAGCCACCGTCACGGCCGAGCGCTCGACGCGCCAGCCGCTGACCGACGCCGAGGTCCGCCAGCTGCTCGGTGCCGTCGACCGGGTCGTCCTGGCCCGCGGCCGCCGGGCGGAAGTCCGGGCCGCCACCGATCTCACCCCCGACGACCTGCGCGGCCCGACCGGCAACTTCCGTGCCCCGCTGCTGCGGCGCGGCCGTACCCTGCTGGTCGGCTTCCATCCGGACGCGCTCGCCGGGCTGCTGGCCTGACGGCGCGCCTCCCGGGATGTCCTACGGAGCGCCGGTTCCCAGCGCCGCCCAGGCGACCTCGGCGTAGCGCGACCCACCGGAACCGGGTCGACTCTCGATCAGCGACAGGCGCTCGAAGCGGACCGTGACCGGAGCCGGCAACTCGAGCCGCGCCCGCCAGGCCTGGAAGTCGGCCCGGCGCCAGGGCCGGCCGGCGCGAGCAAGGGTGAGGTGGGGGGTGAACGGGCGGGACTCGGCTGCAAGGCCGAGACGGGCCTCGCAGGCGCCGGCGACCTCGGCGGCGAGGGCGGCGATCGGCCCCGCCGGGGCGACGCCGGTCCAGACCACGCGCACCGGGCCGCGCACCGGAAAGGCCCCCGGCAGGGAGCCGGCTTCGGCCTCGATCGCGGCGTGGCGGGCCGCCACGCCGGCGAGATCCGCGGCGAGCATCGGCACCGTCGCCGGATCGGTCTCGCCGAGGAAGCGCAGCGTCAGGTGCGCCCCGTCGGCGCGCGTCCAGCGCAGGCCGCGCTCGGGTGCACCGCGGCGGGCCCATTCGAGCCAGCGCGCGAAGCCGGCCGCGGCGGCCGCGGGCAGCTCGAGGGCGACGAAGAGGCGCATCGGTGGCCCGAGGATACGCCGCGGCCGCGCGTACCGCCCGGCGGCGCGGGGGAGGCCGAGCGGTCGCCTCGTAGAATGCACGCTCTTTCGAGGAGGTTTTCCCCCGATGACCAGTCCCCAGCCTGTCGTTCCGCCCTCCGGGGCGAAGATCACCCTTGCCGGCGGCAAGCTTCACGTCCCCGACCGGCCGATTCTGCCGTTCATCGAAGGGGACGGCACCGGGCGTGACATCTGGCGCGCCAGCGTCCGGGTGCTCGACGCCGCGGTCGAAAAGGCCTACGGCGGCCGGCGCAAGATCGAGTGGATGGAGGTCTGGGCCGGCCAGAAGGCCTTCGACGCCTTCGGCGACTGGCTCCCCCAGCCGACCGTCGACGCCTTCCGCGAGTACCTCGTCGGCATCAAGGGGCCGCTGACCACGCCGATCGGCGGCGGCATCCGGTCGCTCAACGTGGCGCTCCGCCAGCTGCTCGATCTCTACGTCTGCGTGCGGCCGGTGCGCTGGTTCCGCGGCGTTCCGTCGCCGGTCAAGACGCCCGAAAAGGTCGACATGGTGATCTTCCGCGAGAACACCGAAGACATCTACACCGGCATCGAGTTCGAGGCCGGCACGGCGGATGCGGCGAAAGTCCTCGCCTTCCTCGAGCGGGAGTTCCCGCAACACTTCGGCAAGGTCCGCTTCCCCGGCTCGACCGCCATCGGCTTCAAGCCGGTGTCGCGCGAGGGCAGCGAGCGCCTGGTGCGCGCGGCGATCGAGTACGCCCTCACCGCCGGCCGCCGCAGCGTCACTCTGGTGCACAAGGGCAACATCATGAAGTTCACCGAGGGAGCGTTCCGCAACTGGGGCTACGAGCTGGCCGAGCGCGAGTTCGGCGACCGGGTCTGGACCTGGGACCAGTGGGAGCGGGTCAAGGCGGAGAAGGGCGAGGCGGCGGCCAATGCCGAGCAGAAAGCCGCCCTCGCCGCCGGCCGGCTGCTGATCAAGGACGCCATCGCCGACATCACGCTGCAGCAGGTGCTCACGCGGCCCGACGAGTTCGACGTCATCGCGACGCTCAACCTCAACGGCGACTACCTCTCGGACGCCCTCGCCGCCCAGGTCGGCGGCATCGGCATCGCGCCGGGCGGCAACATCAACTACGTCACCGGGCACGCCATCTTCGAGGCCACCCACGGCACGGCGCCCAAGTACGCCGACCTCGACAAGGTCAACCCGGGCTCGGTCATCCTCTCGGGCGAGATGATGCTGCGCCACCTGGGCTGGAACGAAGCGGCCGACGGGATCATTCGCGGCATGGACGGCGCCATCAACGCCGGCACCGTCACCTACGACTTCGCCCGCCTCATGCAGGGCGCCACCGAAGTCAAATGCAGCGAATTCGGCGACGCCATCATCCGCCACATGTAGAAAACTCCGTCAAAGGCAATTTCCCCCCAGGAAGAAAAATTCAGTCAGAGGTAATTTCCGCCCGGCTCACCGCACTCCGAGTTCGAGAAGACGGTGGGTAGCGGGCGGAAATTACCTCTGACTGAATTTTCTGAAATCGGGAAATTGCCTTTGACTGAATTACGGGAGGGTGGTGAGGAGGAAGGCGTAGTCGGCGGCGGTGTCACGCAGGCGGTCGTAGCGGCCGGCGAAGCCGCCGTGACCGCCGGCGTCGAGGTTGATCCGGAACAGCAGCGGGTTGCCGTCGGTCTTGAGCGAGCGCAGGCGCGCCACATACTTGGCCGGCTCCCAGTACATCACCTGGCTGTCGTGGAACGAGGTGCGCACCAGCATCGCCGGATACGCCTTCACCGCCAGGTTCTCGTACGGGCTGTAGGCGATCATCCAGCGATACTGCTCCTCCACCGCCGGGTTGCCCCACTCCTCGAACTCCCCCACGGTCAGCGGCAGCGAGGTATCGAGCATCGTGTTGATCACGTCGACGAACGGCACGTAGCTGAGCACGACACCGAAGAGGTCCGGCCGCAGGTTGGTCACCGCGCCCATCAGCAGGCCGCCGGCGCTGCCGCCGGTGATCGCCAGCCGCGCCGGCGAGGTGTAGCCGCGGCGCACCAGCTCCTCGGCACAGGCGATGAAGTCGGTGAAGGTGTTCATCTTCGCCGCCATCCGCCCCTGCTCGTGCCAGGCCTTGCCGAGCTCGCCGCCGCCGCGGACGTGCGCCGTCGCCAGCACGAAGCCGCGCTCGAGCAGACTCACCGCGTTGGTGTCGAAGCCGGTCGGATAGGCGTAGCCGTACGAGCCGTATCCCCGCAGCAGCGCCCGGTGCGTACCGTCGGGTACGAGGCCCCGCCGGTGGACGACGGTCAGCGGCACGCGCACGCCGTCTTTTGCCGGCGCCTCGATGCGTGACAGCTCCCAAACCGCCGGGTCGAAGCCCGGGATGACGTCCCGCTTGAGCAGCTCCGAGGTGCGGTCGGCGATCCGGTAATCGAAGACGCTCGCCGGAGTCTTCGGCGATTCGTAGTGATAGCGGAAACGGTCGGTATCGAAGACCTCGTTCTCGGCGCCACGCGCCACGTAGGCGACCTCGGGCAGGGTGACCAGATGGTCGCCGCCCGAGGCCAGGTCGAGGACGCGGAAGCGCATCAGGCCACCGGCGCGCTCGCTGAGCACGAGATGGCGCGCGAAGGCGTCGACCTCCTCGAGCATTGCCTGCGGATCGTGGGACCGGACGACCTTCCAGCCCGTCTCCGCCGGATCGGCAGCGCGCGTCTCGAAGAGGGCGAAGTTGCCGCCCGCACGGTTGCTGCGCACGAACAGGCGCTCGCCCGAGTGCTCGAGGTAGTACTCGTGCCCGGCCCGCCGCGGCGCCACGAGGCGCGGCGTGGCCGCCGGCGCGCCGGGGTCGATCAACCGCACCTCCGAGGCCGTGTGGCTGGCCGAGGTGGCGAAGATCCACGCCCCACTTCGCGAGCGCTCCACCGACACTCCGAAGCGCTCGTCCCCCTCTTCGTGGACCAGCGTCCGCTCGCCCGAGTCGAGCGCCCAGCGCCAGAGCCGGTGGGGGCGCTTGGCGTCGTCTTCGACGACGTAGAAGAGCGAGCGCCCGTCGGCCGCCCAGGCGACCGACGTCACTTCCGGCACGCTCTCTTCGCGGGTGACGTTGCGTACCAGGTCGCGCACGTACAGCGTGTACTGGCGGAAGCCGACTCGGTCGAGCGAGTAGGCCAGTTGCTTGCCGTCGTCGGAGACCTCGAAGGCACCCAGGGCGATGAACTTCTCGCCTCGCCCGAGCTCGTTGAGGTCGACCAGCGTCTGCTCCGGCCCGCCGGCCGCCGGGCGGCGCAACCAGACGCGGTGCTGCAGCCCCTTGCTCAGGCGCCAGAAGTAGAGCCAGTCGCCGCGCCGCGCCGGCACACCCTCGTCGTCCTCGATCAGCCGCCCGACCAGCTCACCGTAGAGCTGATCGGCGAGCGGCCGGCTGGCGGCGGTCATCGCTTCGGCGTAGGCGTTCTCCGCCGCGAGGTGGGCGAGTACCTCCGGGTTCTCACGCTCGCGCAGCCAGAACCAGCGGTCGTCGAAGCTATCCCCGTGCAGGACGCGCGGATGCGCCACCTCGCGGGCACTCGTCGGCCGCGGCGCCACCGAGTCGGCGGCGGGCAGGTCGACGGCGCTCATCGCGAGGATCCCGGCGAGTCCCAGAACGACTCTCGTCTGCGTGGAAATGACGTCACCCTTCCCTTCCATCGGCGGGTATCCCGCCCTCCGTCTGCCGGCGAGCATCGAGCAGCTCTTCGAGCTCGGCTTCCGGCAGCACCTTCCGTTCGACGCAGATCTCGCGCACCGTGCGGCCGCTGTCGAGCGCCTCGCGGGCGATCGCCGCCGCCAGGTCGTAGCCGATGCGCGGCGCCAGCACGGTGACCATGGCCAGCGAGCGCTCGACCAGCTCGGCGCAGCGCTCCCGGTTCGCCGTGATGCCGGCCACGCAGCGATCGGCGAGCAGACCCGCGGCGTTGCCGATCAGCTGGATCGACTGAAGCAGGTCGCTGGCGATCAGCGGCATCATCACGTTGAGCTCGAAGCTGCCCGACATGCCGCCGAGGGTGATCGACTGGTGGTTGCCGATGACCCGCGCGGCGGCCATCAGCACCATCTCGGGAATCACCGGGTTGACCTTGCCCGGCATGATCGAGCTGCCCGGCTGCAGCGCCGGCAGGTTGATCTCGCCGATGCCGCAGCGCGGACCGCTGGCCAGCCAGCGCAGATCGTTGGCGATCCTGGTCAACGACACCGCCACCACGGCGAGCGCCGCCGACACCTCGACCGCCGCGTCCTTGCCCCCCATCGCCTCGAAGCGGTCGCGCGCCGGGACGAACGGGTGCCCGGTCGCCGCGCCGAGGCAGTCGATCACCCGCACCGCGAAGCCGGCGGGCGCGTTGAGCCCCGTGCCGACCGCCGTGCCGCCGAGCGCGAGCTCGCGCATCTGCCCGAGCGAGCCCTCGATCGATCGCGTCGCGTGATCGAGCTGCGCGACCCAGCCGCTGATCTCCTGGCCCAGCGTAAGCGGAGTTGCGTCTTGCAGATGTGTGCGCCCGATCTTCACGATGTCGGCGAAGGCCTCGGCCTTGTGCTCGAGCGTGTCGCGCAGCGGCTTGATGCGCGGAAGCAAGTAGCCCTCCACGGCCTCGACCGCCGCCATGTGCATGGCCGTCGGGAACGTGTCGTTGCTGCTCTGGCTCTTGTTGACGTGATCGTTCGGGTGCACCGGCGTCTTGCTGCCGAGCTTGCCGCCCGCCATCTCGATCGCGCGGTTCGAGATGACCTCGTTGACGTTCATGTTCGACTGCGTGCCCGAGCCCGTCTGCCAGACGACGAGCGGGAAGTGCGCGTCGAGCTTGCCCTCGATCACCTCGTCGGCCGCGCGCGCGATCAGATCCCGGATGTCCTCGGGCAAGAGGCCGAGCTCGTGGTTGGTGATCGCGGCGGCCTTCTTGAGGACGCCGAACGCGCGCACGATCTCGCGCGGCATGCGCTCGTCGCCGATCGCGAAGTTCATGCGCGAGCGCATGGTCTGCGCGCCGTAGTAGGCGTCGGCCGGAACCTCGACCTGTCCCATCGTGTCGGTCTCGATGCGCGTGGCCATGTGCGTCTCCTTCTTCTCCGTGGCGCTCCTACCCTCACCCCACGGGGCTCGCAAGAGGGCGCGTATGCTAACGTCGCGCGCTCGATGGCCGGGCCTCCGATCTTCCACCGCTTGTTCGTGGCCAACCGCGGCGAGGTCGCCGCGCGCGTCGCGCGTACCGCCGAGCGCATGGGCATCGCCGTCGTCTTCGGCGTGAGCGAGGCCGATCGCGACGCGCCTTGGACCGACGGACACGAGCAGGTCGTGCTCGGGCCCGCGCGCGCGGCGCAGAGCTACCTCGATCCCGTGCGCGTCATCCAAGCCGCCAAGCAGTCGCACTGCTCGGCGCTGCACCCCGGCTGGGGCTTTCTCGCCGAGAGCCCGCTCCTGGCCGCGCTCTGTGAGCAGCACGGCGTCACCTTCGTGGGGCCGCCCGCGCACGCGATGTGGCTCATGGGCAAGAAGACGCCGGCCAAGGGCGCCATGCGCCGCGCGGGGATGACGCTGATCCCGGGATCGGAAGGGATCTTGTCGAGCGCCGATCACGCATTGGAAGTTGCAGATACAATCGGCTACCCCGTCCTGCTCAAGGCCGAGAGCGGCGGCGGCGGGCGCGGAATGCGCATCGCAAGGAGTCGTGACGAGGTCGCGCGCGCCTACGAGGACGCGAGCGCCGAGGCCCTCGCCGCGTTCGGCGATCCGCGCCTCTACCTCGAGAAGCTCGTCGAGGGCGGGCGCCACGTCGAGATCCAGGTGATGTGCGATCGCTACGGGAGCGGCATCCACGTCGGCGAGCGCGACTGCACCGTGCAGCGCAACCACCAGAAGTTGATCGAGGAGAGCCCCTCGCCCGTGCTCGACGCCGCGGAGCGAGCCCGCGCGCTCGAGAGCGCCGTGCGGGCCGCCGTCAGCATCGGCTACGTGGGGGCGGGCACGATGGAGCTCCTGCTCGACCGAGACACCGGCGATCGCGGCACGCTCCGCTTCATGGAGATGAACACGCGCCTGCAGGTCGAGCACTGCGGCAGCGAGGCGCGCAGCGGCCTCGATCTCGTCGCCATGCAGCTCGAAGCCGCGGCCGGCCATCGCCTCAAGCTCGCGCAAGACGACGTGAAGCTCGAGGGCCACGCGATCGAGTGCCGCATCAACGCCGAGGATCCGACCGAGGGCTTCCGCCCCTGCCCCGGCGTGATCACGCGCTTCGAGCTGCCCCGCGATCACGAGGGCCTGCGCTTCGACACGCACGTCGTGCCCGGCTACGAGGTGCCGCCGCACTACGACTCCTTGATCTGCAAGGCCGTCGCCCGCGGCCGCGATCGCAATGAAGCTTGTGATCGCATGATCTCGGCGCTCGAGGCGATGCGCGTCGAGGGCGTGCGCACGACGATCCCGATGCACCTCGCGATCCTCCGCTCGCCGGACTTCCGCGAGCACCGCTACGACACGCGAACGATCCCTGGTTGGAGCTGACACTCTTCTTGCGACGAGCGTCGCTCGCGTTTGACACGGGAGAAGACAGTGGCCCACATCCCGCTCGTACCGATCGGAAGGCCGCGCGCGCAGGTCCTCGACGATCGCGCGTACGCCGCGCACCGCGAGGCGCTCTCTGCCCTCGAGGGCCAGCTCGAGACCCGCCGCGCCGAGGTCCACGCCGGCTGGGGCGAGGACTACGCCGCCCGCGTCCGCGCGAAAGGAAAATTGCCGACGCGAGAGCGCGTCGCGCGCCTGGTCGATCCCGGCACCTCGCTCTACGAGGTCGGCACCTTCGTCAACTTCGGCGAGAGCTTCACCGGCGAGAAGCGCGGCTCGCCCGGCGCCGGCGTCGTCACCTGCTTCGCCCGGGTCGAGGGCCGCTGGTGCGTGATCATCGCCAACGACAACACGGTCGCGTCGGGCTCGTGGTGGCCGCGCACGCCCGAGAAGATCCAGCGCGCGCAGACGATGGCGCTGCGCCTGCGCTTGCCGACAATCTACCTTGTTGACTGCAGCGGCCTCTTCCTGCCCGAGCAGTCGCGCTCGTTCCCCGGGGCGCGCGGCGCGGGGCACATCTTCAAGATGAACTCGCTCCTGAGCGCGAGCGGGGTGCCGCAGATCGCCGGGGTCTTCGGCGACTGCATCGCGGGCGGCGGCTACATGCCCATCATCAGCGACCGCGTGTACATGACCGAGCAGGCCTACATGGTCATCGCCGGCGCCGCGCTGATCAAAGGCGCCAAGAGCGAGAAGCTCACCTCGCTCGACATCGGCGGGCCCGAGGTGCACGTGCACCAGAGCGGCTGCGCCGACGTGCGTGTTCCCGATGACGAAACCTTGCTTGCATGTATCCGCCGCGAGGTCGCGCGCCTGCCGTCGAGCGCCGCGGGCTACTACCGCGGCGGCGCGGGCGCGCTCGAGCCCGTGCAGCCCCCGCGCGAGCTGACCGGGATCCTGCCCGCCGATCACCGCGAGGCCTACGACGCGCGCGAGGTGCTCGCGCGCCTCTGCGATCAGAGCCTCTTCTGGGAGGTGATGCCCGAGACCGGCGAGGAGGTGATCTGCGGCGTCGCGCGCGTCGGCGGGCTCTACGCCGGCTTCGTGATCAACCGCCAAGGCCTGGTCGGCGATCCCGATCACCCCGACGACCAGCGGCCCGCCGCGATCCTCTACCGCGGCAGCATCGCGAAGGTCGCGGCGTTCAGTCGCGCTTGCAACGATGATGGCATCCCGCTGATCTGGCTGCAGGACATCAGCGGCTTCGACATCGGCAAGGAGGCCGAGCGGCAGGGCCTGCTCGGCTACGGCTCGAGCCTCATCTACACGAACAGCACAAACCAGGTGCCGATGTTCACGGTGCTGCTGCGCAAGGCGTCGGGCGCCGGCTACTACGCGATGGCCGGGCTCCCCTACGATCCGGTCGTGCAGCTCTCGACCACGATCGCAAGACTGAGCGTCATGGAGGGAAGGACGCTTGCGATCGCGACCTACAACACCAAGCTCGACGACGACTTCCAGATCGCGCTCCCCGATCCGGACGAGCGCAAGAAGATCGAGGCCGGCATGCGGCAGGTCGAGGAGCGCATCGAGCGCGACATGGACCCGTACGTGTCGGCGCGGCAGCTCGACACCGACGAGATCGTGCGGATGGACGAGCTGCGCGGCTGGCTCTGCGCGCTCGTCGAGATGAGCTACCAGTCGATCGGCCACCGCCGCATCAAGAGCCCGCGCATCTGGAGCCTGCACGATCTGCACGAGCTGACCGGAGGCGTACGATGAGGTCGCGAGATGGCCGGCGCTTCGCTCCGATCCTCGAGGCTCGCGCAAGAAAGCTTGACGACGGCACGATCGAGCTCTCGTCGCCGCAGCCCGGCGCCTGGCGCGACGGCCCGGAGCTCGGCGCGCTGATCGGCCCCGGCGTGCGGGTGGGGCGGCTCGAGGTGCTCGGCGTGCTCCACGATCTGATCGCGCCCGAGGGCGCAGCGGGGATCGTCGCCTCGCTGCCCGAGGGCAAGCGCCTC
>JAIOJQ010000113.1 GCA_019911865.1 Thermoanaerobaculia bacterium
CCCTGGGCCTTGGCCGAGATCGCCTATTGGCTGATGGGGTCCTTGCAGGATGCCAGCGGGACCGAGTTGCGCTTTGCGGCGCCGATTGTCCTGGCCGGTCTGGGTCTGCTGGCCCTGACACCGCGCGCGCTGGATGCACTCAGCCTGGGTGAGGAAAGTGCGCGCAGCCTCGGGATTGATCTTGGGCGGCTGCGTCTGATCGTGATTGGCGGTACGGCGCTGGCGGTGGGCGGCGGCGTTGCGGTGGCCGGCGCGATCGGCTTTGTCGGTCTCGTGGTGCCGCATTTATTGCGGCCGCTGGTCGGGCATCGCCCCGGTGCGCTGATCGCGCCGTCCATGCTTGGCGGCGCTGTTCTGATCGTGCTGGCGGATCTGGCGACGCGGCTGGTGTCCGGGCCGGGCATGCCGCTCTATCTCGGTGTCCTGACAGCCCTGATCGGTGCGCCCTTTTTCTTATGGCTGGTGCGGTCCTTGCCGGGGAGGGCGGTGTGATGCGGCTGCAGTTATCGTCCGTCGACTTTGGCTATCATGGCCGGCCCGCCTTGTCGGAGATCGGTTTCGACGCTGCAGGTGGCGAATTCATCGCCCTGGTCGGGCCCAATGGCGCCGGCAAGTCGAGCCTGCTCAGACTGTGCGCCGGGCTGCTCGAGCCCGGCCATGGCCGGGTCGAGCTGGACGGGCTTGCCTTGCTCGATCTGGCTGCGCAGCAGCGCGCGCGGCGGATTGCCTACCTTCCACCGGATGGCGTTTCAGCCTGGCCGATGCCGGTGCGGCGGATTGTGGCGCTGGGGCGGGTGCCGCATCTCAAACCGTTGCGTCGGCTGACCGCCGAGGATGAGGCGGCGATCGATCTGGCACTGGCCAAGGCCGGTATTGCGGATCTCGCTGGGCGCCCTTTCGATCAGCTCTCATCAGGGGAGCGCGCACGGGTATTGCTGGCGCGGGCACTGGCGACCCAGGCCGATCTGATCCTGCTCGACGAACCGACGGCGGCACTCGATCCGCGGCATCAGCTTGGCGTGATGGAGATATTGCGGGCTGAAGCCGGGCGGGGCGCTCTGGTGATCGTCGCGGCGCATGCGCTCGATCTGGTCGCGCGCTATGCCGACCGGGCAATCTTGATGCAGGACGGCCGCATCATCGCCGATGCACCGCCGACACTGAGCCTGTCACAGGCGAGCATCGCCGAGGTGTTCGGTGTCGTGGCGCCGGGCGGGATTGCACCGACGCCGTTGCGTCTGGCCGATTAGCCGAAAATGATTTTGGGCGCCGGTTTGGAGGCCTGATCGGCCGCTTCCAGTGCCGCCTTGCCAGCCTTGCGAAAGGCGCGGGCGACGGGGCTGTCGCCGAGCGCTGCCGGGTGGCCTTCATCGGAGGAGGTTCGCAGCTGCGGGTGCAGCGGGATTTCGCCGAGGAAAGCAACGCCGAGCCGTTCGGCTTCGTCCTTGGCGCCGCCATGGCCAAAAATATCGCTATTTTCGCCGCAATGCGGGCAGATGAAACTGCTCATATTCTCGACAATGCCGAGGATCGGAATGTGGGTCTGCTCGAACATGCCGATTGCCTTGCGGGCATCGTCGAGCGCCAGATCCTGCGGCGTCGAGACAATCACGGCACCATCGACGGGCAGATCCTGGGCAATCGCCAATTGCGCGTCGCCGGTGCCCGGCGGCATGTCGAGCACCAGCACGTCGAGCTCGCCCCAGTCGACGTCGCCGAGCATCTGCTCGATGGCGCGCATGACCATCGGCCCGCGCCAGATCACCGGCGTGTCGGTCTCGAGGATGAAGCCGAGCGACATCACCTTGACCCCCCAGCGCTGGAACGCCTGGATCCGGTTGTCGATCACCGTGGGCCGGTCGCGGATGCCGAACATGGTCGGCACCGATGGCCCGTAGATGTCGACGTCGAGCAGCCCCGTGCGCTGGCCGGCGCGCGCCAGGGCGAGGGCGAGGTTGACCGCCACTGTCGACTTGCCGACGCCCCCCTTGCCGCTCGCCACCGCGACGATCGAGCGCACTTCGGGGACCAGACGCGGATCGCGGGCGATCGCCTTCTGCGCCGCCTCTTCGCGCGTCGGCGGGGTGACCGCGACCGCCTCGACCGTCACCGCGGTGACGCCGGCGAGCGGCGCGATCGCCCGCTCCGCGTCGGCGCGCACGGCCTCGGCGGCCGCCGCGTCGCGGGTGGTCATTTCGATGCGCACCGTGACCCGGCCGCCGGCGATCTCGACTCCACGCACGAACCCGAACGAGACGACGTCCCGGCTCATGCCGGGGAACTTGACCGACTTGAGGGCTTCCCAGACCTGAGCTTCGAGCTGCTGACTCATGCGGCGAGTCTATCGGTCCGGAGCCTCGATTCGGCTGCCGGCCGCTCGCGCTAGACTCCCCGGGTCACCCCGAGGAAACCCGATGACGACCCCGCCGAAGACCACGCGCGAACTGCGCAGCTCCGTGCTCGCCGTCACGGCGGGCCTGCTCTTCCTCGCCTCGGTCGTCGCCGTGCTGGCCGGCGGCCTGACCCCGAAGGGGACCCAGCCGCCGCTGGTCCACCCGATCCAGGGACCGGAAACCGGCGGCTGCTGGCTCTGCCACGGGTTGAACTGGGATGCCACGCGACCGGTTGAACCCTACGACGCCTGGGCCGGCTCGATGATGGCCAACGCGTCGCGCGACCCGCTCTTCTGGGCCGCCCTCGACGTGGCCAACAACGATCTGCCCGGCTCGGGGGACTTCTGCCTGCGCTGCCACGTGCCGACCGGCTGGTACTCCGGTCGCAGCGAGCCGCCGGGCGGGACGACCGACGGCTGCGCGATGCTCGGCCCGATCGACGCGCCCGACAACGACTTCGAGGGGATCAGCTGCCACTTCTGCCACCGCACCATGGTCAACCCCTCGCCGCCGCCCGGCGAGGCGCCGTTCTACACCGAGAACGGACAGGTCTGGCTCGACGACGGCGACTGCGGATTCCAGGGAGAACCCTGCCGCCACGGCCCCTACGACTACCCCGCCGGCGGTCCGGACGTGGAACCGCCGCATCCCTGGGCCTACTCGGCACACTTCCGCAGCGCTGCCTTCTGCGGCGCCTGCCACAACGTCACGAGCCCGGTCCACAACCTGCGCGACGAGACCGGCGCCGATACCGGCATCCCGTATCCGATCGAGCGGACCTACAAGGAGTGGGAGCTGAGCGCATTCGCCCCCGGCGGCACGGCGCCGACCTCTTGCCAGCAGTGCCACATGCCGCTGCAGACCGGCGACGACGTCTTCGCCTGCAACTTCGGCCCGACCAACCAGCGCGGCGGCAATTTGCGCTCGCACCAGTTCGTCGGCGGCAACCGCTGGATTCCGCAGGTGCTGACGGCCGAATACGGCGTTTCGCTCGACCGCCTCACCGAGTTCCAGGAGACCATCGACCGCGCCGGCGAGATGCTCCACCAGGCGGCCGAGCTGAGCCTCACCGCGCCCCCCGTCGTGCAGCCCGGCCAGCCCTTCCCGGTCACCGTGCGGGTGACCAACCTGTCAGGGCACAAGCTGCCCACCGGCTACCCCGAGGGGCGCCGTCTCTGGCTGCAGGTCACGGCGCGCGATGGCAACGGCGACGTCGTCTGGCAGAGCGGCGCCTGGGACGCGGCGACCGGCGTGCTGACCGAGGACCCGCAGATCCGCATCTACCAGGCCAAACCCGGCATCTGGAACGGCGTCTCGGGCCAGTGCGAAGTCACCGATTCCGGCGGCCAGCCCGCCTTCCACTTCGTGCTCAACGACTGCTGGAAGAGCGACAACCGGATCCCGCCGCTCGGCTTCCGCGGCGGCACCGACCTCGAGGTGCGTCCGGTCGGCCAGGTCTACCCCGAGACCTTCCCCGGCTCGGGCGAGCTGGTGAACTGGGACGACGCGCCGTACCAGGTCGTCATCCCGCCGGGGACGCCGGGCGAGGTGACGCTCGAGGCGCGCCTGCTCTACCAGGTCGCCTCGAAGGAGTACGTCGAGTTCCTGCGCGACCAGGCGGTCGACAACGACTTTCCGGACGACTGCACGCCGCGCATCACGCCGATCGCCGCCAGCCGCGGCGAGTACCTCTTCGACCTCTGGCAGGAGCACGACCGCGCCGCGCCGTTCGAAATGGACGCCGAAGTCCGGCCGCTGGTCGTCGGTCCGCTCTTCCGCGACGGCTTCGAATCGGGCGGCACCGCGTTCTGGTCGCTGACCGTGCCGTTCACCCTCGCCGGGCGGTGACGCAGCCGCAGAGTCAGCTCGGGCGGGCCACGAGCCGCCGGCTCGAACAGGTCGGTGCCCTCGCCGGGCTCGGCGGCCGGGCGCTGATCGAGCTGCTGCGGCCGCCCTGGGACGGCCGCGAGTGGGTGCGCCAGATGGACCGCATCGGCGTCCGCTCGCTCGGCGTCGCTGCGATCACCACCATTTTTACCGGCATGGTGATGGCGCTGCAGACCGCCCTCTCGCTGCCCACCCTGGGGGTCAAGTACTACATCGGCACGGTGGTCGGGAAGTCGCTGGTACGCGAGCTGGCGCCGGTACTGGTGGCGCTGATCGTCGGCGGCCGCATCGGCGCCGGGATGGCCGCCGAGCTCGGCACGATGAAGGTCACCGAACAGATCGACGCCCTGCGCGCCATGGCCGCCGATCCGGTGCGGCGGCTGGTCGTACCGCGCCTCGCCGCGACGCTGGTGATGCTGCCGGCGCTGACCCTGATCGGCGACCTGCTCGGTATCCTCGGCGGCATGGTGATCGGCGTCCTGCAGCTCGGCCTGACGCCCGCCTTCTATCTCAACGACGTGCTGTCGGCGCTCACCCTCGCCGACCTCGGCTCGGGGATCGGCAAGTCGTACTTCTTCGCCTTCTTCGTCTCGATCGTCGCCTGCCACAGCGGCATGAACGCCCGCGGCGGAGCCGACGGAGTCGGCAAGGCGACCACCGACACCGTGGTGGTGTCGTCGATCCTCGTTCTCGTCTCCGACTTCTTCCTCACCAAACTGTTCCACCTGCTCGGATGAACGGCGAAGCGGTCTTCCGCGTGCGCGGCCTGGTCAAGCGCTACGACGGGCACACGGTGCTCGACGGCGTCGACTTCGACCTGGCTCCCGGCGAGTGCCTGGCGATTCTCGGCCGCTCCGGTTCGGGCAAGAGCGTGACGCTGCGCCAGCTGATCGGCCTCGAACGCCCCGACGCCGGCTCGGTCCGCTTCCACGACCTCGAAGTGACGGCGCTCGGCGAGCGCGAGCTGCTGCCGGTGCGCCGCCGGGTGGCGATGCTCTTCCAGGGCGGCGCCCTGTTCGACTCGATGAGCGTCGGCGACAACCTCGCCTTTCCGTTCCGCGAGCACCGCACCGTCCCGGCGGAGGAGATCGCCGGCCGCGTGGCGGCGCTGCTCGCCCGCGTCGGCCTCGCCGGCATCGAGGAGAAGATGCCGGCCGACCTGTCGGGCGGCATGCGCAAGCGGGTGGCGCTGGCGCGTGCCCTGGCGCTCGACCCGGAGGTCGTCCTGTTCGACGAGCCGACGACCGGGCTCGACCCGATGACCGCCGCCGCGATCGGCCGCCTCATCCTCGATCTGCACCGCTCGACCGGCGCCGCGACGATC
This sequence comes from Thermoanaerobaculia bacterium, assembly GCA_019911865.1. Taxonomy (GTDB): domain Bacteria; phylum Acidobacteriota; class Thermoanaerobaculia; order Multivoradales; family JAGPDF01; genus JACTMI01. The sequence goes on from JAIOJQ010000113.1 coordinate 5,605, forward strand.
GTGGTGACCCACGACGTCGCCCTGGTGCGGCGAATCGCCGACCGCTTCGCCTTCCTCGACCAGGGGCGCTTCCGCTTCACCGGCACCTTCGCCGCCGCGGAACGCTCCGACGATCCCCTGCTCACCGCCTTCCTCGCCGGGCGGGAGGAGAATCCCGATGCCGCCTGAGACCGCTTCCGCCCGCCGCGTCGGCCTGCTCGTCGTCGTCACCCTCGCCGTGGCGGCCGTCGCCGTGCTGCTGATCGGCGACCGCCAGAACCTGTTCAACCGCAAGAACGACTACTTCGTCCGCTTCGTCTCGGTGGCCGGCCTGCGCCCGGGCAGCGACGTGCAGCTCAACGGCGTCAACGTCGGCTCGATCGAGCGCATCGTGCTGCCCGAGCAGATCGGCGAGAACCTCCTCGAGGTGCGCGTGTCGATCGACGCCCGCTATGCGCAGCGGCTGCGCCGCGACTCGGTAGCGCGCATCAAGACGCTCGGCCTGCTGGGCGACAAGTACCTCGAGCTCACCTCCGGCTCCCCCGAGGCCGCGGTGATCCCGGAGGGCGAGGAGATCCCCGCCGCGCCGCCGACCAACGTCGAGCAGTTCGCCGAGGCGGGCGAGGACGTGATGAACAACGTGGTGACCATCTCGCACCAGCTGACCGGCATCCTCGGCCGCATGGAGCGCGGCGAGGGGCTGCTCGGCGAGCTGACCGTCGATGCCGACCCCGACCGCAAGCTCGGTCGCGAAATTCTCGACACGCTCGCCGCCCTGCGCGACGCCGTCGACCGCCTGGAGAGCGGCGAGGGGACGGTGCCGCGTCTGCTCCACGACCGTGAGCTCGCCGACCGGGTGGAGAGCGCCGTGGCGCGTCTCGACGGCCTCCTCGGCCGCGCCGAATCGGGGGACGGCCTGCTTCCCGCGTTGCTCGACGACGCCGCGCAGCGCGAGCGCTTCGATCGCACCCTGGCGCATCTCGAGGACGCCTCCGGCCGCCTGGCGACGACGCTCGGCGCCCTCGAAGGGGGCGAGTCGCTCGCCGCCCGGCTGCTCAACGACGACGCCTGGGGGACGCAGGTCGCCGCCGACCTGGCGGCGCTCACCGCGAATCTGCGCGAAGTCGCCGAGAAGCTCAACCGGGGGGACGGCAGCGCCGCCCGGCTGCTCAACGACCCGGCCTTCGCCGCGGCGGTCGAGGACATCCTGGTCGGCGTCGAGGAGTCGCGCCTGCTGCGCTGGCTGATCCGCAACCGCCAGAAGGCGGGGATCGAGAAGCGCTACGACGCCGCCCGCGACGGGGCCGGCGCGCCGGCGCCGGAGCCGCCCGGCGCCCCCTGACCCCGGCGCGCTGCGATAGGCTCGCACCGCGGGTGACGCACCGCCCGGCCGACCCCGTCACCGGATACCTTCCATGAGCCAGCACATCCTCGTCACCGGCGGTGCCGGATTCATCGGTTCCCACGTCACCCGGCGCCTGCTCGGGCGCGGCGAGCGGATCACCTGCCTCGACGACTTCAACGACTTCTACGACCCGGCGCTCAAGCGGGCCAACGCCGCGACCTTCGCCGGCCGCGACGACTGGCAGCTGGTCGAGGGGGACATCCGCGACGCGGCGCTGGTCGAGCGGCTGTTCGCGACGGGCCGCTTCGACGCCGTCATCCACCTGGCGGCGCGCGCCGGGGTGCGGCCGAGCCTCGCCGAGCCGATCCTCTACGAGGACGTCAACTGCATCGGCACGCTGCGCCTGCTCGAGGCGGCACGCCGGCACGGTCCGGCCAACTTCGTCTTCGCCTCCTCCTCGTCGGTCTACGGCATCAACGAGAAGGTGCCGTTCGCCGAGACCGACCCGGTCGACCTGCCGATCTCCCCCTACGCCACCACCAAGCGGGCCGGCGAGCTGCTCTGCTTCAACTACTCGCATCTCTACGATCTGCGCACCTCCTGCCTGCGCTTCTTCACCGTCTACGGTCCGTCGCAGCGGCCGGAGATGGCGATCGCCAAGTTCACCGATCTGCTGGCGCGCGGCAGGAGCGTGCCGCTCTACGGCACCGGCCAGACGCGCCGCGACTACACCTTCATCGACGACATCGTCGACGGCGTCGTCGCGGCCCTCGACCTGGCGCCGAGGTTCGAGATCTTCAACCTCGGCGGCTCGCAGACGACCGCCCTGATCGACCTCGTGCACGCCATCGCCGCCGAGCTCGGCGTCGAGGCGAAGATCGAGATGCTCCCCGAGCAGCCGGGCGACGTGCCGATCACCTTCGCCGACGTCGCCAAGGCCGGCCGCCTGCTCGGCTACGCGCCGAAAGTGCCGATCCGCGAGGGGCTGGCGCGCTACGTCGCCTGGTACCGCGACCGCGCCGCCGCCGGCTGAACCTGCGCCCCAGCGGGGGCTTCCGACCGCAGCGCCGCTCCGCCATCCCTCCGGCCACCCGCCCGGGCGGGCCGCCCGGTCACCGCCGGGTGTTTGTCCCGTCGGCGCCGCCGCGCAGGATCCTCGCGGGGACTCACGGGCCGGCTTCACGGCGGGCCAGCGTGCTCCCCTCGTTCGAGAGCATCATCCGGAAGGAGAGGACGACGATGGCCCGAGCCTCCACCCGTTCGACCCCCGCGCAGACGCCTCCGCAGGCGCCGAAGACCCCCGCCGCCCGGCAGCGGATCGACGAAGAACACCGCCAGCTCGGCGACCTGCTGCACGCCCTGGCGCGCTGCCACGACCCCGAGCGCGCCCTCGAGCGGCTGACCGCGCTCGCCTCGCTGCTGCGCGAGCACTTCGCCCACGAGGAGGCGGCCGACGGCCTGCACGCCCTGGTCGGCGAGGGGGCCGCCCACCGGCTGCCGAACCTGCAGCGGCTATTCGAGGAGCACCGCGAGGTGCTCGCCGCGGTGGCGTCGATGGAAGAGCGGCTGCGCAACCTGGTCGACGGGCCGTGGGCGGCGCTGCGCGAGGAGATGCGCGCCCTCGACGCCACCCTGCGCCGCCACGAGCGCGACGAGGACGCCCTTTTCTCCGAAGCCTTCTACATCGACATCGGCGGCCGCAGCAGCTGACGGCCGAGGGAGACGACATGGATTCGACCACCCTGACCGCTCCCCCGGCGGCCACCCGCAACCGCGTGACGGTGCCGCAGCGCATCGTCGAGATCGTCTCGGACTCCGGCGAGGGGGCGCAGAAGGCCGGCCAGACTTTCGGCACCGTCTGCGCCAAGCTCGGCAACGGCGTCTGGACGGTGGAGATCATCCCCGCCGAGATCAAGCCGCCGGCGCGCTCGCGCGCCGGCGCCTCGGGCATCCGCGTGCGCTTTGCCGACCGCGAGGTGACCAACCGCGGCGAGCGCGCCGACCTCGTGGTGGCGTTCAACGAACAGGTGCTCTACGGCCGCATCGAGAGCCGCGCCTACGGCCCCGGCACTATCGTCCTGCTGGAGAACAAGTGGGCCGACGATCCGCAGGAGGAGATCCGCGCGCTCTACGCGCAGGCGCTCGAGGACTTCCGCGCCCAGGGCCTCGAGGTGGTCGAGCTGCCGCTCGAGAAGGCCTGCCTCGAGGTGGTGCCCGACGCCCGCGTCGGCAAGAACATGTTCGTGGTCGGCATGCTGTGCGAGATCTTCGGCCGCGACCTCGGCAAGGCGCTCGACGAGGTAGCGACGGTTTTCCGCCGCAAGGGGGAGAAGGTCGTCGCCTCGAACCAGGAGCTGCTGCGCCGCGGCGCCGCGTTCGCCGCCGAGCAGGTGCCCTTCGCCTGGGACGTCCCGGCCCCCGCGCCGGTCGGCGAGCGGCTGGTGATGAACGGCAACCAGGCGCTCGGCCTCGGCATCCTCGCCGCCGGAATCGAGACGGTGGCGATGTACCCGATCACCCCGGCGACCTCGGTCTCGCACTATCTCGGCCGCGCCCTGCCGGCCGCCGGCGGCTTTCTCCATCAGGCCGAGGACGAGATCGCGGCGATCGGCTTCGCCATCGGTGCGTCGTGGGCGGGCAAGACCGCCTGCACGATCACCTCCGGCCCCGGGCTGGCGCTCAAGATGGAGTTTCTCGGCTTCGCCGTGATGGCCGAAGTGCCGCTGGTAGTTCTTCTCGTCCAGCGCGGCGGGCCGTCGACCGGGCTGCCGACCAAGGTCGAGCAGGGGGACCTGCTGTCGGTGCTCTACGGCGCCCCGGGCGACTCGCCGAAGATCGTGCTCGCCCCCGCCACCATCGAGGAGTGCTTCCACTTCGTGCCGCTCGCCCGGCGGCTGGCCGAGGAGTTCCGCGGTCCGGTGCTGGTGCTCACCGATGCCAACCTCGCCACCGGCGTCGCGCCGGTGCCGCGCCCGCACCTCGACCCCGCCTGGCTGGCGCCGCCGCTCGACCAGGGCGCCTGGCCCGAAGGGGTCGCCGCCTACGACTGGGACTCTGCCAACGGCCTGTCGCTGCGGCCGATCCCGGGCCAGCGCGGCGGCGAGTACGTGCTCACCGGCCTCGCCCACACGCGCAAGGCGAAGGTCGCCTACGACGCGGTCTCCAACCAGGAGGGGTGCGAGATGCGCAGCCGCAAGCTGGCCGCGCTCGGCTCGACGCTGGTGCCGCCGGTGCCCCGCGGCGCCGACTCCGGCGAGATGCTGGTCGTCGGCTGGGGCTCGACACTCGGCGCCATCGAGGAAGCGGTCGACGGCTTGCGCTCCGGCGGCCACTCGGTCGCCTCGCTCCATCTGCGCTTCCTCTCGCCGCTCGAGCCGGGGCTGACGGAAATCTTCTCGCGCTTCGACAAGGTGATGACGGTCGAACTCAACTACAGCGACGACGCCGACTGGCCCGGCATGACGCCGGAGATCCGGCGCCGCGCCCAGCTGGCGCAAGTGCTGCGCGAGCGCACTCTGGTCGACGTCGACTGCTGGTCCGCCGTGCGCGGCCAGCCCTTCGGTCCGGGCGAGATCGCCGAAGCGGTCCTCGCCCGCCTCGCTTCCGCCGGCACCGGCCGGCAAGGAGTCGCGTGATGTTCGGACTTCCGGCCGACTGGTCCCTCGACGTTCCCGAGCGCTACTTCACCCTCGAGAGCTACGACGGCGGCGTGGCGCGCTGGTGCCCCGGCTGCGGTGACTTCGCCGTGCTCTCGGCGGTGCAGCGCATCTGTCGCGACGAGCAGATCCCGCCCGAGAAGCTGGCGATGATCTCCGGCATCGGTTGCTCGTCGCGCTTCCCGCACTACATGCACGCTTACGGCTTCCACGGCCTGCACGGCCGGGCGCTGCCGGTGGCCTGCGGCGTCAAGTCGCGCCGCCCCGACCTCGACGTCTGGGTGGCCACCGGCGACGGCGACTGCTGCTCGATCGGCGCCGCCCATTGGCTCCACGCGGCGCGCTACAACATGGACATGGTCGTGATGATCTTCGACAACTCGATCTACGGCCTGACCAAGAAGCAGACCTCGCCGACGACGCCGATGGGTGTCGGCACCAACACGCACCCGGACGGTGCCTACCTGCCGCCGCTCGACGTCGCCCGCACGACGCTCGGCTTCCCCAACGTCTCCTTCGTCGCCCGCACGGTGGACTGGAATCCGCCCCACCTGGCGGCGACCCTCGAAGCCGCCTATCACCACAAGGGGACCAGCTTCGTCCACATCCTGCAGCGTTGCCCGACTTACACGCCGAACGTCTTCGACGAGCTGCGGCAGAACTCCGACCTGACCCTGCTGCTCACCCACCCGGACGGCGTGCGGGCCGACGACGCGGTGCGCCGGATGTACGAGAACCAGCGCGAGCACGATCCATCCGACCTCGCCGCCGCCCACGCCCTCGCCGACCGCAGCGAAAAGCTCGCCATCGGACTGCTCTACCGCAATCCGGCGGCGCCGCGGCTCGACACCTTCTCGGTGCGCGGCCTCGACGCGACGCGGGAGCAGAAACTGGCCGCCCTCGAACGCGAACTCGACCGCTTCGCGGTCTGAACCGGAGCGCCCCGTGAGCCGATCCGCACCCGCCTCCCCCTCCGCCGCGGCGCCCGCAGCGCGGCGCGAGGCGCTGCGCCGCTTCCACTTCGGCGACCGCGAAGCGGCGGTCGACCGGCTCGCCGCGGACCTGCTGCCGGC
>JAIOJQ010000114.1 GCA_019911865.1 Thermoanaerobaculia bacterium
GTGCCGGAGGCGGAGCCGGCGCGTGGCCGGTGACCAGCCGGCCGTCGGCGCCGAGGCGCGCCACCAGCACGTGCTGGAAGCGGCCGCGCAAGTGGACGCTGACGCCGCCGTCGGGCGAGCGCTCCTCCACCAGGCCCGCCGCATCGGTACGGAAGGCCTCGCGCAGCGCCGGGTCGGCGTGCAGCTCGGCCAGCAGCGCGTCGGCGCGCGCCGCCTCGCCCGGCAGGACGGCGACGAGTCCGCCGCCGGCGACGGGCGCTGACGTCGCTTCCGGGACCTGCGGGCTCGCGCCGGCTGCCACGGCGGCCAGAGCGAGTCCGATCCAGGCGATTTCTCTCTGTCTCATCGTCTGCTCCTCCCTCTGCGAGTCGTTACGCGGACGGCCCGTCCGTCCGGACAGGTGCCGGAAAGACGGTCCATCCGCCAGACTGCGTCACCCCGCGCCCCGGCGGGTCAGCCGGGTGCGGGCGGTAGAAACGGCAAATTGGGAAGCGTGGAAAAGCTAGCACGAGCCGTCCGGGAAGGGGATCCCCCGGCCGGCAGTCGGTCAGAGTTCGCCACGCACCCAGGCGGCGCGGCGGGCGCGGCCGGCGATCCGCTCGACCCGCGCCCGATAGCCGCGCGAGGCGACCCCCGGGTGCCAGCTGGCGGGGCGTGGCAGACCGGCGGCGAGCTGCGCCGCCTCGTCCGCGGTCAGAGCGGCGGCCGGCTTGCCGAAGTAGCGGCGGGCGGCGTTCTCGCACCCCCAGGCGCCGGGTCCGAACTCGACCACGTTGAGGTAGAGCTCGAGGATCCGGCGCTTGTCGAGGTGGCGTTCGAGCTGGCGGGTGAGCAGGGCCTCCTTGGCCTTGCGCCAGGGGTTGCGCGAGGGCGACAGCCAGAGGTTCTTGGCCAGCTGCTGGGTAATCGTCGAGGCGCCGCGCGGCAGCTCCTTCTCCTCCCACGCCCGCTTCGCCGCGGCGCGGATCTCGGCGGTGGCGAAGCCGCGGTGGGAGAAGAAGTCGATGTCCTCGGCCACCACCACGGCGATCTTGAGCTCGGCGGAAATGGCGCGGTAGGGGACGAAGCGCAGCCGCGCCTCCCCCTTCCCCCCGGCCTGGCGCTGGCGCGCGTTCCAGCGCTCGAGGAAGGCGGTCGACTCGGGGCTCCGGGTCGCCAGCGCGGCGACGTCCGGCCAGGTGGCGAGCTCCCGGGCGACCAGGCCGGCGGCGGCCAGCGCCACCGCGATGAGGATTCTTGCTGTCCAGCGCCGCATCGCCGCCCCTTTCGTCGCCACCGGAGGGAGCCCGCCACGGCAGCGCTCCGGCGCTGCTAGATTGTCGCCGATGCCCCTCGCCCGCGTCGTCACCGCCTGCGGCTGGATCGCCGGCATCTGCGCCGGGCTCGGCTTCGCTGCCAGCCTGGGTTCGGGGGTCCTGCCGCCGCTGCCCGCCGGCCTCACCTGGCCGCTGCACGCGCTGTTCGGGCTGGCCGGCGCGGCGGCGGCGGTGCTCGCCGCCCGGCGCGGTGCCGAGATCGACCGCGAGCGTTTCGAGTACGCCAACGATCCGCTGGCGACCCGGGACGAGGTGCGCGAGGCCCACCGCGAGGCCGAGCGCCGCCACCGCATGGCCTGGACCGCCCTCGCCGCGGCACCACTGCTGGCCGCCTACTGGCTCGCCTACGAACTGCCCGCCGGCTACCCCGCCGCGCGCGCCCTGCCCGTCGCCCCCCTCGCCGGCCTCGCCCTCGGCACCCTGCTCGCCCGCCGCTCCAAGGTGCCAGCCGAATAGTAGACGGAGTCGTGGGTCCTGCTTCCAAGGTGACTTCCAGGGTGCCAGCCGAATAGGAGGCGCAAGTTCTGCCCTTTCAAGGTGCCAGCCGAATAGGAGACGGAGTCGTAGGTCCTGCTTCCATGGTGACTTCTGCCCTTCCAAGGTGCCAGCCGAATAGGCGACGCAAGTTCCGGTAGCGAGGATGCGTCCTATGAGGGGTATGGGCCGCAGACTCCGATTCCTCGCTCCCGGCGGGTTGGTGGAGGTCACTTCCCGTACGATCCATGGGCGGCTGCTCATCCAGCCGACTCCGCGCATCGCCGATCTCTGCCACGGCGTCCTCGCCCGGGCAGCCCGGCTCTACCCGGTGGACGTGCACGCCTTCGCCTTCCTCGGCAACCACTATCACCTTCTCCTCACCGTCCCCGACGCGCAGCGTCTCGCGCAGTTCATGAACTACCTGAACTCGAACCTCGCCCGCGAGGTCGGCAGGGCCGTTCGCTGGCGCGAACACTTCTGGGGGCGCCGCTATCAGGCCATTCCGGTGTCCGAGGAGGAAACTTCCCAGGTCGAGCGCTTGCTCTACGTTCTCCGGCAGGGCTGCAAGGAGGGCCTGGTCCGAAGGCCGGCCGAGTGGCCCGGCGCAACGTCGGTTCGCGCACTGCTTTCCGGTGAGCCGATCCGCGGCAGCTGGATCGATCGCACCTCCGAGTACCTGAGTTCGAAGAAGGGCGATCCGCACGATCCCCGCTCCTTCGTCTCCTCCGAGACCCTCGACCTCGTTCCGCTCCCCTGTTGGAAAGACCTCGCGCCCGCCGACTACCGGAACCGCGTGGCGGACCTCGTGGCCGAGGTCGAGCGGGAAACTGCGCGCCAGATCAGAGCCACCGAGCGCGAGCCGCTCGGCGCGGATCGCGTCTCGCGCCAGAATCCGCACGACGCGCCGAACCGCAGAAAACAGGGCCCCGCGCCCCTCGTTCATGCCGCGACCTCCGAGCGACGCAAGGCCTTTCGCGAGGCTTATCGGCAGTTCGCGAGCGCCTTTCGCCGGGCCTCGACGGTATTTCGATGCTCAGGAGACGGGCTCGAACGATTCGCGCTCTTTCCGCCGGGTTCTTTCCCTCCGCCGGGACCGTTCCTGGCGTCGGCGTAGCGGCCAGCCAGCACAGGTTCTTGGCCAGGCCTTCAGCCAGCCTCCAGGCGAGGCTCGGATCCCCCTCGCCTCGAGGCCAGTTGAGCCTCGGAGATGTCGTACAGCTTCTACCGGGAAGGCCACTTCGCGGCCGGCTGAAGGCCCTTTCCACCTGACGAAACCCGCTCGCACTCGCGAAGCAGGGAGAAACCGAACTCGAATCGGGTGGCACCTATTCGGCAGCACCCATTTCGTACCTATTCGGGTGGCACCTTCTTGGCACCTTCTTGCACCTTCTTGCACCTTCTCGGCGACTTTTCGGGTCTACCTCAGCGCGGGCCCCGTTCGGCCAGGGCGTGGGCGACGGCCCGGCGCACCCGGGGGTCGGGATCCCCGACGCAGCGCTCTACGGCCCGAAGGACCTCGGTGCCGAGGCGGCGCGGGAGACGGGCGAGGCCGAGGGCGGCGAGTTCTCTCCGCTCGGGGTCGGCGGCGCCGAGCGCGGCTACGAGCGCGGCGGAGCGCTCCTCCTCGAGCTCCCCGAGCCGGGTGAGTTCGCCGAGAAGGAGCAGCGCCGCGGTGCCGCGCGCACCCGGCTCGTCGAGCCGCCGGCGGGCCCACTGGAAGGCCTCCCGCTGCCGCGGCGCGGAATGCTCGCCGAGCACCAGGGCCGCAGCGTGCCAGCGGAACCGCTCGCCGCCTCCGAGCTCCTCCAGCCAGGTGGCGAACTGCTCCGGAGCGGGCGCCATCCGGTCGAGCGCGGCCAGGGCGCCGTCCACCAGATGGTCCGCCACCGGCTCCTCCGGCGCAGGGTGGAAGCCGCCCAGCGCGAGGGCCGCCCGGGCTCGCTCCGGGCGGGTGCCGGTGGCCAGCTCGGCGAGCGCGCGGGCCTCCCCCGCCGCGTCGACCATGGGAGCGAGGAGCACGCGCGTCTGGAGCCGATAGCGGTCCTCGATCTCGAACCGCCAGCTCGGATGGCCTCCCACCGGGAATCGGTATCGCTGGTGCTCGGGGTGGACGAGACGTCGGGCGGGCCGGTGCCCCGACGCCCCGATCTCGACGAGACGGGCCCGGCGACCCCAGCCGCCCGTGGGCAGTGGCTCCTCCGAGTCGACCGCTGCTTCCTCGCCCCAGGCCCCGCTGGCGAGCTCGGCACCATCGGCGGCGAGGAAGGCAACGCGGGCCGCGGTCAGCGGGCGGCCGTCGGCGCCAAAGGCCTCGAAATGGGTCTCGGTGGTCACCCGGCGCTCGACGGCGCACCCGGCGAGGGTGCCGGCGCCCAGGGCCGCCAAGGCGCTCGCGCCGACGAGGAGGGGCCATCGGTATGGGCGCAGCATCGGGCCATCCTAAACCGCCGCTCGTGCACCAGTTCGGCCTGCGCGCTCGACCGCACGAGATGCTGCTCCGAGGTGCCAGCCGAATAGTGATCACAGCGGCGCGTCGTCGCAGCCGAGAGCAGCCCGGATGCTTCGAAGTACCACGCCGCATCGGGTGGCAGCTATTCGGGTGGCACCTGTTTGGGTCGAACTACGTCAGCCGCGGCGCGCCGCTTCGATGGCGGCGATATCGATCTTCTGCATCGTCATCATCGCGTCGAAGCAGCGCTTCGCGACCGCGGGATCGGGGTCGGTCACGCCCTGGATCAGCACGGCCGGCGTGATCTGCCAGGAGATCCCCCACTTGTCCTTGCACCAGCCGCACTCGCTCGCTTCACCGCCGTTGCCGATGATGGCGTTCCAGTAGCGATCGGTCTCGGCCTGGTCCGCAGTCGAGACCTGGAACGAGAAGGCGAAGTTGTGCTGGATCCCCGGCCCGCCGTTGAGCCCGACGCAGGGGATCCCAATGACGGTGAACTCGACGGTCAGCACGTCCCCCTTCTTGCCCGACGGATAGTCGCTCGGTGCGCGGTGCACCGCGCCGACGGACGAGTCGGGGAAGGTCCGGGCGTAGAAGCGCGCCGCCTCCTCGGCGTCGCGGTCGTACCAGAGGCAGATGGTGTTCTTCGCGGGTGTGGTCATGTCCGTTCTCCATGAAAACGAGGTTTCGCCAGTCTTCGGTTTGAAAGGGGGGGCGGGTACCGGTCCGGACCCGCCGGGCGAGCGCGTTGGCCGCCTCAACTCTGCCGGGCCATCTTCTCGCGCTGGGCGTTGACCTCCGCGGCGATTTCGGGGCTGGAGTCTTCGGCCTCCCAGAGGGGGCGGATCTCCAGGTCACTCGGCCCCGGCATCGGGTTCGGGCAGCGCCGGGCCCACTCGACGGCCTCGTCCATGGAGCGCACCTGCCAGATCCAGAAGCCGGCCACGAGCTCCTTGGTCTCCGCGAAGGGGCCATCGGTCACCAGCCGCTTCGCTCCGTCGAAGTGGATCCGCTTGCCGAACTTGCTCGGCTTGAGTCCGTCGCCGGCGAGCATGATGCCCGCCTGGATCAGCTCGTCGTTGAACTTGCCCATCGCCTCGAACATCTCAGTGGCGCCCTCCGCGTCGAAGGGGTTGTCTTCCGCCTCGGACACCTCGGTCGCCTTGACGATCACCATCACGCGCATGTCGCCTCCTGTCTCGGTCCGGGCAGCCCCGTCGCGGCCGCCGCCCTGTTCCTACCAGCGACGAACGGGGGGGCGGGAAATCGACGTCGGGAGGAAAATTCGGGCCAGCAACGCGGGCCGGCACCCCGACTCCCCCGCCAGAGACCGGAGGCAAGATGCGAGCCGCGCGAGGCGAAGGAGGCTCCGGATGTGCGGCAAACCACAGAAAAGATTGAAGTTACTAATCGGCTGGCACCTGTCCGGCTTCTCTTCGACTAAACGGCTGGCACCTGGTCAGCAGGCCGCCGCCCAGCTCTCCAGAGCCAGATCGACTGGCCGATCCAGATGAGGAGGACGAGGAGGTCCGCGAAGGCGCCCCAGCCTCCGCCGCGCCATGAACGGACCAGCTTTTCCGCGCAGAAGGGGACGACGGCCAGGAACTGCAGGACCGCGACGATCCGCAGCCCCAGCGGCCGGACGCCGAGCCGTCGGCTCCGGCGCCAGATCCACCTCCCGGCCAGCGCCGAGACGACGGCGAGCCCGACGAGGAGGCCCGTCACGAGGGTGACGTCCAGTCCGCGCACCGCCCCGACCGCCAGAGCCGCGAGCACACCGAAGGCGGCCATCGCGGCAGCGGCGAGCAGCAGAAGGGCGCAGCTCCTGTCGAGCTGAAAGGTCTCGATGCCGCCGCGCATCGCCGTCCACAGCGGATGACCCGAGGAACCGGAGCCCGCCGGGAGGTCGCCTTCCGGAGCGTGTCGCGTGGGCATGCGGGACTCTGGTCCGCGGCGCGGCGCTTGGCAACTTCGGGCAGCTTCGGCCGTGGATGAGAGCCGCATCCGGCAGGCGCGCGAATCGGCTGGCACCTGGTCAGCGCGAGCCGGCGATCGCCGCGGGAAGGCAGCCGTTTCGCACCCGACCGAGGCTCGACCGCGCCGTCTCGCCGAGAGGGACCGATGCGAGGGTTGCTCTCGAGTGTGGTATCTCCTACGATACCGCCATGGCGGTCGTCCTCGACACGAACGTCATCGTCTCCGCCTTCCGGTCGAGCCGCGGTGCCTCGCACGAGCTCCTCCGCCGGCTCCGGCGCGGCCAGATCGACGCCGCGGTGACGGTCGCTCTGTTGCTCGAGTACGAAGAGGTGCTCGACCGGGAACATGCCGCTCTCGGGCTGTCGCGACGGGAGGTCGGCGTGGTTGTCGACGCCCTTGCGGCGCTCTGTCTGCACGTCGCAGCCGGCCCGTCGGGTCGCCCCCGCCTCGACGACGCGGACGACGAGCACGTCCTCGACGCCGCGCTCGCCGCCGGAGCGAGTGCGATCGTCACGCACAATGTCCGGCACTTCCGCCGGGTCGAGAAACTTCGAATCCGAGTCCTGACCCCGCGGCAACTGCTCCTGGAGATCCCGAAATGACCACGCTCAGCCTGCGTCTCCCCGCCAGCCTCCACGAGCGCCTGCGCGAGCTCGCCGCCCGCGAGGGGATCTCGATCAATCAGCTGATCACCCTCGCCGCCGCCGAGAAGGTCGCCTCGATCCTCACGGTCGACTACCTCGCCGAGCGCGCCCGCGCCGCCGACTTCGCCGCCTTCGACCGCCTGCTCGCCCGCGTGCCCGACGCTCCGGCGCCGGCCGGGGACGAGTGGGCGAAGTCGGCTCGTGAGCGAGGAGCCGGCGCGGCCGAGGAGATCCACGAGCAGCGCGCGCCCTACCGCGTCGCGAAGTCCGGCCGTCCGCCGGCCGCGCCGGCGAAGCCCCGCAAGCGCCGCTGAGCCGCCGCCCGAGCGCCCCGCGGTTCCGACTCCCGAGGCCGTTTCGATGCGTGCGCCCCCGGGAGGCGACCGCATGACGGCAACCCACAGAAAGGAATGTAGTTGCGATTCAGCTGGCACCTGTTCCGCAGTTCGGATCAGCTCGCCTCGCGCGCTTCGTCAACCGACTCGATAGACCTCGCGTCGATGCCCGACCTTGACGACGGCCACGACGAGCCGGTCGTCCTGGATCTCGTAGAGAATCCGATAGCTGCCCTGGCGGACGCGATATCTCTCCTGACCCGACAGCTTCTCGCAACCCGGGGGGCGCGGATCGTTCGCCAGCGACCCGATGCGCTGCAGGATCCGCTGGACGTCCTGCCTCGGGAACGCCCGCAGGTCCTTCGCGACGGACCGCCTGAAGACCACCTCATAGCTTGCCATGCGCCTTGAGGTCCTCGAGCAGCGCTTCGTAGGAGATCTCCGGCTCGGCGATGCGGTCCTGGAAGGCGGCCAGGTCCTCGCGGTCTTCGCGCAGCGCCTCCCGGACCGCGTCGTTGACGATCTCCGAAACCGAGCGATGCAGATGCGCCGCCTTCAGCCGGAGGGCCCGGTGCAGCTCCGGCTCGAAATAGACCGTGGCGCGGGTCGAGGCCTCTCTGCCCATGTCACACCCCCGCCGGGCACTGTAGCGTTGTGACGTCTTGACGTCAAAGCGTCGATCGTCTCCCGAACGACCCGTCCGGCCGCCACCCCGCCCCCGGGAAGTGCCCGAATCCCGGCAACCCTCGGAAAGGAATGCAGTTGCTAATCGGCTGGCACCTGTTCGGCAGTTGCGATTCAGCTGGCACCTGTTCAGCTACGAATCGGCTGGCACCTGTTCAGCCGGAAACTATTCGGCTGGCACCTTTTCGGAGCGGCTAGAATCCCGGGCGCCATTCCGGTGGAGGGGTTCCATTCGCGGTCCGCCCATGCGGCGGGGAGGAGAGAGGCATGCTGCTGAGCAACGTCGAGACGATTCCGGGCAAGAGCATCGTCGAGTTCTACGGGCTGGTGAGCGGCTCGACCGTGCGCGCCAAGCACTTCGGGCGCGACATCGCCGCGGGGCTCAAGAACCTCGTCGGCGGCGAGCTCAAGGGCTACACCGAGCTGCTCGGCGAGTCGCGCCAGGAGGCGATCGCCCGCATGATCGCCGAGGCCGAGGCGATCGGCGCCAACGCCATCGTCAACGTCCGCTTCTCCACCAGCTCGATCTCCCAGGGGGCCGCCGAGCTGTTCGCCTACGGGACCGCCGTCAAGGTGGCCTGATGAATCCGGACACCTTCGGACTGATTTTCGGCCTCGGCTTCACCGCCCTGCTGCTGATCGTCGGGTTCGTCGCCGGATCGATCGCCGAGAGCCGTCACTACACCTCCATCCGCTCGCGCGAGCAGGCGCTGGTCAAGCTGCCGGCGCTGACCTTCGAGACCCTGCCCGCGGGCTGGAGCGTCGAGCGGAGCGGCCTGGTCGCCGGCAGCGTCGTCGTCTCCCCCGACTACTTCAAGCGCTTCCTCGCCGGCCTGCGGAGCCTGATCGGCGGCCGGCTGCGCGCCTACGAGAGCCTGCTCGATCGCGCCCGCCGCGAGGCCGTGCTGCGCATGAAGGAGGACGCCAGGAAGCGCGGCTTCACGGCCATCGCCAACGCCCGGCTCGAGACTTCGGCGATCGTCTCGTCGCGGCGCGACGGCAAGGGGATCTCCGGCGTCGAAGTGCTCGCCTACGGCACCGGCCTGGTGGTGCCCGAGCTCGCCGCCCGGAGGAGCGCCGCCGGGTGAGGTTCGTCGCGAAGCTCCCCGAGGAGACCTCGAACGTCTCCAAGGGGAGCCCGCTGGTCGAGCTCGTCCAGCTCGTCGTCGGCGGCCTCGCCGTCCTGCTGCTGCTGGTCGGACTCGGCGGCCTCGCGGCCGACGCCGTCGCCGGGAGGATCTCCCCCGAGCGCGAGCGGGCGCTGTTCGGCGCCGTCACCGGGACGCTCACGATCGAACGGGCGGACGACCGCGAGCGGCTCGAGCGGGTGATGGCGTCGCTCGGGCCCGCCGAGCCGCGGCCGGTCGTCGGCGTGATGGAGAGCGACGAGCTCAACGCGCTGGCGCTCCCCGGCGGGGCGATCGTGGTGACGCGCGCTCTGCTCGACCAGGTCGACGACGCCGAGCTGGCGTTCGTCGTCGCCCACGAGCTCGCCCACCTCGAGCATCGCGACAATCTGCGCGCCATCGGCCGCGCCGTGGTGCTCACCGTCGCGCTGTCGGTCGTCGGCGTCGAATCCGGCCTGCCCCTCGACGCCGGCGAGCTGGCGGGCCGCGTGGCGCTCCACCGCTCCGGTCGCCAGAATCGCGGTCGCCGCCCAGGCAGTGACGCTCGACGAGAGCGTCCGGGCGCTGAACCGCCCGGCTTCTCTCGCCTTCATCTTCGGCTTCGGGCTGTTCTTCGTCGCCGTCGGAGCGAGCGGATGGATCGGCTCGCGCGCGCTCGGCGTCTT
>JAIOJQ010000115.1 GCA_019911865.1 Thermoanaerobaculia bacterium
CGAGGCCGGCAAGGCACCCGAGCTCGAGAGCCTGCGCGCCGAGGCGGCGCTGGCGGGCGCCGATGCCGCGGCGGTCACCGCCGCCGCCGAGCTCGACGTGGCGGAGCGCGAACTGGCTCGGCTGCTCGATCTCGACCCGGAGCAGACCCGCGCCGCGCGGTTGCAGCCGCTGGTTCTCGTCGAGAGCGGCGACTCCACCCCTCCGGCGGAGCTCGAATCGGCGGCACTCACGGCTGCTCCCGCCATGGAGCGGGCGCGCCGTCGGCTGGCAGCGGCCGAGGCCGGGCAGAGCCTGGCGCGCAGCGCCTGGTTCCCCCGCCTCGGCGCCGTCGCCTCGCTGCAGCACTTCGGCGACTCCGACCTCGAGTTCACCAGCGACTGGAGCGCCGGCCTGAAGCTCGCCGTACCGATCTGGAACGGCGCGACCGCGCGTCGCGTGGCGCGGGCGCGGGCCGGGAAGGAGGCCGCCCTGGCGGCCGTCGCCGACACCGCCCTCGCCGTTCGCTCGCGACTCGATCGCGCCCTCGCAGCCCGGCTCGAGGCGGAGGCGCGCGCCCGGGCACTCGGCCGCGCCGGCGCACAGCTCGCCGAGGTGGCGCGGGTCGAGCAGCTTCGCCACGAAGTCGGGGCGGGAACCCAGGTCGACTATCTGGCCGCCGTCGCCGAGCTCGCCGCGACCCGGGCGCGGCAGAGCGAGGCCGCCGCGGCGGCGCTCGCCGCCCGGGTGGAGCTGGCGCGCCTGACCGGTCGGATCGGGCCGGAGTGGATCCGTCGCACCTTCGAGGAGCAGCCATGAATCCGAGGCGTATCGTTCCCGTCGTCGTCGCCGCCGCAGTCGCCGGCGGGTTGATCTGGCAGCTGACCCGTTCGCGCGGCGACGACGGCGCCGGCCTCGCCGCGGCCGGCACGGTCGAAGCGACCGACGCCCGGCTCGGATTCGAGCTGCCGGGGCGCCTGGTCGAAATCGCCGTCCGCGAAGGCGAGCGGGTCGCCGCCGGCCAGGAGCTGGCGTGGCTCGACGGCAGCGAGCTCGAGGCGAGGCGTGGCCAGGCGGCGGCGCAGGTCGACGTCGCACGAGCGCGGCTCGCCGAACTCGAGTCCGGCTTCCGCCGTGAGGAGATCGAGCAGGGTCGCGCCGCCGCCGCGGCCGCTGGCGAGCGGGTTGCCGACGCCGAGCGTGACCTCGAGCGCACCCGGATGCTGTTCGACGGCAAGGCGGTGGCGCGCGAGGCGCTCGACAAGTCGGCTCTCGCCCTGGAACTGGCACGCCGCCAGCGGGAGCAGGCGGCGTCCCAGCTGAACCTCCTCGAGCGCGGCGCGCGGCCGGAGCAGATCGCCGGGGCGCTGGCCCAGGTGGCGCAGGCGGAGGCGGCGGTGGAAACGCTCGACGCCACGCTTGCCAAGCTGCGGCTCGTCGCGCCGTTCGCCGGAGTGATCTCGGTGCGTCACCGCGAGCCGGGCGAGACGGTCGGCGTCGGGACGCCGGTGCTCACCCTGCTCGACCTCGACGACCGCTGGGTGCGCATCTACGTGCCGGAGAACCGGCTCGGCCGGGTGGCACTCGGCCAGCGTGCCGCGATCACGGCCGACACCTTCCCGGAACGCAAGTACGAGGGCAGCGTCTCCTTCATCGGCAGCGAGGCCGAGTTCACGCCCAAGAACGTGCAGACGAACGAGGAGCGGGTGCGCCTCGTGTACGCGGTGCGGATCCGGATCACCGGTGACCCGGACCACGAGCTCAAGCCCGGATTGCCGGCCGACGTGAGGCTCGAGGAGGCGCCGTGAACGACAAGGGCCGGACGCCGGCGTCGATCCAGGTGCGGGGGCTGACGCGCCGATTCGGTGACACCGTGGCGGTTGCCGGCCTGGACTTCGAGGTCGCTCCGGGCGAGCTGTTCGGTCTCGTCGGGCCGGATGGCGCCGGCAAGACGACGACGCTGCGGATGCTCGCCGGGGTCTTGCGGCCGAGCGAGGGGGATGCGGTGCTCGACGGCGCTTCGGTCACCGACGACCCGGAGGCCGTCAAGCACGACCTGGCCTACATGTCCCAGCGCTTCGGGCTCTACACCGACCTCACGGTGGCCGAGAACCTGGCTTTCTACGCCGACCTGTTCCGCGTTCCGCGCGGCGAGCGCGAGACCCGCCTCGAGCGGCTCTATGCCTTCTCCAACCTCGGCGCCTTCCGCGACCGCCTCGCCGGCCAGTTGTCGGGCGGCATGAAACAGAAGCTCGGCCTCTCCTGCGCGCTGATCCACGAGCCGCGCATCCTGCTGCTCGACGAGCCGACCTTCGGAGTCGACCCGGTCTCCCGCCGTGACCTCTGGCGGATCGTCCACGAGATGGTCGGCAGCGGCGTCACCGCGGTGGTATCCACCGCGTACCTCGACGAGGCCGAGCGATTCGACCGAGTGGCGCTGCTGCACGCCGGCCGGCTGTTGGCGGTCGACACGCCGGCGGCGCTCGCGGCCGGCCATCCGGGCGAGCTGCTCGAGGTCCGCCTCGCCGCCGCGCGCGCGGTACGCGGACTGATGGCCGCCCAGCCCGGGGTACTCGGGGCGCAGCTGTTCGGCGACCGGTTGCACGTGGCCGTCGTCTCGGCGACCGCGGCACGCCCGGTCCTGCTCGCGGCGCTCGCCGCGGCGGGACACGGCGAGGCGCAGGTCGAGCCGCTGGCTCCCACCCTCGAGGACGTCTTCCTGGCCCGCATCAGCGCGGCCCGCGAGGCCGCGTGAGTCCGACGCTCGCGCGCGGCGCGGCTGCAGCGCCGGCGGTTGAGGTCGAACGCCTGACGCGGCGGTTCGGTGACTTCGTGGCGGTCGACGAGGTGAGCTTCAGCGTGGCGCCCGGCGAGGTGTTCGGCTTCCTCGGTCCCAACGGCGCCGGCAAGACGACGACGATGAAGATGCTCAACGGCCTGCTGGCGCCGAGCTCGGGACGAGCCACCGTCGCCGGCTTCGACGTCGGGCGCCAGCGACGCGAGATCCGGCGCGTCATCGGCTACATGTCCCAGCTCTTCTCCCTCTACGGGGACCTCACCGTGGGCGAGAACATCGACTTCTTCGCCGGCCTCTACGGAGTGTCGGGAGAGCGCCTCGCCGCGCGGCGCGACTGGGTGCTCGAAATGGCCGGTCTCGCCGACCAGCGACGGCGGCTGACGTCGGAGCTGTCTCTCGGCTGGAAGCAGCGCCTGGCCCTCGGCTGTGCCGTGCTGCACCAGCCGCCGATCCTCTTCCTCGACGAGCCGACCTCGGGTGTCGACCCGATCTCGCGTCGCCGATTCTGGGACCTCATCTACGAGCTGGCCGACGGCGGCACGACGGTTTTCGTCTCGACCCATTACATGGAGGAAGCGGAGTACTGCGATCGCCTGGCGCTGATGAACCGCGGCCGGCTGATCGCCCTCGACACTCCGGCGCGCCTGCGCTCCGGGCGGGGCGAACCGCTGCTCGAACTGCAGACGCCCGATCCGGTCGGCGCGCTCGCGGCGCTCGACGGAGTGGCGGGCGTGGTACGCGCCGGCCTCTTCGGCCGCCAACTGCACGTCACCGTCGCCGACCAGGACAGGGGCCTGGCGGAGCTTCCGGCCGTCCTCGCGGCGCGCGGCGTCGAGGTCGTCGCGTTGCGCCCGATTCCACCGTCCCTCGAGGACGTCTTCATCGCCCTCGTCGAGCGCGCCGGCGGCGCGGTGGAAGACTGACGGTGGCGCGGATCGATCTGGTCCGGCTCGGCGCCATGGCGCGCAAGGAAGCGCTGCAGCTGCGCCGTGATCCACGCAGCCTGCTGCTCGCCTTCGCGCTGCCGGTCCTCCTTCTCGTGCTCTTCGGCTACGCCATCTCCTGGGACGTGCGCGAGATTTCGCTGGCGGTCGTCGACCAGGATCGCACCGCCCGCAGCAGGTCGCTCGTCGAGTCCTTCGAGGCCTCCGGCTATTTCCGCGTCGTCGAGCGCCCGGCTTCGCCCGGAGAGATCGCCGACCTGTTCGCCCGCCGGCGGGCCATGCTCGCCCTGGTGATACCGCCCGGATTCTCCGCCGCCATCGGGAGCGGAGAGGCCGCTCCCGTGCAGGCGATCCTCGACGGCAGCGACGCCAACACGGCGACGATCGCTGGCGGCTACGCCGAGGCGGTGGTGCGCGACTTCGGCGCCCGCATGTTGCTGGGCGGACGGTCGCTGGAGCTGCCGCTGGTCGCCGAGAGCCGGGTCTGGTTCAACGAGGAGCTGTCGAGCCGCAACATGATCGTACCCGGGCTGATCGCCGTCATCATGATGGTCATCGGCGCTCTGCTCACCTCGCTTACCGTCGCCCGCGAGTGGGAGCGCGGCACCATGGAGCAGCTCGCCGCGACGCCGGTGGGAAGGCTCGAGGTCGTCTTCGGCAAGCTCCTTCCCTATCTGGTGATCGGCCTCGCCGACGTCGCGCTGTCGGCGTTGCTCGGCGTCTACCTTTTCGGCGTCCCCTTCCAGGGCAGCGTGTGGCTGCTGGCCGGGCTGTCGTTCCAGTTCCTCGCCGGCTCGCTCGGACTGGGTCTGTTCATCTCGGCGGCGACCCGCTCGCAGGTGGTCGCCACTCAGGTTTCCATGCTGGTCACCTTCCTGCCGTCGTTCCTGCTGTCGGGTTTCATGTTCGCCATCTCGGTGATGCCGAAGCCGCTGCAGCTCATCACCCTGCTGGTGCCGGCGCGCTACTTTCTGGTCGTTACCCGCGGCATCTTCCTCAAGGGAGTGGGTCCGGACGTCCTGGCGGTCCAGGCGGCGATGATGATCCTCTTCGCGACGCTCGGTCTCGCCCTGGCGGTGAGGAGCTTTCGCAAGGAACTCGACTGATGCGGGAACGCCTCGGCCGCATTCTCGTCCTGGTGCGCAAGGAGTTCCTGCAGCTCTTCCGCGACCGGCGCATGGCACCGATCCTTTTCGTGGCGCCGATGGTCCAGCTGATCGTCTTCGGCTACGCCGTCTCGACGGAGGTGCGCGGCGTCCCCCTCGCGGTGGTCGACGAGGATGGCACGGGCGCCTCGCGCGAGCTCACCGATGCGCTGATGGCGGGTGGCTGGTTCCGCTCGGCGGGTGATCTCGCCGGGCCGGCCGAGCTGGTGCACGTGCTCGAGCAAGGGGATGCCATCGGCGGACTGGTGATTCCGCGAGGCTTCGAGCGTGACCTCGACGCCGGTCGGGCGCGCGTCCAGCTGCTGTTCGACGGTACCGATTCGAACACCGCGACGATCGCCAAGGGGTACGCCGAGAAGATCGTCGCCACGCGCGCCGTGGCGCTGGCCGGCGGCGGACTCGCGCCACCCGTCGAGCTGCGGCTGCGAGCCTGGTTCAATCCCGGCCTCGACAGCCGGCACTACAATGTCCCGGCGGTGATCGGGGCGATCCTGCTGCTGATCTGCAACCTGCTGACCGCGCTCGCGGTGGTGCGCGAGCGCGAGATCGGAACGCTCGATCAGCTGGCCGTCTCGCCGCTCCAGCCGCTGGAACTGGTGATCGGCAAGACGGTGCCGTTCGCCCTCATCGGCCTGTTCGATCTCGCCCTGATCTCGACGGTCGCCATCGCCTGGTTCGGCGTACCGTTTCGCGGCTCGGTGCTTCTGCTGGTCGGCGCCTCGATGCTCTTCATCCTCTGCGCGCTCGGCATCGGGCTGCTGGTGTCGACGATCTCGAGCACTCAGCAGGAGGCCTACCTGGCGGCGTTCCTCACCTTCATGCCGGTCATGCTCCTGTCGGGCTTCATGTTTCCCATCAGCAGCATGTCGCCGATCTTCCGCTGGCTGACCCTGGCCAATCCGCTGCGTCACTACCTGCAGGTCGTGCGCGGCGTATTCCTCCAGGGAGTCTCGGCGGCCGACGTGCTGCCGCAACTCGGCGCCATGGCTCTGATCGCGGCTCTGCTGCTCGGTGCGTCGGTGCGCCGGTTCGCCCGCGCCGGCTGATCGGCGCTTCTCAGAGCAGGCCGCGCTCGGCCAGCAGTCGCCAGATCCGCTCCACCGAGACGGCCGTCTCCTCGTGACCCGTGGGCAGGTCGAGGTCGGGCGCGGTGGGTGCCTCGTACGGCGCGTCGATCCCGGTCACGTTGCCGATCTCGCCGCTGCGGGCGCGCTCGAACAGGCGGTCGGTGTCGCGTGCCTCGCAGATCTCCAGCGGCGCGCTGCAGTGAACCTCGACGAAGCGCTCGGCGCCGATCACCGTCCGGGCGAGCTCCCGGTCCTCGAGCGTGGGAGAGACGAGCGCCGCCAGGACGACGAATCCCTGGTCATTGAACAGTCGCGCCACCTCGGCGGTGCGTCGCACGTGCTCGCGCCGGTCTGGGTGCGAGAAGCCGAGGTCGGAGTTGAGGCCGAGGCGCAGCCCCTCGCCGTCGAGGACCTGGACCTTGTGTCCAGCGGCGAAGAGCCGTTCCTCGAAGGCGAACGCGACGGTCGACTTGCCGGCGCGCGGCAGGCCGGTCAGCCAGACGGTCACCGGCTTCTGGCCGAGCAGGCGGGCGCGGTCGCTCGCCGGGATGCGGCTGGCCTGCGGACGGACGTTGGCCCCGGCGTCGGCCGCTAGCGGCCGGTCGAGGCGCATCTCGGCGGGCTCGCGTTCGAGGATCGTACCCGCGGCGACGGTGGCGTTGGTGAGCCGGTCGATGAGGATGAAAGCGCCGGTCTCCCGGTTCTTGCGGTAGGAGTCCCAGGCGATCAGGCGCGGGGATTCGATCCGCACCCGGCCGATGTCGTTGAGCTCGAGCTGGTCGGTCGGCTCGCGGTGCAGGGAGGAGACGTTGATCCGGTAGCGCAGGTCGCTGACCGTCGCCGGGGCGACCGCGGTGGTGTGCTTGAACACGTAGCTGGCGCCGGGCCGCATCGGCTCCTCGGCCATCCAGACCAGCATTGCTTCGAAGGAGTGCTCGAGATGCGGCACGTTGCCCGGCGCCACCAGCATCGCGCCGCGCGACAGGTCGAGCTCGTCCTCGAGGGTCACCGTCACGCTCTGCGGCGGAAAAGCCTCCTCGAGCTCGCCGTCGAACGTGTGGATGGAGCGGATGCGGCTGCGACGCCCGGAGGGCAGCGCCACGACTTCGGCGCCGCGGCGCAGGATGCCGGAGGCGACGGTGCCGCCGAAGCCGCGAAAGTCGGCGCTCGGACGCTGCACGATCTGGATCGGAAACCGCAGATCGACCAGGTTGCGGTCGCCGGCGATGTGAACCGACTCCAGGTAGGCGAGCAGACTGCCGCCCTGGTACCACGGCATGCGGGAAGCCGGGCGGACGAGATTCTCGCCGGCCAGCGCCGATACCGGGATGAAATGGACGTCGCTGACCTGCAGCCGGCTCGCGAAGTCGGTGAACTGCTCGCGAACCTGCTCGAAGACCTCCTGGCGGTAGTCGACGAGGTCCATCTTGTTGACCGCCAGCACCAGATGGCGAACGCCGAGCAGGGTGGCGATGAAGGCGTGCCGCCGCGTCTGGTCGACCACTCCCTTGCGCGCGTCGACGAGGATGACCGCGAGGTCGCAATTGGACGAGCCGGTCGCCATGTTGCGCGTGTACTGCACGTGACCGGGCGTGTCGGCGATGATGAACTTGCGGCGCGGCGTCGAGAAATAGCGGTAAGCGACGTCGATCGTGATGCCCTGCTCGCGCTCGGCGGCGAGGCCGTCGAGCAGCAGCGCGAAGTCGATGTCGCCACCCGTCGTGCCGTGCTTGCTCGAGGCCTTCTCGAGGGCCGCCATCTGGTCGTCGAACAGCGAGTTCGAATCGTGGAGCAGGCGGCCGATGAGCGTCGACTTGCCGTCGTCGACACTGCCGCAGGTGAGCAGGCGCAACAGGTCGCGCTGCTGGTAGGCGGCGAGGAAGCTCTCGAAGCCGGGGGTGGTGACCGGCGGCGCGGTGGACATCAGAAGTACCCCTCCCGCTTCTTCTCCTCCATCGAGCCCGACTCGTCGTAGTCGATGACGCGCCCCTGACGCTCGGAGGTCCGGCTGACGAGCATCTCCTCGACGATGGCGGCGACCGAGTCGGCGGAAGACTCCACCGCGCCGGTCAGCGGGTAGCAGCCGAGGGTGCGGAAACGGACGCGCCGCAGGCTCGGGGTTTCGCCGGGCGCCAGCGGCAGGCGATCGTCGTCGACCATGATCAGCGCCCCCTCGCGCTCGACGATCGGCCGATCGGCGGCGAAGTAAAGCGGCACGACCGGGATGTTCTCGAGCTGGATGTACAGCCAGACGTCGAGCTCGGTCCAGTTCGACAGCGGGAAGACGCGGATCGACTCGCCCTTGTGGACGCGGGTGTTGAACAGGCGCCAGAGCTCGGGCCGCTGGTTGCGCGGATCCCACTGGTGGAAGCGGTCGCGGAACGAGAAGACGCGTTCCTTGGCGCGGCTGGCCTCTTCGTCGCGGCGGGCGCCGCCGAAGGCGGCGTCGAAGCCCCAGTGATCGAGGGCCTGTTTGAGCCCCTCGGTCTTCATGATGTGGGTGTAGCGCTGGGTGCCGTAGTCGAACGGATTGACGTTCTTCGCCTTGCCCTCGGGATTGACCCAGACCCGCAGCTCGGCGCCGATCTCGGCGGCCATGCGGTCACGGAAGGCGATCATCTCGCGGAACTTCCACAGCGTGTCGATGTGCAGCAGCGGAAACGGGATCGGCCCGGGATGGAAGGCTTTCTGCGCCAGGCGCAACATCACCGAAGAGTCCTTGCCGATGGAGTAGAGCATCACGGGCTTGGCGCACTCGGCGGCGACTTCGCGCAGGATGTGGATGCTCTCGGCTTCGAGTTCCCGCAGGTGGGTGAGGCGATAACTGCCCATGCTCAGGCCGCTCCTCCTCCGGCCGGTGAGGCGCTGTCCGGCAGAAAACCGCGTTCGCGCAGCAGCGCGACGAGTCGATCGATGCAGGCGCCGAGGTCGAGCACCGAGGTGTCGAGCGCCACGGCGGGGTCGACCGGCGGCTCGTAAGGAGCCGAGACGCCGGTGAATTCGCCGATCTCTCCGGCGCGCGCCTTCCGGTAGAGCTGCTTGGGATCGCGCCGCTCGCAGACCTCGAGCGGCGTGTCGACGAAGACCTCGAGGAAGCGGCCGCCACCGATCGCCGCGCGCGCGGCATCCCGGTCGGCGCGATACGGCGAGATGAAGGCGGTCAGGGTGATCAGCCCGGCGTCGGCCATCAGCGCCGCGACTTCGCCGAGCCGGCGGATGTTCTCCGTCCGGTCGGCGGGAGAGAAGCCGAGGTCGGAGTTGAGGCCGTGGCGGACGTTGTCGCCGTCGAGCACGAATGCGGCGTGGCCTTCGCCGAGCAGCGTGGCCTCGAGCGCCGCGGCGAGCGTCGACTTGCCCGACCCGGAAAGACCGGTGAACCAGAGCACGCAGCCGCGCTGGCGCAGCACGCGCTCGCGGTCGCCGGGGGAGACCGTGGAGCGATGGCGCGTCAGGTTGGCGGCCGCGGGCGCCGGGCGGATCGTCAGAACGTCACCCCGAACCGCTTGCGCAGCGCGAAGGCGAAGACGATCGAGAGGATCAGGAAGACCGTCATCCAGGCGGGTACGCCGGCCATTTCACGCACCGTCCAGCCGGGCAGCGCGACCTCGGCCGGCCGGAGATCGATCGAGATGGCGGACAGCGGGCTGCCGGCGGGCAGCGGCGCCTCGGCCGGGTAGACGAACTGGTCGAGCCACGACCTGCCGGGGCGCACCGGCGAGCGGCGCTGCAGCTCGCGCGAGCCGCGCAGCTGCTTGTCGAAGCGCTGCTCGCCGAGGCGGATGCCGATGACGTGGTCACCCGGCTGCTCGATGCGCAGGCGCCAGGAGATCTCGCGGTCGCCGGCAGTCCACAGGGACGGCGTTTCGGCCACCACGCCGGCGGGCAGCTCGAGCGTCGCCTGCGGCTTGCCCGAGGCGCTCACCGGTACGGCGCCGGCGCTCTGCCAGTCCTCGGCGAGGGTCGCGGTGAGCACCGTGCGCTCGCCGGCGGCGGGTGCCGCGTAGGCGTAGTGGAACTGCAGCTGGGCGACGACGAGGGCGAGCGGCGGCAGGACGAACAGCATCGGCACCAGCGACAGCCGCAGGTAGGTGAGGTTGCTGCGCAGGATGCTCATCTGCGCCCGCCAGATCTGGCGGAAGCTGTCGTTGAACAGGCGGATCTCGAAAATGCCGGCGTGGATCTGGCGCTTGACCGCCTCGAGCTTCTCCTGGTTCGAAGTGCGCTTGAAAACCCACAGCATTCCCATCGCCGCGAGCACCGACACGACGAGCAGGCCGACCGCCGCGGGGAGGGACTGGAACGGGTAGAGCAGGAGGTCGAACAGGCGCCGCAGCGCGGAGTTGAGAAGACTCATTTCGGGCCGCGATCCCTCAGGAGATGTAACCCAGGCCGCGGAGTCGCTTCTTGATCTCCTCCTCGTCCTTGGCTCCCTCGAGCTTGGAGAGCTCTTTCTCGAGGGCGTGGGTGATGAACTCCTCGGCCGAGGAGTAGCCGGCGAGGTCGGCGTAGCGCTTGATCTTGGACACCAGGTCCTTGTCGAGCTTCACTTTGGTCGTCGCGAACATCGTCTCGGGCTCCCGTCGGTCACTTCGCCGCGGCGCCGGAGTCGACGCCGAACTCGGCCAGGATCGCCCCGCCGAGGTCGCGCAGGGCGGGCGCGGGCTTCGCCAGGGGGCGATTGGTCAGCAGGATGCCGGGGACCGTCTCGTGATCCATCAGGTGGTCGCCCGGCCAGTCGTCAATGTTGTCGGCGAAGACCTCGGCCGAGAGTTCGCCCAGCGAGGAGGCGCTCGAGGCGCGTGTCCCCTTGGCGTAGCCGACGATGATGTCGGGGCCGATGTCGCGCCAGCCGCCGTCGGAGAAGGTCTCCTCGCGCAGGTAGACGCGGGTGACCGCCGGCTGGCCGGTCTTCGGGTCGATGGTGGCGAGCAGCTTGTCGCGGATGTCGCGCATCAGGCCGAGCCGCTCGCTCTCCGCCACCGAGCCGTTCTTCTCGCGCCCGGCGACGTTGACGTAGAGGCCGTTGATGCCGAGGCCGTAGGCCTTCGTCTTCTCCCAGACCACGTCGCCGAAGAACTTGGCGGCCAGAGCGGCCTCCGGGTCGCGCACGGACAGGTAGCCGTTCTGCCACAGCCAGGTGTTGAGGTTGAACGCCCGCCGCCAGCTGGTGAAGCCGTGGTCCGACATCACCACCAGCGTGGTGTCGGGCGGCAGATGTTCGAGCGTGTAGCCGACCATGCCGTCGAGCGCGACGTAGGCCTCGGGGATGGCGTCGGCGTAGAGCGGGCTCACTTCCGGGTCGTAGCGCGGATGCTCCGGATCGAGCGAGTCCCAGAGCACGTGCGAGATCTGGTCGGCGGTACCCATGTAGTAGAACAGCAGGCCGCCCTTCCAGTCGGCGAGCACGTGCCGGTACTGCTCGAGCATCTCGACCCGGCTCAGGCGCGCCTGCTCGAGGAACTGGGCGCGGTCGAGGATCTTCCCCTCCAATGCCTTGGTGTCCTCGGGCATTCCCTGGGTGAAGTAGCGGCCCGACTCCTCCGCCAGCTCGGCGGCGTACTCCGGCGGCGTCGAGATCGGCATCACCGGGTCCGTCGGGTCGAGATTGAGCGGCGAGACGTAGAGCTGGAATTCCGGCTCGAGGCTCTTCAGGTAGAAGCGCGCCATCGCCGGCAGCGCCGGCGTCATCATCAGCTTGCCGCACTTGCCGAGCTCGAGCGAGACCGGCACCCAGTCGCTCCACTCGCCGACCTGGAGGATCCGCTCCTCGTCGCCGACCACCAGCTTGGCGACCGGCTCGTCGGGATCGATGCGCACCTCGAACGGCGCCCGCGCCTTCTGCTTCTTGCGCGTGAAGGGGTTGTCGGGTCCGACCAGCTCGCTGGTCACCACGCCGTTCTCCGGCCAGGCCTCGATCACCTCGCCGCCGGAGATCCCCGAATCGTCGAAGAACAGCTCCGAGGTGTAGAAGCTGAAGGTGCCGTAGGTGCCCA
Organism: Thermoanaerobaculia bacterium; assembly: GCA_019911865.1. GTDB lineage: Bacteria > Acidobacteriota > Thermoanaerobaculia > Multivoradales > JAGPDF01 > JACTMI01. The sequence goes on from JAIOJQ010000115.1 coordinate 11,945, forward strand.
GCACGTCGGGCGTCCCCATCCCCGACAGTTCGCGGGTCGCGGTGCCCGAGGGGGGGAAGTTCGCCGGCATGCGCAGGATCGTCGTCTCGACGCCGTGCTGCTCGAGCGTCTCCCAGAACGGCGTGCCGTGGCGCAGCAGCTCCATCTCGCCGCCGGCGGTCGGCACCTGACACTCGCCGAAAGTGAACGGCTCGCCGGCATCCTCGTCGGCCACCACGCGGCTGGTCGACAGGTAGGGAGCCATGGTCTTCGGATCGCGATGAACGAAGTCGAAGATCCCGTGCCCGCCGGCGTCGGTGCCGGTGATGAAGTCGGACCAGGCCACCGGGCTCTGTGGCGGCGCTGAGGTGCCGAGCTTGTGGAAACCGCCGGCCTCGGCGAGGCGGGTGAAGTTGGGCAGCCGCCCCTCGTCCATCAGTTTGCGGGTCAGGTCGTAGTCGAGCCCGTCGAAGCCGAGCACGAGCACGTTGCGACCGCTGGAGCGGGTTTCGCCCGCGCCGCAGCCGGCAAGCAGCAGGGCGCCGGCCGCGAGGGCACCGGCCAGCGGGTGGAGGCGTCGACGGGCGTCAGGCTGCACGTTCTTCACGTCCTTTGGCGCGCTCGCGCGCGCCGACGAGGGTGGCGGGAGGCTTGTCGAACAGGGGCTTGCCGTCCATGTGAGCCGGCGCGTCGATTCCGAAGAGCCGCAGCACCGTGGGAGCGACGTCGATCAGCGCCGGGTCGCGCTTGTCGATCGCGTGGTTGCAGAAAAAGACGCCGGGGACGATCTCGGGGTCGACGCAGTGGTCGCCGCTCCAGGCCTTGACGTTGTCCTCGAACAGCGGGCCGGAGATGACGCCCGTGGCGCAGTCCCAGGAGACCCGGTAGCCGTGGTTGTAGCCGACGATGAGGTCGGGGGCGTTGACCAGGTAGGGGCCGTCGTAGACCTCGTGGGAGTCGTAGGCCCGGTTGATCCCGACCTCGCCGCGCTCCTCGTCGCGCAGCCCGGAGAGCTTCGCGATCAGCTCCCGGCGCAGCGCCGCCGCCTCGGCGCCCGGCTCGACGATGCCTTCGCCCTCGCGCCCGGCGATGTTGAGGAAGATGCCGGTGAGCCCCTGCGCGTAGGCGCGGGTCTTCGACCAGTCGACGTCACGCAGCCACTCGGTCGAGCCCGAGCAGCCCGGCTTGAGCGCCAGGTATCCGTTGGCGAGCAGCCATCCGTTGAGGTTGACGCCGCGCCGGAAGGAGGTGAAGCCGTGGTCGGAGAGGACCATCAGCACGTCGTCCTTGCGCAGCTTCGACATCACCTTGCCGACCAGCTTGTCGTTGTGGATGTAGGCCTCCTCGATGGCGTTGCGGTGCGCGGTGGTGTCGCGCCCCTCACCCGCCGGGTGCCCCTCCTCGGTGTAACGCCAGAACATGTGCTGGATGCGGTCGGTGCCGTCGAAGACGCAGGCCAGCGAGCCGCGGTCGAGCTTGTCGAGGGCGGCGAAGAACATCTCCTGGCGCTCGGCGTCGATGTCGTAGCTCTGCCTGAGGAACGTGGCGTCGTCGGTGACCTTCTCGTTGAGCGCCCAGGTGTCCTCGGCGAGGCCGAGGGTGGAGAACGGGCCGACCTTCTTGGCCATGTAGGTCGAGTAGTAGCCCGGGTGCGCGATCGGCATCGCCGGGCTCTCGGGGTCGAGGTTGATCGGCGACATGTAGAGCGAGAAGTGCTCTCCGAGCTCGGTGACCATCAGGCGGGTGATCCCCTTCACCTTGACGGTCGGCGCCGCCTTGAAGGTGAGGGAGATCCAGCCGGTGAGCTGCCGGGGGACGAGCGCGTGCTCCTCGCCGTCGATCCGCACGAGAGCCCGGCCGGCCTTGCGGTCGAGCTCGATTCCGAGCGGGATCTCGAGCGGCGGGTCCCCTTCGCGGAAGGCGTTTTCCGGCCCGCGGATCACCGTCGAGAAGCGGTCCGGCCCCCCCTCGAGCTCCATCCGCTGCCCGCCCTCCTTGAACCTGGCGTCGCTGCGGCGGGTGGTGAAGAGCAGGAAGGTCCCCTGCGTGCCGAGCAGATCGGGCACGCTCATCGCCGACAGCTCGGCGCCGTAGAAGCGGTCGGGCGGGAAGGTGATCGGCACCCGCAGCACGGTGCTCCAGATCCGGTAGTCGCCGAGGATCGACCAGAACGGCCGCGACTTGCGCAGCAGGCGGATCTCCGGCTTGGCGAGCGGAATCTTCCACTTGCCGAGGCGCAGGAACTTGTCGACGCTGCCGATCTCGGCCGAGGAGAGCACCGGCAGGTAGGTCTTCCGATCGCGATCGAGGAAGTCGAAGATGTTGTGCTTGCCCGGATTGACGCCGGTCGACCAGGATGACCAGGCGACCGGCGTCATCGACGGATAGGTGGTGCGGATCTTGTGGTAGCACCCCAGCTCGGCCAGCTTGCTGAGGTTGGGCAATTTGCCCGCGGCCATCAGTCGCTCGGTGATCCGCGGGTCCTGGCCGTCGAGGCCGACGGAGATGAACCGGCGCGCCCAGGGCCGGGCGGTCTTCTTGAGGGTGAGCAGCCGCCAGAGGGCGCGAAAGGGCCAGGCGAGGATCGAGACGACGGCCAGCAGCAGGGTGACCAGGACCACGCCGACCGAGGAGAGCAGGGCGATGCCGGCGCCCGGTCCGACGTAGGCTTCGGCCGGCGTCGCGAGCAGAGCGGCGGCGGCCGGCAGCGCCAGCAGGAACCAGCGGGGCGCGAACCTGCGGGTTGCAGTTGTCGAAACAGAGGGCAAGAGCCGAGTCCTCCTCACGATCGGGACGGCCGATCGGACCTGGTTCGGTGGTCGGGGTAGGTCCGGGCGGCTTCGCGCCACCCCGCTCCGCACTGCGCGGACCCGGGGGTGACCGGCGCCGGCCGGCGGGCACAGCCCGAGCATTGTAGTCTATCCGGCCGACGCAGCGAGAGCGGGTTCTACGGGGAGGGTCATGGCAAGCACGTTTCGGAAGGTCTGGCGCCGGCTGCGCCACGGGGAGCCGGTCGTCGTGGTCTCCGGCCTGCCGCGGTCGGGGACTTCGATGGCGATGAAGATGCTCGCCGCCGGGGGGCTCGAGGCGGTGGCCGACGGGGTTCGCACGGCCGACGAGGACAACCCGAAGGGGTATTTCGAGGACGAACGGGTCAAGTCGCTCGGCGAGAGCCAGGACAAGCGCTGGCTGCGCCGGTCGAGGGGCCGCGTCGTCAAGGTTATCTCCTATCTTCTCAAGGACTTGCCGCCGGAAAACAACTACCGGGTGATCTTCCTGCGCCGCGACCTGCAGGAGGTGCTGGCCTCGCAGAGCAAGATGCTCGAGCGGCGCTCCGAGGAGAGCGGGGCGAGCGACGAGCAGATGATCGAGATCTACGAAAGCCACCTCTGGCGGGTGGACTACCTGTTCCGCCACGCCGCTCACCTCGAGCGGCTCGACGTCCGCTACGCCGACGTGGTGGCCGACCCGCGGCGCGAGGCCGAGCGGATCAACGCCTTCCTCGGCGGTCGGCTGGAGGTCGAGAAGATGGTCGAGGCGGTCGACCCGCAGCTCTACCGCAATCGGGCGGCGCGCGACGAGGGTCCGGCGGCCTGAGCCGCGGTCAGCGCACCACGAACCAGGGATTGACCAGGTCGAGCTTGTTGTAGCGCAGCGGCCCGCCGGTGTGCGGGTCGACCAGGTCGCGGCCCGCCTCGAGGGCGAGGGCGTGGCCGGCGGCGGTGTCCCACTCCATGGTCGGGGCGAATCGGGGGTAGACGTCGGCCGCCCCTTCGGCAACCAGGCAGATCTTGAGCGCGCTTCCCATGCTGGTGAGCGCCACCTCGCCGTGCTCGCGTTCGGCGGCCTGGATGAAGGCCTCGGTTTCGGGGCTGGGGTGCGAGCGGCTGGCGACGATCGTCCAGACGGCGCGGGGCGGGGCGTCCGGCAGGCGCCGGGACGCCGCTTGCCGGCCAGCCAGGGGATCGCCGGCAGCGAGGGGGCCTTCCTGGCGCCAGGCGCCGCCCCCCCGCCAGCCGTAGTAGAGAAGATCTCGGGCGGGGGCGAGCAGGACGCCGCCGACGGGAACCGCGACCCCCTCCGGTCCGGTCGGCTCGGTCACCCGCTCCATCAGGGCGATGTTGACCGTGAATTCGCCGTTGCGGCGGACGAACTCCTTGGTGCCGTCGAGCGGGTCGACCAGCCAGTAGCGGGGCCAGTCCCGGCGCTCGGCCGCCGGCAGCTCCCGTCCCTCTTCGCTGAGCAGCGGCAGGCCGGTGCCTTCAAGCGCGGCGACGATCGCCCGGTGGGCGCGCCGGTCCGCCTCGGTGAGGGGGGAGTGGTCGTCCTTGCGCTCGACCGCGATCGGGCCGGCGTAGACGTCGAGGATCTCGCGGCCGGCCGCGAGCGCGGCGTCGATCGCGGTGGTGACGAGCTCGGCGAGTGCGGCGGAGGTCATGGAGGAGTCCCGGCGCCCGGACAGGGGCGGCCGGGGGATCGTATGCGATCGGCGGACGAAAAAAGCCCCCGGGGCGGGTGCCCCGGGGGCCGGGTACTGCGCCCGGCGTACGGGCGCCGGGTCAGTAGCTGATCTTCAGCTGATAAGTGGTCCGCGTCGACGAGTAGCGGTAGACGCGTACGTAGACGGTGACGGCCGAGGAGCCGCTGTTCGTCCACGTGGCCTGATCGGCCGTCGTTCCGCCGTTGGTCGAGCTGGCCACCGCCGAACCGGAGACCGAGTTGTAGAGGTACAGGTCGTAGTCGACCGACAGTCCGTTGAGCAGCGCGGTCACGGTGCGACCGGCCGGCACGCTGACGGCGAAGAAATCCTCCTTCATGGTGGAGGAGTCGTTGAGGAAGGTGCCCGAGATCTGATTGCAGGCCCCGGAAACCGTCTGCGGTGCCGTACGGCTGTTGTTCGGCTCGACGTCGCTGAGGTTGGTGCAGGTCGGCCCGGTTGAGTAGCTGCCGACCAGCGATACCCCGGAGTAAGCGGAGTAGCCACGCAGCATGACGTGGTACGTACCGGCCTGCGGGGCAGCGAAGCTGCACGTCTCGTTGTTGCCGTTGAGGTAGGGCCGGCAGTCGTAAGTCGACGTGGTCGGCGCGGACCCGAAGCGGACGTACATGTCGGCGTCACCGCTGCCGCCCGAGGACTGGAACGACAGATTGGTGGCGCCCGCCGGGACGCTCATCGTCCAGAACGTCTCGCTGCCCGTGGCGCCCGAGATGTTGGTGACCGGGACGCCGTTGGACAGCACGTTGCCGCCCGAGCAGGCCTGGGTGGTGGCGGAGGCCTGCGCCGAGTTGCCCGAGTCGCAGGTGCCGTTGGACGAGCGCACGACGTAGTAGTACGTCGTGTTGCAGGTCAGCCCGGTGTTGGCGAACGACGTGGTGGTCGCCGTGCCGACCTGGCTGTACGGTCCGCCGCTCGTTGCCGAGCGGAGGATCTTGTACGACGTCGCTCCCGAGGCGGCGCTCCAGGAGACGCTGGTCGCCGTCTGCGACGTGGCCGAGGCCGATACGCCGGACGGCGCCGCCGGCGGCGTGCAGGTCGTCGGATCGGTGTAGTTGCCGACCAGGGAGACGCCCGAGTAGGCCGAGTAGCCGCGCAGCATCACGTGGTAGGTGCCGGCCTGCGGGGTGGCGAAGCTGCACGTCTCGTTGTTGCCGTTGAGGTAGGGCCGGCAGTCGTAGGTCGACGTGGTCGGCTGCGAGCCGAAGCGGACGTACATGTCGGCGTCGCCGGTGCCGCCGGAGATCTGGAACGACAGGTTCGTCGCTCCCGCCGGAACGGTCATCGTCCAGTACTGCTGGCTGGCCGAGGCACCCGAGATACCGGTGACCGGCACGCCCTTGGAGAGCACGTTGCCACCCGAGCAGGTCTGGGTCGTCGCCGAGGCCTGGGTCGAGTTGCCCGAGTCGCAGCTGCCGTTCGACGCGGTGACCACGTAGTAGTAGGTGGTATTGCAGGAGAGGCCGGAATCGGCGAATGAAGTCGTCGTCGAAGTGCCGACCTGGGTATAGCCGCTGCCGCTCGTGGTCGAGCGGAAGACCTTGTAGGAGGTGGCGCCGGAGGCGGCCGACCACGACACCGTGGCCGCCGTCTGCGAGGTCGCCGAGGCCGAGACGCCGGTCGGCGCCGCGGGTGGCGTGCAGGAGCCGCCGGTCGGCGTCACCGTGCGGCAGGTCGACGGCGCCGAGGCCGCGGCCTCGGTGGACGACGGGTGGGCGACGACCTGGTAGTAGTAGGTCAGGCCGTTGGCCACCGCGCTGTCGGTATAGCTGGTCGACGAGACGTTGTTGGCCACCTTGGTGAAGCCGGCATTGCAGCCGGTCTCGTTGCGATAGACGTCGTAGACGCCCGACGAGCCGCTCCACGACAGCGAGGCCGAGTTGTTGCCGGCGGTGACCGTCAGGCTCGGGGTCGCCGGCGGCGCAACCGCTGCGTTGGTGACGTTCCAGCCGGCGTCGGTCGTGCAGGCGATGCCGTGACGGTTGAACGCCGCCGCGATGGCGCCGCCGTGCGGCGTGCCGTCAGCCAGGTTGCCGTTGTCGTCGTCGACGGCGCGGAAGATCTTGAACAGGCTGCCGGTGTTGCAGCCGTTCGAGGTCCAGGTGCCGCTCGCCGTGCACTGGAACGACTTGGTGCCGGTCGAACGCGACAGGTACCAGAGGCGGTCGACGACCGTCCAGGCGGCGCCGGTTCCGGCGCCGGGCATGTCGCGCATGGCGAGGTCCCAGAGCGACTCGGAGCCGATGTAGGACTCGCAGTGGCCCTCGCGGTTGCAGGGGCCGACGTAGCCGCTCGACGAAGTGGGGCAGCGGGTCTGGGTGAAGTTGGACACCGTGTGCGGCGTGTTGGAGACGCGCTTGGCCCAGTCGATGTCGCGCACGCCAGAGCAGGAGGTGCAGGCGTCGCCGTAGCCACCGCAGTTCGAGCTGCCGAGGAAGCCGTTGCCGACGCAGGAGTTGTGGGTCACCAGGGCGGCCGTGAAGTCGCCATAGGTCTCGCCCGTGCCGTTCTCCGGCGACGATCCGTTGCCGTCGTTCGAGTCGAGGCCGTGGCCGTACTCGTGGAGCGAGACGCCCGGCAGCTCGCCGGTGTTGGCGCAGCCGCCGCCGGAGCGGAAGAAGCTCACCGTCGAGCCGTTCCAGTAGGCGTTGCAGGTCTGGTTCAGGTTGACCCGCGCGGTGAGCTTGGCGTTGATCCAGGAGTTGGAGGGCAGCCAGCCGCGCGCCACCTCCTTGGCCCGATTGAGATTGTAGAACTGGGTGCGGGCGGCGTGCGTGTTGCCGGAGCCGCCGGTGCCGGGCGTCGTGCAGTCGGTGCCGGTCGAGCTGCCGAGGGCGATGGCGCCGGAGGCATCCGCGGCCTTGGAGATCGAACCGCAGCTGTCGGTGATCGCGATGTACTGGCCGTTGAGCGTCGTCGTGCCGCTGGTGCCGCTGAAGATGCCGGCCGAGTTGGCGTAGGCGCTGGTGCCGTAGTTGGCGAACGGCATCGGCAGGACGCGCTCGGTGGCCGGACGGTCGCTCTGGTAGACGCCGCCGGTGATCGAGCCGTAGTCGTTGATGTCGCGGAAATCGATCAGCTCGCCGGATTCGGCGTCGACGCGTCCGCGCCAGGTCCCGATCTCGCCGGGACGCCGGAAGACGAACTGCCAGACGCCGACCAGGCCGCGTCCGGAACCGGCCTCGAAGCGATCGGCGAAGCGGTCGTCGCTGCCGTTGGCGGGCAGGACCCGGAAGGAACCGGAATCGACCCACTCCTCGTCGAGGGTCAGTCCGCCGACGTGCTTGGCGAGAACATCGAGCGCCGCGGCGGCGTCGATCCGGGCCTCCGGCGCGCGCGTGCCGTACGCCGGCAGGTTCTCGGTGCCGATCGAAATCAGATTGCCACTGTTGACGATGAAGACGACGCGGGCGCCCTCGATGACCCGGCCTCCGGCGGTCACGTCGTAGTCGACGAACCAGAGGTGAGGGGCGGGGTGGCCGGAGCGTCCGGAATTGAGCACGAGAGAGTCGGGGTCGACGCCGAGCGTCTTGGCGAGGCCGCGCGCGAGGTCCCGCGCGTAGCGGTCGAGCAGCGCCAGGGTCGGCTCGGGTCCGCCGGAGAGCGAGTTGCCGTGGCCGGGGATCCACGCGATGCCGGAGCCGTCGATGTTGGAGATGCGGCCGGTGCGTCCGTCGACGTGGGCGACCCACTGGCCGCCGACCGCGCGCGAGAACTCGTCCAGGCCGAGCTCGGCCTCGAGAGAGAGCGCGTGGCGGGCTCCGTCGAGGGCGAGGACGTCACCGGTCGGGGCGAAGCGGTCGCTGGCGACGGCGAGCGACTCGAGTCCCCCCTGGGTGCGTTTCATCACCTGCGCGTCCGCCGTCGTGGCGGCCACGAGCATCGCCGCGAAGGCGAGGACGGGCAGGTACCTGCGGTGGGGTGGCGTCGACATCACGACCTCCTTCCAGGGCGCGCCGTCCGGGTGGGCGGCGCCAACGCATGGAGGACGCACCGGGGTGCCGCGCCGGGCGAGGGGGTGCCACGCGACGGCCGCGGGGCACGCACGCCCGGATCCATTGCGCGGATCCAGCGAGTCTTCCGAAGAGACAGAGAAGCGAGTGAGAAGCTGGGCGCGAAGCTAGAACGGCATTCCGCCGGCTGTCAATGGCCCAGTTCACTGCGCCCGAGGTTCCTCCCCGGCGGGGCTAGACTCGCCTGCCGTGCGCCTCCCGGTCTCCGCGCTTCTCGTCCTCGGCTGCGCCGCCGCTCCGGCGTTCGCTGCGCCGGCGTCGCGCCCCGACGTCGTCCTGGTGACGCTCGACACGACGCGGGCCGATCACCTCGGCGCCTGGGGGCATCCGCATGCGCGCACGCCGGTGCTCGATGCCCTGGCGGCGCGCGGCACGCGCTTCGAGCGCTGCGACAGCGCGGTACCGATCACCCTGCCCTCGCACGCCACGATCCTCACCGGGCTGCTGCCGCCCCGCCACCGGGTGCGCGACAACGGGACGTTCGCGCTCGACGCCGGCTTCGAGACGCTCGCCGAGCGCTTCGCCGCCGCCGGCTGGGATACCGCTGCCGTGGTCTCGGCGGTCGTCCTGGCGCGCCGCCACGGGCTCGCCCAGGGGTTTGCCACCTACGACGACGACCTCGGCGCCGACGCCGCGGTGGCCACGGAGGTGGCCGAGCGGCGTGCCGACGCGACGACCGACCGGGCCCTCGCCCGGCTGACCGAGCGGCGCGGGCCGCTGTTTCTCTGGGTGCACTACTTCGATCCCCACGAGGAGTACCGGCCGCCCACGCGCTTCGCCGACGCGGCGACCGGACCGCACCGCCTCTACGACGGCGAGATTGCCTTCATGGACGCCGAGATCGGCCGCCTGCTCGCCGCCCTGCCCGCCGGGACCGTGGTGGCGGTCGTCGGCGATCACGGGGAGATGCTGGGGGACGAGGGCGAGACCTCGCACGGCCTGCTGCTCGGCGACGGGGCGCGACGGGTGCCGCTGCTCCTGGCGGGGCCCGGCGTGCCGGCCGGCTCCGTGGCACCCTGCCTGGTGCGCACCGCCGACGTGGCGCCGACGCTGCTCCAGCTCGCCGGTCTCGCGGTGCCCGACGGCCTCGACGGCCGGTCCCTGTTGCCGGTCGATAAGGCCGGCGCCTGCGGACGTGTCTCGTACAGCGAGAGCTTCCTCCCCTTCTTCGCCTACAAGTGGTACCCGCTGCGTTCGCTCTCCGACGGGCGCGCCTTCTTCCTCCAGGCGCCCCGTCCCTCGCTGTTCCGCCTCGACGTCGATCCGGCGACGCGGCGCGACCTGGCGGCCGACGAACCGCAGCTGGTGGCCTACTGGCAGGCGCGCCTCGAGCGCTTGCTGGCGGCGGCCGGCGAGGGGCTCGAGCCGACCCTGGAGGCCGGCGGCGGACTGAGCGAGGAGCAGGCGCGCCAGCTCGCCAGTCTCGGCTACCTGTCGGGGGGCGGCACCGGAGGAGCCGTGTCGCGCCAGCTGCCGGATCCGCGCGACCGCCTCGACGTCGCGCGCGACCTGCATGCGGCCGCGGCGCTCGTCCAGCAGGGGCGCTGCGAGGAGGCGCTGCGGCCCCTGCAGCGCATCGCGCGCGAGGACCGTGGCAACTTCCCGGCCCTCACCCTGGCCGGGCAGTGCCTGCGCGACCTCGGACGGCGGCAGGAGGCGGTCGCCCTCTTCCGGCGCGCCGGCGAGGAGAACCCGCGCTCGCCGGTGCCGGCCGCCAACCTCGGCGCCCTGCTGCTCGAGCTCGGCCAGGCGCCCGAGGGCGAGCGCGAGTTGCGCCGGTCCCTCGTGCTCGACCCGGCTGATGCGGTCTCCGCGGCCCGGCTGGCGCGGCACCTGCGCGAGGGCGGCAGGACCGCCGAGGCGCTGGCGGTCCTCGACGCCCTCGCGCAGGT
>JAIOJQ010000116.1 GCA_019911865.1 Thermoanaerobaculia bacterium
CGAGCCCTGCGCCCGCGCCGGCGCGCCGGAGCCCCTGGCGCGCCGGCGCGGGCGCAGGGCTCGCCGTCACTTCAGAGCTTGAGCACCATCAGCGTCATGTCGTGGGCGTTGCCATCCGGGTCGGCGCCGTACCCGGGGATCGAGTGCTGCCGGAAACCGAGCTCGGAGAGGACGCGAATCGCCTCGGCCTCGAGATCGGAAATCAGCATGCAGTTGAGGTGCTTGAGCCCGATCGCCCGGGCGCTGTCGATGAAGTGATTGACCATCAGCGAGCCGAGACCGACGCCGCGGAACTCCGGGTCGATCATCCACTTGATCCGGCCGACCAGGCGCAGCGGCCCGCGGTCGCGGCGGTGCAGCGTGGCGTCAGCTACCACCTTGCCGCCGTCGAGGGCGAGCAGCGGGAAGACGCGCTCGTAGTCGAGCTCGCGCCCCCACCGCTCGATCACTTTGCGGTCGGCGACGTGGTCCCAGGCGAAGCGCCGGGTCTCCTCGGGGATGCGCAGGAAGAGCTCGTGGAGCGGGCCGACGTCCTTGCGGGTGAACGGACGCAGCAGGACTCGGCGGCCGTCTCGCAGCACGGCCTCCTGGGGAAAACGATGGGGCATCGGGACCCTCCGTCGGGGTGAAGAACCAGCCTCGCCAGCCTACCACCTCGCCGCCGCCGGCCGGGCGTCAACCCCGGGGCGCATCGAGCGCCGCGCGCACCTGGCGGGCGAGCGTGGCGAGGGTGAAAGGCTTGCGCAGCAGCGGCACGCCCCCCTCCTCGACGCCACTGCGCGACAGGGCGTCGCGGGTATAGCCGGACATGAACAGGACGCGCAGCCCCGGACTGCGCTCGCGCAGCGCGGCGGCCAGGTCCCGGCCGCCGAGGCCGGGCATCACCACGTCCGTCAGCGCCAGGTCGGGCGGCTCGGCGCCGGCGCCTAAGCGCGCCAGCGCCTCGTGTCCGTCGGCGCACGCCGTCACCCGGTAACCGAGCGAAGCCAGCTGCTCGGCCACCAGCGAACGCACCTCCGCCTCGTCCTCGACCAGCAGGATCCGCTCCCCGATCCCCGCCGTGCCGCCGGCGGCGGGCTGCGGCGCCGCCTCGAGCGCCGACCCCTCGAAGCGCGGCAGAAAGATGCGGAAAGTCGCTCCGCGGCCCGGTTCGCTCTCGACCTCGATCTGCCCGCCGCTCTGGCGGACGATGCCGTAGACGGTGGCCAGACCGAGGCCCGTCCCCTTGCCCGGCTCCTTGGTGGTGTAGAACGGCTCGAAGATCCGCGCCCGGACCTCCGGGCTCATGCCGGTGCCGGTGTCGGAGACCGAGAGCACGACCCAGCGACCGGAGTCGAGCTCGGGCAGCGGGCCGGGAGTCTCCGGGCTCGCCTCGAAGTCGGCCAGGGCGAACGTCAGTCGTCCACCCCGCGGCATCGCGTCGCGCGCGTTGACGGCGAGATTGAGCAGCACCTGCTCGATCTGGCTCGGGTCGGCCACTACCGCGCCGAGCTCGGGCGGCGGTTCGAAGGCGACTTCGATCGTCTCGCCGAGCAGGCGCGGCAGCAGGCGGGAGAATCCGCTGACCAGCGAGTCGAGGCGCAGCGGCCGGGCGTCGAGCACCTGCCGGCGGCTGAAGGCGAGCAACTTACGGGTCAGGCTGGCGCCCCGCTCGGCGGCCTCCATCACCGCGCTGGCGGCGGTGACGCAGCGCTCGTCGGCGGCGCGCGCGATCAGCTGCTCGCTCCAGCCGAGGATGATGGTGAGCAGATTGTTGAAATCGTGCGCGATGCCACCCGTCAGCTCGCCGATCGCCTCCATCCGCTGCGACTGCCGCTGGTGCTCCTCGGAGCGCCGCATCTCGGTCAGGTCGCGGACGACGGTCGAGAAATACTCGACGGCGCCATCGCGGTCGCGGTGGGCGAGGATGACCTGCGACACCGGGATCTCCGAGCCGTCGGACCGCCGCAGGCTGGTCTCGCCCGACCAGACCCCGTGCCGCAGAGCGACCGGGATCGCCTCCTCGAGGATGCGGCGCGCCTCGCGCGGCGAGTAGAACTCGCCGACGTCGTGCCCGAGGATCTCCTCGACCGCGGCGCAGCCGGCCATCGCCCGTCCGGCGGCGTTGACGTAGGTGATCCTCCCCGACGGATCGGCCATGCCGACGAAGTCGGTCGTGCTCTCGACGACGTCGCGGAAACGGACGGCCGTCGCCTCGGCGCTGCGCCGTTCGGTGACGTCGACGACGATCCCCTCGAGCCGGCTCGGCTCGCCGGTCGCGTCGCACAGCACGTCGGCGTGCTCGAAGACGACCCGCACCGCGCCGTCGGGACGGACGATGCGGTGCTCGATCGCGTAGGGCCGCCGCTCGGCAAGCGCCAGCGCGACCGCCTGCCGGATGCGGTCGCGATCGTCCGGGTGCACGAAGGAGAAGAAGAGCTCGTTGCTCGGCACCGCCGAGAACGGCTCGATGCCGAAGATCCGGAAGACCCCCTCCGACCAGCTGAGCGGATTGGCGTCGACCGACTCCGTCCCGCCGAGGTCGATGTGCCAGTTGCCGACCAGCGCGAAGCGTTCCGCCCGCTCCTGCTCGAGCTGACGTTCGACCAGGCGCTCGCGCGCGGTGACGTCCCGGAAGGCGAACAGGACGTGGGTCAGGCGGCCGCCGGCGCCGCGCACCGGCAACGTCCGGGTCTCGATCGCCACCCGGCGGCCACCGACGATACCGAGACCGGGCAGTTCCCCGGGGTCGTACCAGACCGTCGACAGGACGACCGACTCCCCGGCGAAGGCGCGGTGGATATCGGCCAGGCGACCCGTCCGCCGCGCGATGTCGTCGGTCAGGACGCAGTAGGCCGGCGGCGGCGCGACGCCGAACAGGTCGAGGAAGGCGCGATTGACCGCGACGCTGCGCCCGTCCGGCGAGAACAGCTGCAGCGGCGTCGGCAGCTCCGCGAAGAGCTCGGTCAGGAATCCCACGGGATCCTCGATCTCCACGAACGGCCCGCGGAGGTCGCCAGCGTCGTTCAGAATGCCTCCTTCCGGATGGGTCGGGGGATGCTACACCGCCGTGCGGCGAGCGCTGTGAACTTGACGGCAGGCGAGCGCAGCGCCTAGTCTGCCCGCTCCGTCAACCGTACGAGAGGTCCTCCATGTCCAGCCCCCGCCGCCCGTTCCTGCGTCTTCGCTCCGTCGCTCCCTGCCTCCTCGCCGGCCTGATCGCCGGCGCGGCGATTGCCCAGGCGCCTCCGGCCACGCCGCAGGCGCCGGCCGCTCTTACCGCCGAGGAGGAGAAGCAGGCGCTCTACGCCCTCGGCGTGATGATGTGGCGCAACCTGCAGGGCTTCGACCTGACCGACGCCGAGGTGGAGACCGTCCAGCGCGGCCTGGCCGATGCCGCCGCCGGAGAGGCGCCGGAGCTCGACCTCGAGAAGGTCGGCCCGCAGATCGAGTCGCTGCGCCGCGCCCGCATCGCCAAGCAGGCCGAGGCCGAAAAGGCGCGCGGGCGCGCCTACATCGACGAACAGGCGGCGCGGCCGGGCGCGGTCCGCGGCGAGTCGGGCTGGGTCTATCTGGAGTCCGCCGCCGGCGAAGGGGATTCGCCGACCGCCGCCGACACGGTCAAGGTCCACTACCGCGGCACGCTGATCGACGGCACCGAGTTCGACAGCTCCTACAAGCGCGAACAGCCCGCCGAGTTTCCGCTCGGCCGGGTCGTCCCCTGCTGGACCCAGGCGCTGCAGCTCATGAAGCCCGGCGGCAAGGCGACGCTCGTCTGCCCGTCCGACACGGCCTACGGCGACCGCGGCCGGCCGTCCATTCCGCCCGGCGCGACACTGGTGTTCGAGGTCGAGCTGCTCGAGGTCCAGAAGGCGCCGGCGCCGCCGGCGGCCGAGCCGAAGCCGGCCGAGTGACGCCCCGGCCGCGACATCCCGGGCGGCGAGTCCAGCGATGAAGACCCTGACGAGCTACCTCGCCGGACGCTGGCATGCCGGCGACCGCGACTTCCAGACCCTGGTCGACCCGTCGACCGAAGAGACCCTGGCGCGCGCCTCGTCGGCCGGCGCCGACTTCGCCGGCGCCCTGGCCTGGGCGCGGAGCACCGGCGGCCCGGCCCTCGCCGGCCTCACCTTCGGCCAGCGCGGCGAGATCCTCAAGGCGGCCGCGAAGCGGCTGCGCGAGCACCGCGACGAGCTGCTCGCCCTCTCGGCGGCGAACAACGGCGCCACCGCCGGCGACGGCGCCTTCGACGTCGACGGAGCCGGGGGCACTCTCGCCTTTTACGGCGGGCTCGGCCTGTCGCTCGGCGACCGCCGCCACCTGGTCGACGGCGACGGCCTGCAACTCGGCAAGAGCGAAGCGTTCTGGAGCCGCCACGCGCTGGTGCCGCGGCCGGGCGTCGCCCTGCACGTCAACGCGTTCAACTTTCCCGCCTGGGGGTTCGCCGAGAAGTTCGCCTGCGCCTTCCTCGCCGGCATGCCGGTGATCACCAAGCCGGCGACGGCGACCGCGCTCACGGCGCATCGCATGGTCGAGATCCTGCTCGCCGACGGGCTGCTGCCGGAGGGGGCGCTGCAGCTGGTGGTCGGCTCGACCGGCGACCTCGTCGATCGGCTCGGCGCGCAGGACGTCTTCGCCTTCACCGGTTCGGCGGCGACGGCGCGGTCGCTGCGCGGACGCGCCGCGCTGATCGCCGCCGCCGTGCGGGTCAACGTCGAGGCCGACAGCTTGAACGCTGCCGTGCTCGGCCCCGATGCCGCGCCGGGCACGCCGCTGTTCGACCTCTTCGTGCGCGACGTGGCGCGCGAGATGACGCAGAAGGCGGGGCAGAAGTGCACCGCCGTGCGGCGGATCGTCGTGCCGCGCGAGCACGAGGGGGCGCTGATCGAGGCGCTCGCCGCGCGCCTGGCGCGGGTGGTCACCGGCAACCCGGCCGATCCGTCGGTGACCATGGGGCCGCTCGCCACCGCGGCGCAACTCGACGACGCGCTCGACGGCATCGCCGAGCTGCTGGCCACCTGCGACCTCGCCGCCGGCAGCGGCGCCCGCGTCGACGGCGTCGGCGCGGCGGCCGGCAGGGGCTTCTTCGTCGCCCCGACGCTGCTGCGCTGCGAGGCGCCGCTCGAGCTCACCCCCGTCCACGAGCGCGAAGTCTTCGGCCCGGTGGCGACGGTACTCGCCAGTTCCGGTACCGCCGCCGAGGCGGCCCGGCTGGTGGCGCTCGGCGGCGGCACGCTGGTGACCTCGGTCTACAGCGACGACGCCGAGTGGCGGGCCGACTTCTTCGCCGGAGCCGGCTGCTGGACGGGGCGGATCTACGTCGGCTCGACCGGCGCGGAGGGGTTCGGGTCGGGCGCCGCGCTGCCGGGATCGCTGCACGGCGGCCCCGGACGCGCCGGCGGCGGCGAGGAACTCGGCGGCCTGCGCGGCCTGGCGCCTTACCTGCAGCGCGTGGCGCTGCAGGGGCACCGCGACGTGGTCGATCCGCTGGCCGGCGCCTGACGCCGCGCCGCGCCCTTCACTCGACGAAGTAGTCGATGCTGGTGACGACGCGGATCTTCTTCCACTCCGGGGAGAACGGGTCGCGATCCTCGATCGAGAAGTAGCCCTGCGTGGCGCGGCGGATGCCGCCGATGCCCGCCCCCGAGTCCTGCGCGAACTTCTCCGCCGCGCGGCGCGCGTCGCGGGTCGCCGCGGCGATCATCTCGGGCTTGACCGACTCGAGGTCGGTGAAGAAGTACTGGGTGTTGTACTCCCAGCTGCGCAACAGGCGGACGCCGGCGCGCACCAGCTCGCCGGAAGCTTCCATGGCGGCGCGCGCTTCGTCGACCCGGATGGTGCGCAGGGTCACCGTCGTCTCGACCTGGTAACGCTCGGTCGGCATGCGCCCCTCCCAGCTGCCGCTCGGAGCGTTGTCGGTCACCCGCGGCGCCGAGAGCGAGAATTCGGCTTCACCGAAGCCGCGGCCGCGCAGGAACGCCTCGATCTTGGCGGCGTCCTGCTCGAGGCGCGTCTGGAGGTCCGACAGGTCGTTGCCCGAGACCGAGAAGACGACCGGCCAGATCGCCAGGTTCGCCGCCACCTCGCGCTCGGCGAG
>JAIOJQ010000117.1 GCA_019911865.1 Thermoanaerobaculia bacterium
TCCCATTCTGACCATTCCGATCTCGGTGCTGCTCGCCTTCATCCCCATGTACCTCATGGGCCTGACGGTCAACATCATGTCGCTCGCAGGAATCGCCATCTCGATCGGCGTCCTCGTGGATGGAGCGATCGTCGAGGTCGAGAACGCCTACAACAAGATTCACCACTGGCAGGTCGGTGGGCGCAAGGGGAGCTTTCATCAGGTACGCCTGGAGGCCCTGATGGAGGTCGGTCCATCGGTCTTCTTTTCGCTCCTCGTCATAGCCGTCGCTTTCCTGCCCGTCTTCGCCCTCGTCGACCAGGAGGGGCGCCTCTTCAAGCCCCTCGCCTTCTCGAAGAACCTGGCAATGGCCATTGCCGCGCTCCTCGCCATCACCCTCGACCCAGCGCTACGCATGATGTTCGCGCGGATCGATCCGTTCAGCTTCCGGCCGCGGTGGCTGGCTCGGCTGGCGACGGGCGCCCTCGTCGGCACCTACCATGCCGAGGAGCGTCATCCGATCAGCCGCTCGATCTTCCGCGTCTACGAGCCGGCCTGTCGCTTCGTCCTCCGCCACCCCAAGAAGGTCATCGGTGCGGCGCTGCTCCTGGTCGCGATCTCCGTGCCGGCCTATTTCACCCTGGGCTCCGAGTTCATGCCGCCACTCAACGAAGGCACCATTCTTCACATGCCCACGACGCTTCCGGGCATCTCCGTGGCACAGGCGCAGGAGCTGTTGATTGCCCAGGACAAGGTGCTGCGCGCCTTCCCGGAGGTGGAGAGGGTCTTCGGCAAGGCGGGGCGAGCCGACACGTCTACCGACCCGGCTCCGTTTTCGATGTTCGAGACCACGGTGGTGCTGAAGTCCGAGGACGAGTGGCGAGCCAAGCCGCGGTGGTACTCGGACTGGCCCGACTGGACGAAGCCTGCATTCCGCCCCTTCTGGCCTGACCACATCTCCTGGGACGAGCTCGTCGACGAAATGAACCGCGCCCTGGCGAGCCCCGGCGTGACCAGCGCCTGGACGATGCCGATCAAGGCCCGCATCGACATGTTGACGACGGGAGTTCGCACTCCCGTGGGAATCAAGGTTTTCGGTGCCGACCTGGCCGAGATCGAACGTCTCGGCGCCGAGATCGAGCAGGCCGTCCGCGACGTACCCGGCACGCGGTCGGCCTACGCCGAACGAGTCGCCGGCGGCTACTTCCTCGACATTTCTCCGCGCCGCGATCAGCTCGCTCGCTACGGTCTCGTCATCGACGACCTGCACATGGTGATCGCGGCGGCGATCGGCGGCGAGAACGTCACCACCACCATCGAAGGCCGCGCCCGCTATCCGGTGAATGTCCGCTATCCACGCGAGCTGCGGGACGACCCCGAGAGGCTCGGTCGGGTGCTGGTGCCGACGCCCACGATGGCCCAGGTACCTATCGCCCAGCTCGCCGATGTCCGGCTGCTCCAGGGGCCGTCCATGCTTCGCGACGAAAACGGGTTCCTCGCCGGCTACGTCTACGTGGACATCGCTGGGCGCGACGTCGGTAGCTATGTCGAGGAGGCCAAGCGACGGGTCGAAAGCACAGTTGCGCTTCCGGCTGGGTATTCCCTCACCTGGAGCGGGCAGTACGAGAACATGATCCGCGTCCGCGAGCGGCTCAAGGTGGTCGTGCCGGTCACGCTGGTGCTGATCTTCGCCCTCCTCTACGCGAACACCCGCTCCAGCTTCAAGGCCACGGTGGTGATGCTGGCGGTACCGTTCTCCGCCATCGGCGCGATCTGGCTGTTCTGGCTGCTCGACTACAACGTCTCGATCGCCGCCTGGGTCGGCATGATCGCTCTCCTGGGCCTCGACGCCGAGACCGGCGTCTTCATGCTGCTCTTCCTCGATCTCTCCTGGGACGACGCCAAGCGGCGCGGCCTGCTCCGGAACGAGGGCGAGGTCGACGAGGCCATCGTCCACGGCGCCGTCAAGCGGGCCCGACCCAAGATGATGACCGTGGCGGCGGCCTTCATGGGTCTTCTGCCGATCATGTGGTCGACCTCGGCCGGGTCGGATGTGATGAAACGAATCGCCGCCCCGATGATCGGCGGCCTCATCACCTCGTTCGCCCTCGAGCTGTTGGTCTATCCGGCCATCTACAAACTATGGCGGCGGCGCGAGATCGATCAGAACCCCGAGCCGCAGCCGGGCTCGGAACCGGAGCTCGAGCCGAGCGTGGCATGACTCCGATCCCAATTCCACCCCGATGTACGACGAAACCAACGAAACGGAGGCTTCCATGATGATCCGCAAGGTCCTGATTCCGGCACTCCTACTCTTCGCGGGCATCGCCGCGCGCGCGGAGGCTGCGCCGCCGCCGACCGCGCCCCTCTTCGCGGTCTACGACGAGATCCACGATGCGCTCGCAGCCGACCGTGTGGCGGGCGTGACCGCGGCGGCGTCCCGCCTCGCCGCGCTCGCGAACGCCGCGGGCGAAGGTGCGGACGGCGCTTATGTCGAGGTGGTCCAGACGGCGAAGCAGCTCGAAGGAGAGGAGCTCGAGCGGCTGCGGGCGTCGTTCGCCGAGCTGTCGCGCGCGATGGCGCGGCTCGCGACGGCGACCGGTTTCACCGGCGCCCAGCTCTATCACTGCCCGATGGTGAAGGCCTACTGGCTGCAGCCGACCTCCGACACGGCGGTCGCGAACCCCTATTACGGATCGTCGATGTCGAAGTGCGGCTCGCGCGTCAACGGCATCGACTGACGCGCAGGCGACCCCAGAACGGGCCGGCCCTCCGCGGCTGGCCCGCTCGCGCAGATCCGCGGAGAGTCGAGGAGGCGACAGTGACACCGCATCCGACGAAGCTCACCGAAGCAGCTGAACTCCAACGCACGGCCCCCTCGGCGGCGCGGCTCACTCTTTCGGCGCGGATCTGGGGCGCCGTCCGCAGAGGCCGGGGACAAAATCTCCGCACTCCGGAGGAGCCCACATTCACCGGGCCATCGATGGCCCAGGATCCAGCGCTCGCGGAGGCGAGGGAGCGCACGCTCCGCTGGGCATGGGTGCTCCTCGGCGCGATCACGGTGTTCCACCTCCTGCTCGGTGCGCGGGGCACCGGGCTTCGTCACGCGGTCCACGTGGGCCTGGCCGCTCTTTACCTGGTGCCGATCGTCCTGGCGGGGAAGGCGCGCGGTGCGCGCGCGGGTGCCCTGTTCGCCGGCGCGGCGAGCCTGCTCTATCTCGGGCATGTTGCCCTTCGCGATCCGGCACCGTGGGCTTCGCTGCTCGACGAGCTCGCCGTCGTGGCCGGCTTCGTCACCGTCGGACTGCTCGTCGGCTCGCTCACCATGGCTGCCGAGAGCCGGCGCGACGAGCGCGACCGCGTGCTCCTCGCCGCTGCCCGGAGCGAGGTGCGCAGTGCCCTCGACGCTCTCGTGACCGCCCTGGGCGCGCGGGACCCCGCTCTCGCCGAACACTCCCGCCGCGTGGCGGACCTCGCGGAGCTCGTCGCTCACGAGCTCGGCCTCGATCGCTCCCAGAGGGCCGCGGCGCACCTCGCGGGCCGCCTCCACGACGTGGGCAAGATCGGCTTGGGCGACGACGTTCTTCAGTCCGATCAGCAGCTTTCGCTCGAACAGCGGGCTAGGATCCGCGACCATCCACGCATCGCCGCGGAGCTGGTTCGCTCGGTTGGCGGCGACGAAGATCTTGCCGAGACGGTTCTCGCTCACCACGAGAGCCCGGACGGCAGCGGCTATCCACGAGGCCTTCGAGGCGCGGAAATTCCTCTTCTCGCCCGCGCCTTGAAAGTCGCGGACATCTTCGTCGCGATCACCGAAGCACGACGCTACCGGCCCGCCGCGACGCCGGAGTCCGCCATTGAAGAGCTGCGCGCCATGGCGCCCAATCGGGTCGATCCCGCGGCACTCGCGGCCCTCGAGGGCGTCGTCGCAAAGGGGTGGTGGCCTCCAGGCCATCTCCGAGGGCACAACGAGATGTCCGCCGCCACGGCTGCACCCGCGATCGTCGGAGAAAGGAGCAAGACATGAAGCGCGACGAGAAATCGCTTGCCGAATTTCGGCTGGGCTGGCGCGGCGGCTCGGTGTGGTTGATTCTGATCGTGGTCGCCGCTTGGGGGGTACGACCCGGAACGGCAGCAACAATGAAGCCGGGGGCGCCGGCGATCGCCGCTCCGGCGTCCGAAGAGGAGCCGGCCAATGCCCTGCTGGCCGCCGAGGCCGCGACGATCGACCTCTTCGACGCAGCTTCCCGATCGGTGGTCTGCATCCGCACCTTCTCTCGGCATGTCGAGGACTCGGCCGGTGCCGTGCACGAGCTGCCGCTCGGCGCGGGCTCCGGTTTCGTTTGGGACCGGCAGGGCCACGTCGTCACGAACTTCCACGTTGTCGACGGAGCCGAGCAGGTCGAGGTGGCGCTCGCCGATCACACCCACTGGCGTGCGCGCCTCGTCGGCATCGCACCGGAGAAGGACCTCGCGGTGCTGAGGATCGACGCTCCCGCCGAGAAGCTCGAGCCGCTACCGGTCGGCGACTCGTCCCGGGTGCGGATCGGGCAGACCGTACTCGCGGTCGGCAATCCGTTCGGCTTCGATCACACGCTGACCACCGGGATCGTGAGCGCCCTCAGCCGGACGGTCGATTCCCCCTCGGGCGTCCGCATCCACGACGTGATCCAGACCGACGCGGCGATCAACCCCGGAAGCTCGGGCGGCCCGTTGATCGACAGCCGGGGCCGGCTGGTGGGCGTCAACACGGCGATCTACACCACCTCCGGTTCCTCTGCCGGCGTGGGCTTCGCGATTCCGGTGGCGGCGGTGGTGCGCACGGTACCTCACCTCATTCGGCACGGGAGAATCGTCCGGCCGACTCTCGGTCTCGCGCTGGCTCCGGACGCCCTGACCGAGGCACTCGGCCTGAAGGGCGCCCTGGTGCTCTCGGTGGAGGAGGGCAGTGAGGCCGCACGGCTCGGAGTGAATGGATCGACACGGGACGAGATGGGGCGATGGAACGCCGGCGACCTGATCGACACCGTCGACGGCAGCGCGATCCGCTCGTCGGGTGAGCTCCTGGACTGGCTCGATGGCCGCGAGGCCGGCGAGGTCGTGACCTTGGAGCTGTACCGCGGCGGAGAGCGCCGCACTCTCTCGCTCGTCCTGGCTCCTCCCAGCGTCCTCCCGGCGACGCTTCCTCCGGTTCCTCAGGAGATCCCACCTTCCGGCACCGTCGAGTGAGGGTCGGGGGCGCAGGAGTGGAGTCGGCCATGCGACCGATCGAGCGGAGAACGACCTGGCCGACGCTCGGAGCGCACGTCGCGGTCGGTGCGCTGCTCGGAGTGCTGCTGCTGCATCCGGTCACCATGGTCATCTACTGGTTCGAGCACTCTTCGGGGGCCGCCGGGCTCGGGCCGGCCTGGCGGTTGGCGCTCGACAGCCTGCTCGCGGCCTTCGAGCCGGGAATGCGCGCAATGACCGGACGTTTCGCGGCCTTCGGCGCAGCCCTCGGGCTCTTCTCGGGCACTTACGCCGTGGCGGCACGCCGCCACGAGAGGCAAGTGACTCGCCTGGCGCGGCTGCTCGATCGCGATCTCGCGACGCTGGTCGGCCAGGGCGAGAGCCAGAGCCTCGAGCTCAAGGCTTCGATTCGATGGGACTACCACAAGGGTTGTGTCAGCCGAGAGCTGGAGCTGCCGATCGTCCGCTCGATCGCCGGCTTCTTGAACGGCGGGGGTGGGACGCTGCTGATCGGCGTATCCGACTCCGGCGAGGTCCTCGGGATCGAGCCCGATCTCGCGACACTGCGCGGCCGAAATCACGACGCGTTCGAGCGCCTGATCCTGGATCTCGTGGCGCAGAAGCTCGGTACGGCATCGTGCGCCTTCGTCCACATCCTCTTCCAACGGATCGGCGACCGCGACGTCTGCCGCGTCACGGTCGAGCCGGCGCCGAGCCCGGTCTTCTTGCGCGACGGTCACGGCTCGCACCTCCTGGTGCGCACCGGCAACGCGACACGTGAGCTCGACGCCGAGGAGACGCTTCGGCACGTCCAGGGACGGTAGACCGCATCACGCGGTCGTGCCCGGCGACGTACGGGGGACTGCGGATGTAGGCTTGCTAGGTGTGCCTTCGCGTGAGTGTCGAGAGCGACCCCTGGAGACCGGAACTTTGATCGCGGCACGGTCGAGCGACGATGCGCTACGGGCGTTGATCGCCCGCTGGCGCCAGGATCCCCGCAGCACGTTCCAGACCTGGTTTCTCTGGGAAGAGCGACTCAAGAACTTCCGCTCCATCCGCCGTGGGCTCCAATTGGTGGTTGCCGAGATCGAGGCAGGCCGCTTC
>JAIOJQ010000118.1 GCA_019911865.1 Thermoanaerobaculia bacterium
GTGCTTGCGCGAGCGCAGGCGGGCGACGGCGTCCTCGTCGCGCGCGTCGACCAGCAGCTGCCAGCCGCCGAGCCCCTTGAGCGCCACGATCGCCCCCTCGGCGAGCGGCCGGCCGTCGGGGGCCAACAGGCGCAGCTGCGGGCCGCAGACCGGGCAGGCGATCGGCTCGGCGTGGAAGCGGCGGTCGGTCGGGTCTTCGTACTCGGCGCGGCAGGCGGGGCAGAGGGGGAAGCCGCGCATCGTCGTGCGGGCGCGGTCCCACGGCACCTCTTCGAGGATGGTGAAGCGCGGCCCGCAGGCGGTGCAGTTGGTGAACGGATAGCCGAAGCGGCGCGAGGCCGGATCGAAGATCTCGGCCAGGCAGTCGGGGCAGGTGGCGAGGTCGGGCAGCACCGCGACGCGGTTCGCGCTCGCCGCGTCGCTCACCTCGATCCGGAAGCCGGTCTCGCCGGTCGGCGCCAGCCAGCGTTCGTCGACCGCCTGCACCACCGCGGCGGCCGGCGGCTCGACGTCGATGGCGGCGCGGAAGCGCTCGACCGCGTCGAGCGGCCCCTCGACTTCGAGCCGCACGCCGCCGCCGTCGTTGATCACCCAGCCGGCGAGCCGCTCGCGTTGCGCCAGGCGGTGGACGAAGGGGCGGAAGCCGACCCCCTGCACGGCGCCGCGGATCTCGAGGTGGAGCCGCGCCGCGGCCTCGCCGGGCACACCGCGGGCGGGGCGCCGCCGCTCGGGGCGACGAGCGCCGGCCAGCGGCGGGCTCGACGCGCTCTTCATCTGGCGGCAACCTAGTCCCGCCGCCGCGGCGCCGCGCCATCCTCGCGGGTGGGTGTCGGGTAGCATCGGCGGCGCCGCCCGTGTCCCGCCTCCGCGCTCTCGCCGCCGACCTCGCGGTCGACCTGCCGCTCGTCGCGCTCGCCCTCGCCGTGCGGGCGCGCTCGCTGCTCGAGCCGTGCGACGACGCCTTCATCCTCCTCGCCGTGGCGCGCAACGCCCTGACCGGCTTCGGGCCTCACCTCGACCCGGGGTCGGCCGACGCCGTGCTGTCGACCTTCCTCTGGCCGCTGCACCACCTGCTGCTGCGCGCCGTCGGCCTGCCGCTGGTCGCCACCTCGGGCAATCTCTCCGAGGAGCCGATCGCCATCGACGACGCGGAAGCCGTCGAGCGGCTGGCCGGCATCGCCGACCTCTTCCTCGGCCACGACCGGCCGATCACCCGCCACGTCGACGACAGCGTGGCGCGACGCTTCGAGGGGAGCGTCCAGGTGCTGCGCCGGGCGCGCGGCTACGCGCCGCTGCCGGTGCTGCTGCGCGACGAGGGCCCGACGGTGCTCGCCGTCGGTGCCCACCAGAAAGACGTCGTGGCGCTCGCCCGCGGCCGCCAGGTCTTCCTGTCGCAGCACATCGGCGACCTCGAGACGCCGCAGGCGCGCGCCGCCATGGAGCGCGTGGCGCTCGACTTCGTCCGCCTCTTCGCCGCGCCGCCCGCGGCGGTGGCGCACGACCTGCACCCCGACTACCCGTCGACCCGCTGGGCGCTCGCCGCGGCGGCGCCCGGCGGCCGGCTGGCCCGCGCCGTCGACTCTCCCTCCGGCCTCGCCGCCTGCGCCGTGCAGCACCACCACGCCCACCTTGCGGCGGTGCTCGCCGAGCACGGCGTCGAGGGTCCGGCTCTCGGCGTCACCTGGGACGGCACCGGCTACGGGCCGGACGGCACGGTCTGGGGGGGCGAGCTGCTGCTCGGCGACGCCGCCGGCTTCGAGCGGGTGGCGCGGCTGCGCCCCTTCGGTCTGCCCGGCGGCGAGGCGGCGGTGCGCCAACCCTGGCGCGTCGCGC
Organism: Thermoanaerobaculia bacterium; assembly: GCA_019911865.1. GTDB lineage: Bacteria > Acidobacteriota > Thermoanaerobaculia > Multivoradales > JAGPDF01 > JACTMI01. The sequence goes on from JAIOJQ010000118.1 coordinate 1,834, forward strand.
TCGCCCTGCTCCACCCGATCGACGGCGCGCTCGAGGCGGGCGTGAAGAGCTGCGATCCGCTCTCGGCGGTGACCCCGGCCGAGCGCCGCTTCGTCCTCCAGCTGCTCGATCGCCACGCCCGCACGCCCGATACGTCGAGCGCCGGCCGCCTGTTCGACGGCGTCGCGGCGCTGCTCGGCCTCTGCCTGCGCGCCTCCTGGGAGGGCGAGGCAGCGGTGGCGCTGGAGGCGCTGGCCGGCGACGCCGACCCCTGGCCGCTGCCGCCGTTCGAGATCGTGGAGCGCGCCGCGCCGCCACCAGCGCGTCGACGGTCGGCCGCCAGTCGAGCTCGAGCAGTTCGCGGCGCGCAGCCACGTCGCTGCCAGCCGCCTCGCCGCCGGC
>JAIOJQ010000119.1 GCA_019911865.1 Thermoanaerobaculia bacterium
CGACCTCAAGCCCGCCAACATCCTGGTGAACCACGCCGGCCCGACTCGCTCGGCGACTCGCCGGTGATCTCGAGGCGATCGTCGCGCGGGCGATCGCCCGCTCGCCCGCGCACCGCTACCCCACGGTCGACGCGCTCGCACGCGACCTCGAGGATCATTTCGCCGGTCGCCCGATCGCGGCCCGGGCGCCCTCGCGCATCGGACGGTTGGTGCGCTTCGCCCGGCGCCATCGGCTCGGCGTCACGGCGGCGGCGGCGCTCGCCCTCACGCTGGTCGGCGGTTTCACCGCTCTGGCTCGCGCGTTCGCCGAGTCCCGCGCCCGTCTCGCCGAGGCCCAGCGCGCCGAAGCCATCCGTTCGTTCCTGCTCGAGCTGTTCGCCGCGATCGATCCCGAGCGCGCCCGGGGTCGCGAAGTTCCGCTGCGCGAGGTCGTCGACCACGGCGCGGACGGCCCGGAGACGGCGCGGGTCCTTCTCGCCCTGGGCGATCTCCACTACTGGCGAGACGATCCGGCGCGGGCGCTCGAGCTGCAGCAGCGGGCGCTCGCGATCTTCGAGATCGCGGGCGACGGCTACCGTGACGACGCCGCCGCCGCGCGGTTCAACACGGGGACGGCCCTGCGTCAGCTCGAACGCTTCGAGGAGGCGCTCGCCGTCGAGCGCCGGGCCCTCGAGCTCGAACGCCAGCTCGCCGGCGACCAGAGCCTCGCGTTCGCCGACGTCGAAGTCGGCCTGGCCCTGACGCTGCTCGACCTCGGCCGCGCCGAGGAGGCCGTGGCGCTCGCCGAGCACGCCCTCGCCGTGCGCCGGCGGCACCTGCCGGAGGATCACCCGCGGGTCGCCGACGCGCTCGAGGCGCTCGGCCTGGCGCACGGCGCGGCCGGCGCGACCGTTCTCGCCGTCGCCGACCTCGAGCGGAGCCTCGCCGTGCGCCGCCACGTCTTCGGTCCGGACCATCCCGGAGTGCTGGAGGGACTCAACAGTCTCGCTTCGGCCCTCGAGGACGGCGCGCGCTTCGAGGAGGCCGTCGCGGTCCGCCGCGAGGCGCTGCCGCTCGCCCGTTCGATCCTCGCGCCGGACAGCGATTCTCTCGCCGTGCACGTCAACAACTTCGCCACGACCGCCTTCCGCCTCGGCCGCTTCGACGAAGCGGCGGCCGGCTTCCGCGAGGCGGCGGCCCTCTGGCGCGCCAGCGCCGGCGAGACGAGCGCGCGCGTCGCCACCGCCCGCAACAATCTCGGCTGTGCCCTGCTCGAGCTCGGTCGCGCGGCCGAGGCGGCGGCCGAGCTGGAGGCGGCGCTCGCCACGCGCGCGGCGCTGCTCGGCGACGACAGCGCCGAGGTCGCCCAGACCTCGCGCGGCCTCGGCCTCGCCCGGCTCGCGCTCGGCGACCGCGACCGCGCGCGCGCCGAGCTCGATCGTTCGGTCGATCTGTCCCGCCGCGCCTACGCCGAGCGTCATCCGCGCCTCGCCGAGGCGCTCGAAGCGCGCGCCCGGCTCGCGCGGGCCGAAGGCCGGTTCGCCGACGAACGCCGCGATCTGGAGGAAGCGCTCGCGATCCGGCGCGAGCGCTTCGGCACCGACCATCCGCTCAGCCACCGTCTCCGCGAGCGCCTGGACGAGCCCGGCGCAGACGAATCCGGTCGTCGGCCGCCCGCGCGCGCGCCGGCCGACCGCTGACGCGCTGTCGGGGAGACGCCGAGCCACCAACCGACCGATCGAGCGCCGCGCGGCGAGGTCGCCTCCGGCCTGATAAGGTGCGTCCTCGTCACCCGATGTCGAGGTCGCCCGCGGGAGGAGAGCCGATGAAGCTCCGTGTCCTGATGTCGACGTGCGCGGTCGCCGTGGCCCTGGGCGGGCCGCTCCGCGCCGATGCCGGCACCCCTGCCCCGCTCGTGCTGGTGCTCGACGCCTCCGGCTCGATGTGGGGGCAGGTGAAGGGCGAGGCGAAGATCGTCGGCGCGCGTCGCGTCGTCGGCGAGCTCGCCGCCGGCCTCGAAGACGCTCGGCCGATCGCACTCGTCGCCTACGGGCACCGCCGCGAGGCCGACTGCGCCGACATCGAGACCGTCGCGCCGCTCGCGCCGCTCGACCGCCCGGCGCTCCAGAGGACCGTCGATCGGCTGAATCCCAAGGGCAAGACGCCGATCACCGCTGCGGTCGAGCACGCGCTCGGGCTCGCCCCGCCCGGCGCCACTGTCGTCGTGGTCACCGACGGTCTCGAGACCTGCGGCGGCGATCCTTGCGCCACGGTGCGCGCCGCCCGCCAGCGCGGCGCCGAGTTCGTGCTGCACGTGGTCGGCCTCGACGTCGGTGCGGAAGACGTCTCCTCGCTCGAGTGCGCGGCGCAGGCGGGTGGCGGTCTCTACCTTCCCGCGGCGGACTCCGGCGAGCTCGCCGCAGCGCTCGAAACGGTGGTAACGCTGCCGCCCGCGCTGCCCACCAGCGCCCTGGTGATCGAGGCCCGGCGCAACGGCGAGTTGCAGGACGTCTCGGTGACGATCGAGCCTCTCTCTGGCGGCCGGGCGCTCGGGGCCCGTACCTACGCGCGGCCCGAAACCAACCCGCGCACGATTCCGCTCGCCGCCGGCGGCTACCGGGTAAAGGCGCGCGCGGTCGGCATCGACGGAGCACCCGAGCAGACGTTCGAGATCGCGATCGCCGAGGGCGACCGGGTCGAGCGCATGCTCGACTACTCGACCGGCGAGCTGACGATCGGCGCCACCCGCAACGGCGCCCTCTCCGACGTCACCTGGCAGGTCTTCGCGCCCGGGGACCGCCGCCGCCCCGTGGCCACGGGGCGAACCTACCGCGCGCCCACCAGCAACCCGGACCGCACGACGCTGCCCGCCGGCGACTACGAGGTGGTGCTGCATGCGCTCGAGATCGGCGGCCGTCCGACCGCGGATCTCGGCCGCGTCCACGTAGCCGCCGACACTCCCGCCGCGCTGCGCCACGACTTCGCCTCCGGCGAGCTGGTGATCGGCGTCGTTCGCGGCGGCACGCTGGTCGACGCCACCGTCGTCGTCCGCGCGGACCGCGCGAGCGTCGACGCCGGTCGCACTTACCGGAGCGCCACGTCCAACCCGCTGCGCTTCACGCTGGCGCCCGGAGTCTACGAAGTGGAGGTCGGCGAGATCGGCGGCGGCAAGCGCCGCCTCGCGGTGACGGTCGAGGCCGGACGCACCGTCGAACGCACGGTCGATTTCGACCAGCCGACCCCCTGAACGCCGTGCGACCACCCGCCCGCCCGGGAGGAGAACCGATGCCCGCGAACCGTACCGGCCGCTGCCCCCGCCACCGCTCGACCGTCGTCACCGTCGCCGCGCTGCTCGCCGCGGCGAGTCTCGGCGCGTCCGGCGTCCCCGAGGTCGATTCGTGCGGCGCCGACCCCGGGCCGGTCGGGTCGATTGCCGCCGCGAGCTGCGAGCCGGGCGCCGTCGTCGCCGAGCTCGAGCGTCTGCGCGCCATCGTCCGCTGGGCCAGCTGCCGGCTGGCGGCGCGCCCCGTGCCCGACCGCGAGCACCGCCTCGATG